>CABSNL010000110.1 GCA_902479095.1 uncultured Collinsella sp. | reverse complement strand
TACACTTCTAGCTTCGTCGGCAGCGTCAGATGTGTATAAGAGACAGACACCGCCGATTACACCAAGATCGATCCGATTCTGGGCACCGAGCAGGACTTTACCGAGCTGTGCGAGGCGGCCGAGAAGCTGGGCATTTCCATCATTCTGGACGGTGTGTTCAACCACACGGGCGACGATTCGATCTACTTCAACCGCTACGGCAACTACCCCGGCGTGGGCGCATGGCAGAGCGAGGATTCGCCGTGGCGCGATGCGTTTTATTTCCACGAGGACGGCTCGTACGACTGCTGGTGGGGCGTGGGCAATATGCCCGCCATCAATGAGAGCTCCGAGTTGGTACGCGAGCGGCTCCTGGGCAAGGACGGCGTCATTCGTAAATGGCTGCGTGCCGGCGCTCACGGCTGGCGCCTGGATGTGGCCGACGAGCTATCCGATGACTTCCTGGCCGAAATCAAAAAGGCCGTGCTCGCCGAGAAGCCCGACGCGCTGCTGCTCGGCGAGGTATGGGAAGACGCCTCCAACAAGATCAGCTACGGCCATCTGCGTCGCTATCTTCAAGGCTCCGAGCTCGACTCGGCCATGGATTACCCCTTCCGCGACATGGTCATCGGCTTTTTGATGGGTTACAAAAACGCCTATCAAGCTGCCGAGGATATCGAGACCCTGCGCGAGAACTATCCGCGTGAGGCCCTGTCTTGCGCACTCAATCTGCTTTCGAGTCACGACCGTCCGCGCATTATCTCGGTGCTCGGCGGCGGCCCCGACGAGTCGCAGCTGCCCGAGTGCGAGCGCAGCAAATGGCGTCTGGACGAGAACGCGATGGGCCTAGCCAAGAGCCGTTTTTGGCTCGCGACGCTCATGCAGATGACGTTCCCGGGCGTTCCCTCTATCTATTACGGTGACGAGTACGGCTTGGAGGGCCTCACCGATCCGGGCAATCGTCGCACTATGCCGACCAAGGAAGATCTGCACGACTTCGATACGTTCGCAATCGTCAAGAACGCATCTGCTGTGCGCCGCGCGCTGCCGTTTATGATCGACGGTGAAATTAAGGCCTTTGCGCTCAATGATGAGGTGCTGGCATACAACCGCACGGGCAAGGAAGGCGAGTCCGCGACGGTTATCATCAACCGCAGCCTGCGCAATTCACACCGCGTGACGATTCCGGCACTCGGCGAATGCGCGAGCGATGTGATTAGCGGTCACGAGTGCGAGATCCACAACGGCACGGTCACGCTCGATCTGTATCCGCTGGGTTCGTCGATCATCTATCACCACGCCGAGCAGCGCCTGCAGGAGCCGCTCGATCACGGTGCGGGTGTTGTGTGCCATATCACATCGGTGCCGACCGATGACGGCAAGCCCGGTACGATCGGCGCGCCCACGCGTCGCTTTATCGACCATCTGGCCGCCATGGGCATGCGCTACTGGCAGGTTCTCCCCGTCAACCCCACGGACTTCTTCCGCTCCCCTTACGCCGGTCCTTCGGCCTTTGCAGGCAATATCGACTTGCTACCCGAGAGCCACGAGGAGCTGGCCGCCGACTTTGAAACCTGGAAGGCCCGCGGCGGCGAGGATGCCGACCCACTGTACACCTGTCTCTTATACACATCTGACGCTGC
>CABSNL010000109.1 GCA_902479095.1 uncultured Collinsella sp. | reverse complement strand
TCTAGCTTCGTCGGCAGCGTCAGATGTGTATAAGAGACAGATATATCCTTTCACGCGCGGCGGGCGAGCGCTGCACGGAAGCTATCGAATACGTCCTTGGGACTGTCCTATTGTAAAGGCTCGACGCACCTTAGCGGCAAGCTTTGAATAAAACGCAGGAACCTGCCATGGGCCCGCCGCATGACGTGGGGCTGCTTTGCCCGCAAGAGGCTCCATAGATTATATAAACGCCCGCTGGCGCGCTGACCCTTTGATACCATGAAACGACAGGTATTTCCTAAGGAGCACATTTGTCTACTAACGCCTCTGGCAGCCCTGTTCTGTCGCTGCTTATTCCCATTTACAATGTTCAGCGCTACCTGCGCGAGTGCCTCGATTCCGCCCTGGCGCAGACGCTCAAGGATATTGAGATCATCTGCATTAACGACGGGTCGACCGACAACTCGCCGGCGATTATCCGCGAGTATATGGAGCGCGATGGGCGCGTCAAGATGATCGACAAGGCCAACAGCGGCTACGGCGACTCGATGAACCACGGCCTGGAGATGGCGCGTGGCAAGTACGTTGGCATCTTGGAGTCCGATGACTTTATGGCGCCCGACGCACTCGAAAAGCTTGTCTCGGCCGCCGATAGCAATAATGCCGACTTTACGAAGGCGAACTTTGATTTCTACTGGTCCAAGCCCGAGGAGCGCCGTTCGCTGCACGAGATGTTTAAGGCCAAGGACTGCGACAAGCCGGTGCACCCGAGCGACACGACGCAGTTCTTTAAGCAAAAGCCGTCGATTTGGTCGGCCGTGTACCGTCGCGATTTTCTTGAGCGCAACGGCATCAAGTTCTTGCCGACTCCAGGGGCATCCTTTCAGGACACGTCATTCGCCTTTAAGGTTATCGCGTGTGCCGATAAGGCTGTTTACCTGCATGATGCCGTGTTGTCGTATCGCCAGGACAACGAGAATTCCTCGGTCAATTCTTCGGCTAAGGTCTTTTGCGTCAATACCGAGTATGCCGAGATTGAGCGTTGGATTCGAGAGGATTATGCCCGCGACCACGCAAGTGATGACGTCGCGCGCATGCTCAAGTTCAATCAGCTCATTAAGTACGATTCGTACATGTGGAACTACGTGCGCCTGGCGCCCAAGTTCTATAAGGAGTTCCTGGTTCAGATGGCCAAGGAGTTCCAAGCTGCCTTGGACGCCGGGGAGTTTTCGCTTGACGACCTCAAGCCGTGGAAGCGCGCAAATCTCGCTGCTATCCTCAAAGATCCTGAGGGCTGGGTTGACGAGCATCCGAGCTTTGCGACGGATGGTGCCTTGGGGCGTGCTAAGTATTACGCCTCGGTTGGAGGCCCAGGCGTGGTTGCTGCCTTCCTCATCGAATCGCTGAGGGGGTAGGTCGGCATGGGAGAGGCCTCGTGTCCTAAAGCTACCATTGTCGTCCCCGTTTACAACTCTGCGCGCTCGATTCAGCGATGCCTCGATTCGCTGTTGGCCCAGTCCGAGCGCTCGATTCAGGTTGTCTGCGTCAACGACGGTTCGACTGATGATTCGTTGAACGCGTTGCGCCAGATCGCGCAGGCCGACGATCGTGTACTGGTGATTGACCAGGAAAACGCGGGCGTCTCGTGCGCTCGAAATGCCGGTATCGATGCTGCCGAGGGCGAGACCGTCTTTTTTGTGGACGCCGACGATTATATCGATGCCCAGACGGTCGAGCGCGTGCTGCATGCCATGGAGTCTGCGGATGCCGAGACCGCCGTTTTTGGCGGCGTCCTGTCTCTTATACACATCTCCGAGCCCAC
>CABSNL010000108.1 GCA_902479095.1 uncultured Collinsella sp. | reverse complement strand
TCTCGGAAGGCACGTGCAGACCTTTCGTCATGGCCTCCTACCTTTCTTTCGGGCCCTTGTCAGGGCCGATTCGTTAGCGCCCCTCCGTGTGAGGCGTTATTGCTGACGACATATTTATATCCAAAATCAGCTCATACTTCCACCTTGCCCCCGAACGGTTTTTTATAGGGGGTGAACGGCATACACATATACTTCACGCATGGCACACTTCATCTTAATAAAGCGTATTTACGTGCTTAAACGCGTTTTAATCCTAAAATCAAATGGAACTAAACTTTGTTAAACCATCCTCAAATTGCATATTTCCAATAAAGCTATGAATAGAATTAGCGGTTCACACCGCGTCTCAACCATTTTCATTTTTATTCAGAAAAAAGTTTGTCCTATTCATTTCTGATAAATAAATTACCGTTTACCAGACGCTTGATACCGTTCACCGGAAACTCAGTATAAGGCCCAGCGGATACCGCCTCGCTTTACGGCCCCATTTGTAACAACTTGACTTCTCGGTATAGAAAAACGGACCCGCTTCCCCTAGGGAAACGGGTCCGTTTTCGATTATCTTCGGCTAATTTGGATAAGGCCCCCGAAGACCATCGGAATCCTAGCGATCGAACTCCGCCAGTGCCTCGCCCAAAAGCCTCAGGCCCTCGCGCAGAACGTCCTCGCTCGCGCAGTAGCCCAGGCGTGCGCCGCAGGGAAGCTCAAAACGGCTACCGGGGACCAGCAGCACTCCCCTCTCGGACAGCAGGCGCCTGCAGAACTCCTCGTCATCCTCGGGAATATCCAGCTGGATAAACGAGGTGGACACGCCCTGCGGGGCCGTCCAGGAAACGCGATGCTGCGTATCGATCCAAGCCTGCGCGATATCGCGGTTGCCAAACACGATCTTGCGATTGCGCTCGAGAATCTTATCCTTGTGCTCAAGCACATAGGTCGCCAGAGCATCGTTGAACACGCCGCCGCAGATCATGGTGTAATCGCGATAGGTACGGATGCGGTTGGACACCTCTTTGTCGGCCAGGACCCAGCCCACGCGGGCCGCAGGTGTCGAATAGGTCTTCGACAACGAGTTGGTGACAATGGCCCTCTCGTACACGTCGACCATCGACATAAAGGACTCAGTGTTTTCGAGCGGCAGATATACCTCGTCGCACAGCACGTAGGCGCCCACCGAGCGGGCGATCTCGGCAATCTGGCCGAGCATATCGGCATCGAGCACCGTACCGATGGGGTTAGATGCGTTATTGATGCAGATAATCTTGGTGTTGGGACGCACCAAGCGCTTGAGTTCCTCGATATCGGGCTTCCAGCCGAGTTCCTCGCGAAGCTCCCAATACTCGACCTCGGCGCCCAGCGTGCGCGGAATCTCGTAGAGCGGCGCGTAGGTGGGCCACTCGGCGATAACATGGTCGCCGGGCTCGACCACAGCCATGATGGCGTTGAGGTTAGCGCCCGTGCAGCCATTGGTCTGCAGAATGTGATCGGGATTGACCTCCCGACGATACAGCTTGGCAACCTCGGCCTTAAACTCCGGCGAGCCCTCGATCCAGCCGTAGTTCATCTTCTCGCGGTCCAGGCGCTCGTAGAACGTGGCGCCGTCCTGTTCATCGAGCGCGCGCAGCTCGCCCATGGTGAGCGACGAGATCGTCGACTGGGCGATGTCCCACGTGGCGCTCTTCTCCCAAACGTTGAGCCATTCCTCAACGCCAATCGTCTTGATGTCCATGGCCAAGCTCCTTACAAAAGCAGTCATCTAATCGTGTTGACGTTCCTCATACAAGATTGGGGCGGTGCGAAAACCCGCACCGCCCCAATGGGAGACATCTAATGGCAGCTAGATGTATGTATTATGACCTGTACGGGTCCTTGAAGACCTTAGAGGTCCTCGCGCCAGAAGGGCATGCTCATGCAGCGCGGGCCGCCGCGGCCGCGGGAGAGCTCGGCGGAGGGCACGACGAGAAGGTCCAGGCCCTCCTTGTACAGCACGTCGTTGGTGACGGTGTTGCGGGCGTAGACGCAGATCT
>CABSNL010000107.1 GCA_902479095.1 uncultured Collinsella sp. | reverse complement strand
CGGCCGCGCCTTTGAGCAGGTCCGTAACTCCATCGGCTACCCGCACCTCAACGTTAAGATCGGTGCCACGCACGCCGGTATCTCGGTGGGCGAGGACGGCGCCACGCACCAGTGCTGCGAGGATATCGCCCTCATGCGCGTCATCCCTGGCATGACCGTGATTGTTCCCGCCGACGACGTCGAGGCCCGCGCCGTGACGCGCGCCGCCTACGAGTGCGACGGTCCGGTGTACATGCGCTTTGCCCGTCTGGCCTCGCCGGTTATCAACGATCCCGAGACCTACAAGTTCGAGTTGGGCAAGGGTATTGTCATGCGCGAGGGCGCCGACGTCACCATCATCGCTTGCGGCCTGATGGTCGGCGAGGCCCTCGAGGCCGCCGAGCAGCTCGCTGCCGAGGGCATCGACGCCGAGGTCATCAACATGCACACCATCAAGCCCATCGATGCCGACCTGATCGTCAAGAGCGCCACCAAGACCGGTCACGTCGTGACCGTCGAGGAGCACTCTGTGATCGGTGGCCTGGGCAGCGCCGTTGCCGACGTCCTGTGCGAGCAGTGCCCGACGCCGCTCAAGAAGATCGGTGTCAACGACACCTTCGGTGAGTCTGGCCCGGGTGCCGAGCTCTTGCACAAGTATGGCCTGGACGCCGCCAACATCGTGGCGACCACCAAGGAGTTCTTGGCATAAGGCAAGGCGGATCTCAAGGACTGCTTCGCCAGAACTATAAAACTGCTTCGCCAGTACTATGGAAACCCGGCAGGGGCGCTCTCTTGGAGAGCGCCCCTGTTTCAGTTGCGGTGAAATAAGGACTGTTTTGCCAGCTTAAAGGCTCAATTAATCCGTATTTCACCGCAACTTATGAAGACGCCCCTCAAGCACGGTCCCATCAGGGAAAAGGGCATATATCGACAAAGCGCAATTCAGACCCTTCCAACTTTGTATATGCAGCACCCCAAGATAAACGCAGCGACCCCTTAGTTATCGCAGGCCGGGCACAGGGTTACTCTCCAAATCTTTCCGCAGGACGGAGGAGCCCCCGCCGCGCGAAGCGCGCAGCGGGGGCTCCGACATGTCCGAGGACGATTTGGAGAGTAACCCTGTGTCCGGCCGGCGGGATCCCTAAGCACGCCATGCTTCTTATGTGCAGCAAAGCTAATGCTGCTAAAATACAAAGCGCTCATGTAGTTTAAACGCACGACGATAAGGAGCACCAGTGGGTAACCACTTCCGTACCTCCGGTGCGGGCGATGATGCCCCCAAGACGCAGGCAGGCGTCCAGGGCAGTCGTTTCGCCACTCCGGATTCAGAGGGCCAGCCTGTTGCTCAGGCCCCCGCTCAGCCGGCAGATCAGGCACAGCCGGCATCCGATCCCTTTGCCTACAATCCAACCAGCGATGTCGCGCTTTCCGGCACGGCGGGTTTTGAGCCCGTTCAGGCCGTGACCGCTCGCGTGGAGCAGCCTCAGGCTGGTGCCGCCACGCCGCAGCCTACCATGGCCGGCATTCCCGACCCCTTGGCCCCTGCGACGCCGGCTCCTCAGCCTGCGCAGTCCGGTCTCTTTGCCGCTATTCCCGACCCCACGCAGCCTGCTGCCCCGGTGGTCGAGAGCGATCAGGCAGCCGAGGTCGCAAGCCTCGATAACGCGCTCAACAACCCCGATTTTACGTCGGTGTTTGCGCCCATCGATCCGCAGGCCAGCCGCAAGAAGATGGCCAAGCAGGCCGGTGTCGAGCCCGTCATCCTTATGGAGCATGTCACCAAGATCTATCCGGCACAGCCCAACAAGCCTGCACTCGACGACATCAACATCGAGATCTATCCGGGCGAGTTCGTCTTCCTGGTCGGTCACTCCGGCTCGGGTAAGACCACGCTGCTGTCGACGCTCAACCGTGACGTCAAGCCGACGAGCGGCCGCATCCTGGTTGCCGGTCAGGACCTCATGAAGATCAAGAACCGCAAGGTTCCGTTCCTGCGCCGCCAGATTGGCGCTGTGTTCCAGGACTTTAAGCTTCTGCCGCAAAAGACCGCCTACGAAAACGTGGCGTTTGCCCTGCAGTGCATCGGCACTGTCTCTTATACACATCTGACGCT
>CABSNL010000106.1 GCA_902479095.1 uncultured Collinsella sp. | reverse complement strand
TCGACGACGACGGCCTTTTCTCCCTGAACGACGTCATCATGGCAGGTAGGCAACAGCTCACCCGCTCCGAGCATCTCTTGGCTGCCGACACGCGCCGCAACGCCCGCAACCTACTCGCGAGCTCCAAGTTGCTCGTGCTCGTCGTCATCGTCTCGCTCGCCATGGGCGTTGCCGCTTGGGCGTTTTTGGCCTCGCTGAATATCGCGACCGACTATCGCGAGCACCATGCGTGGGTCTACGCGCTGCTTCCCATTGTGGGCGTTGCCACCGCATGGGTGTACAAAAACCACGGCCTTGCCGCCAAACGCGGTAACAACCTGGTCATCGACTCCGCTCTGGGCACACGCCTCATCCATATGCGCATGGCCGTCCTCACCTTCGTCTGCTCCACGCTCACACACCTAACGGGCGGGTCAGCCGGTCGCGAGGGAGCTGCGGTGCAGATTGGCGGCACCATCGCCAGCAACATCTCGAGCCTCGCCCACCTCAAAAAGCATGACCACCACGACCTCATGCTCGCCGGCATCTCGTCGGCCTTTGGCGCCGTATTCGGCTCGCCCCTTGCCGGGGCTTTCTTTGGCATGGAGATGTGCTTTATCGGCAAGATCGACTACACCGCGGGCATCTACTGCCTTGTCGCCTCGTTTACCGGCTACTTTACATCACTCGCCCTGGGTACCGAATACGAAGCGAATGCCATCGCCAGCGTTCCCGCCATGACGCCCAAAGCGGTCGTTATCGTTGTTATCAGCGCCATCATCTTTGGTCTCACCGCGCGCCTCTTTGCCTGGTCGGTTCGAACCGTCAAAAGCCTGTACGGTCGTTTTATCACCAACTACCTCGTTCGCGCACTCATAGGCGCACTCGTGGTTTTGGCCGCCTATGCCCTCCTCGACGCCTGGAACTACGCCGGCCTTTCCACGTGGCTTTCCGGCGCCGGATTTGCCGGCAACACCACCCTGGCAGACGCAGCCATCAAGTTGGTCGTCACAGCGCTTACCCTGGGCGCAGGCTTCCAAGGCGGCGAGGTCACGCCCCTGTTTGGCATCGGTGCGGCACTCGGTGGCTGGATCGGTTGCCTTACCGGGCTCGACCCCAGCTTTCTGGCGGCGCTGGGCATGCTCGGCGTGTTCTGCGCCGGCCTCAACGTGCCCATCACCACCTGCATGATGGCCATCGACCTGTTCCACGGCACGGCCGCCGGGTTCTTTGTCATCGTGGCCTTTATCAGCTACCTAACCGGCGGACACCGCGGCGTGTACCCCGCCCAGCGCATCATCTCACCCAAGCGCCGTTCGCTTATTGTGGATGAGGGCGGTACGGTAGCGGATGCTATCGAGCGCCACAACGACCTGATAGAGTAGACGTAAGTATTCGACGTGCAGCCACAATCGGGGGCAATTCGACCTGAGCGCGACCGCACCGTCACGTCATACGCCGGGAGTCGCCCCATGCACGCAACTGATTTTGGTCGCACGCTCATCATCGCCAACCCAGCCGCCCAGTCGGGTGCGGCGCACGAAGTTGCCGAACGCCTGCAACGCTTTTTGGACATGACTGCACGCGCATCCCAGTTTGACCTGGTGCTAACCAAGCGCATGGGACACGCCAAGGAGCTGGCCGCCCAGGCTCAGGGCTATCGCACCGTTATCGCCCTTGGCGGCGACGGCGTGATTCACGAGGTCGTCAACGGCTTGATGGCGCAAGAAGAGGCAGTTCGACCAGCGCTTGCCGTCCTACCCGTAGGCTCCGGCAACGATTTTGCCCAAACGCTCGGTATCGATGATTTCTCCGGTAAGGATTTTGGCGCGCTGCTCTCCTGCGAGCTGCAGCGTCAGGACATCGGGCGCATTCGCTCATGGAACCCCGCAAACGGTAGCGGTGAGGCTTCCGTTGAGTACTACGACCAGACACTTTCGGTCGGCATCGATGCCGCCATTGGCCTGGGCACCACCGAGCTGCGCAAAAAGACCGGCTTGACGGGCGCGCCGCTCTACACCCTCTCGGGACTTGAGCAGTTTGGCCTACGCTATCGCAACTACCCCATGGCAGTCAGCTTTGACGGGGCGCCCGCCGAGCGCGTGAGGGCAATCATCATGGCCATCCAGCTGGGCCCCACGTATGGCTCGGGCTATCGCATCTGCCCCGATGCCGATCCCTGTGACGGCATCCTCGACGTCTGCTACGCCTGCGGCCCCGTCCCTCGTGCGGTCGCCCTGCCCATGTTCCTGTCTCTTATACACATCTCCGAGCCCACGAGACCGAGGCTGATC
>CABSNL010000105.1 GCA_902479095.1 uncultured Collinsella sp. | reverse complement strand
GATACCGTACAGATCAAGAACGACGTATTGTCAAAGACAGGTTCGTCGGTAAGTAATAGCAAGCGAATTCAATACACGATTTTCGTTAATGAATCGGCACTAGACTTAAAGGTCGGAACCGACTACCTCGATCTGTTCGATGTGATGGATTCTAAGTGTACGTTTATCCCCTCGTCGCTTAGCGTATCTGAGTGCGATAACGGCGATTGGCGTGTGCTGACAAAAGAAAAATACAGAGCGACTCTTGACTCGATTGGCGAGGGCGCTGGAAAGCAGCAGCGATTGACGTTGAGGCTTCCCGATGAGAAATACCTGAAAGTCGAATATGAAGTTCTGTCCGGTGAGTCTGGTACAGTTTCCCTTTCCAACGAGGCGCAGCTTGAAGGTGTTGCAGGCGGGTATGTGAAACACGAGCGTGAATATGACATAGATGCCGGCGCATCGGGAGGCGGAACGGGGCACGGCATTGTGGTCCACAAAGTGGATGAAAAGGACGTTGCCGCGCCGTTGGCTGACGCTACGTTCACACTCTATGCGATTGACATGGATAAGGCGCAGGGCAGTGCCGGCGTTGAGGGCGCAAAGACGTTTTTTTCTGACGGAACGACCGGCCCTGACGGAAGTGTGACTTTTGGAACGAGTTCGGAAACGAGTTCGGACGCCATGGCTTCCTGCAAGCTTTACTGCCTCGAGGAGACGACGGCGCCTCCTGGATATCGCGTCGCCCAACCAACATGGATTCTGCTCAAGGGCAATGCGCCCGAAGAGCAATACGAGCAAGCCATGAACAAGGCGAAATCTTTGCTTGATGCCGATACGGAGATAACGTCAGATGCAGAGATTTGGGTGTATGACGCGCCCCTTGAAGGCAAAGCGACGATAAAAGCAAATAAAGTGCTTAAAGGCGGAACCTTCAGGGAAGGTCAGTTCTCGTTCGCGCTTAAGGACGCCGAGGGCAAAGTGCTCCAGACGGTGACCAATAATGACAAGGGAAATGTCTCCTTTGACGTCAAGTACAACAAGGCGGGAATCTATACCTACACCATCTCCGAGGTCGAGCCCGAGGGTGCCATCGACCATGTTAAAGATCGCATCACCTATGACACGACCCCGCGCAAAGTCACGGTTGAGGTAACTAATGGCACGGACCAACTCAACGCCGTAGTTGCCTATGGCGATGGCTCTCAGGATCCGCCGACCTTTACCAACAAGTATTCGACTACGCTACCTGAGGCGGGCGGGGCTGGTTTGACTATGACGTATTTAGCTGGTGCTTCGATGCTGTGTTTTGCCGCGACGTGGATGCATGCTCGCCGCCATCGTGATCTTGATCGGAGTGGTCGTCGTGAGTAAAGTGCTCCGTCATATGTTGGCCGTCGTGGTGATGTCCATGGCCGTCGTCTTCGCTTTTGCGATCGCCCCTGGAACGGCCCGTGCTGCCGACACCGGAGCCATTACGGTGGACGGTACAGTCGCGACACGTTACGACGCGTACCAGCTCTTTTCGGCGACCGTTGTCGACGATGCCGATGCCGACCAAAAGGTCGCAACTGATGTAGCGTGGGCGAATGACACGGTTCGCCAAGCTGCCCTTCCCGTGCTTCATGATGCAGGGCTTGATAACTCGGCATCGACGGCGCAAGAGGCTGCCGAATGGATGAATGCCGACGGGCACATGACGACCACGCTAGCGGCAAAGCTTGCCCGTGCGATTTACAATGCCGGTGCGCCTTCCGTGGCCCTTAACGCGGGCACGACGGCCGAGCTGCCCTGCGGCTACTGGCTCATCGTCGCCGACGATGACGCCATTTCCCAGGGCGAGGCCGGCACCGCGCCGATCATGGCCCTGGTGGGCGGCAGCGCCGTCACCGTCAAGCCCAAGGCCGCGACCCCCAAGGTGTCCAAGCACGTGCTGGAGGGCGGCACCGCCGCCTGGCAGAAGGCCGCCGACGCCACGGTCGCCGACGACCTGTACTGGCGCCTCTCTGCCACGGTCCCGGCGGGCCTCACGGCCTACGACACCTATACGGTGCGGTTCGTCGACACCATGAGCGCGGGGCTCGACCCCTCCAAGGTCGCCGCGAGCATGCGCGTGTACGTGGCGGCGGGCGCGGACGGCGGCTTCGACGCGGTCCAGACCGACAAGGACGGCCGCGTCGGCACCGAGCCCGCGAAGGGCTGGACCGACATCACAGCCCAGTGCGCCACCAAGGTGGCGGTCGACGGTAAGACCTTCACCGTGCGCACCGGCGACCTCATCGCCGCGCTCGGCGGGGCCGACGCCTTCACCGCGGGCGCCCGCGTGGTCGCCGTGTACAATGCGCCGCTCAACAGCGCGTGCAACCACGGCATCGCGGAGGGCAACCCCAACGAGGTCTACCTGCGCTACCCGCGCTCTCCC
>CABSNL010000104.1 GCA_902479095.1 uncultured Collinsella sp. | reverse complement strand
GCTTCGTCGGCAGCGTCAGATGTGTATAAGAGACAGCTGCGGCCGTCCTCGCGCATGGCGAGCGCGTACTCCACCAGCAGGCCCTCGGCACCCGAGCCGGTGCGCGAATCGATGCAGCGCACGTCGAGCTCGTGGGTCTCGGCGACCAGGCATGCATTGGAATAGCAGGCGGACCACTCGCTGCACAGCGAGATAAAGATCGCGCTGTCGTGGCCATCGGCGCGCACGCGGTCAAACAGCGCCTTGAACTCGCCGGCACTCGGCTGCGAGGTATGCGGCAGCTGCTCGGAGCCGGCCATGCGGGCGACGTACTCCTGGGCGGTAATCTGCACCTGGTCGAGCAGGTCCTCGCCCTCGATAATCACATGCAGCGGAATGACGTAAATGCCGAGCTCTTGGGCGCGGGCGGGGGAGATGTCCGACGTGGAGTCGGTTATGATGGCAAAAGACATAATTGCACCTTTCGTTGGGGCGCGGCAGCGCCGCCTTCTGAGAGCAAAGTGCGACAAGTATAGTGGAGTCGTTCCACATTTATAGGTTCAATTGTTGAATAGTCAACAGTTTGAAGTGTCGGTGTGGAAATCGTCAACTGGGGAAGAGGGATGCCGATGGAGGCGCTGGAGATATGCAAGCGGCCGGTCGTGCTGTTTGATTTCGATGGCACGGTGGCAGATACGGGTCGAGCGGTGATGACCTCGACGCGCAAGACGTTGGCCGCGCGCGGGTTTTCGGAGGCGCAGATGGGTGACCTGCGTCGCATGATCGGGCCTCCGCTGTGGAAGAGCTTCCACGACTTTTACGGCTTTACGCGCGAGGAGTCGCTTGTGGTGGCCGACGAGTACCGTGCCTTTTTTGATGAGCTGGGACCGGAAGAGTATCCCGTGTTCGATGGAATCCCCGAGCTGCTCGATGGCCTTGTCGCGCAGGGGCATCGCTTGGCCGTGGCGACGTCACGCATGGAGGCAAAGTGCATTGACATGGTGGGCGAGCTGGGGCTTTCGCAGTTTGAGGCGGTGGTTGGCATGAATCCGCCGCAGGGACGCGAGACCAAGGCCGATTCGGTTCGCGATGCCCTGGCGGCGCTCGGCGCGACGGCCGACGATGCCGTGATGATCGGCGATCGCTTTAACGATGTGGAGGGCGCGCACGCGATGGGCGTGCCGTGCATCGGCATCTATTCGGGCGCGGCAGCGCCGGGGGAGCACGAGGCCGCGGGCGCCGATGCGGTGATGCACTCGGTGGCCGAGCTTGCTAAACTTTTCGCTATCTAATAGACATAATGTGAGGGGCGGGCGTACCCGTCGCTCATTGGTAAGGAGGTCGTTCATGAATCAGGTGGAGCAGAGCGTTGCCGAGTATGTCGACGAGGTCTGGGAGGATGTCGTTGCCGATATCGAACAACTGGTGAGCTATCCGTCCGTGGCCGTTGCTGCCGATGCGGAGCCCGGTGCGCCGTTTGGCCGCCCGGTCCGTGACGCGCTCGATTGCGCGCTCGGCATTGCGCAAAAGCTCGGCTATCAGACGAGCGACGACGGGGGCTATGTGGGAATCGCCGATATCCCGGGTCGCGGCGACAAGCAGCTCGCGACTATCTGCCACGTGGACGTGGTTCCCGCTGGCCCCGGTTGGAACACCGACCCGTTTGCGATGGAGCGTCGCGAGGGCTGGCTGCTCGGCCGTGGCGTGATTGATGACAAGGGTCCGGCGGTGTTGTCGCTCTACGCCGGTGCCTACCTGCTCAAGCACGGCATTGTGCCGCGCTATACCTTCCGCGCGCTGCTGGGCTGCGATGAGGAAGTGGGCATGTCCGACGTTCACCATTATCTGGAGAACCACGCAGACCCCGACTTTTTGTTTACGCCCGATGCCGAGTTCCCGGTCTGCAATGCTGAGAAGGGCCAGTTTGGTGCGACGTTTGTGAGCCCCAAGATCGACGGCGGGCGCATTGTGTCCTGGAGCGGTGCCGAGGCGAGCAACGCCATTCCGTCGCAGTCCATCTGCGAGCTCGCGATTGCCGCCGATGAGCTGCCGGCGCCCGTTGAGAACGCCGACCGCCTGGAGATCACGGCGCTTGATAACGGGCATGCGCAGATTTTCGCCCATGGTATTGGCGGCCACGCTTCGATGCCTGAGGGCACCATCAACGCCGTCGGCCTGATCGTGGCGTATCTGCGCGAGGCCGAGGACGCGTTTGGTGCACGCGACGAGCGTCTGCTGACGCCTGCCGAGCACGAGTTCGTCAAGTTCCTGGCCTTTGTGCATGCGGATGCCTATGGCCGCGGCCTAGGTATCGATGCGACGAGTCCGGCGTTTGGCCCGCTTACCTGCAACGCTGGAGTCATCCGCGTGGCGGATGGCCATATTGAGCAGGTCATCGACGTGCGCTTCCCCGACAGTACGAGTGCCGATACCATCCGCGAGCAGCTCGACCCGCTCGTGGGCCGTTTTGGCGTGACGTGTCAGCTGGGTCGCGCTAAGGTGCCGTTCTCGGTGTCTGCCGACCTGTCTCTTATACACATCTCCGAGCCCACGAGACCGAGGCTGATCTCGT
>CABSNL010000103.1 GCA_902479095.1 uncultured Collinsella sp. | reverse complement strand
CTGGTGATCTCCGCCTTGAGAGGGCGGCGTCCTAAACCGCTAGACGAACGGGCCACATGACATCTGCACTGCCGTGCTGCGAGGAAATATATTACGGGACAAAAAACGTCAGCGCAAGAAGAAATTCCAAATTGCCGAAAAATTGTCGGCAGGTTATGGAACACGCAGGTAAACTAGGTAGCTAATTCAAGTTGAGATGGACCAAAAGAGCTTCGCGATCGTTGGGAATGTTGTCTTCGATCACGGCGTCGAGGGCGGAGTTGAGAAGCTGCCCCAGTTCCGGCCCGGGCTTGACTCCAGCACGGATCAGGTCGCCGCCGTTGATGGCGAGCATCTTGAGCGTATAGGGCTCCCCCGCCCTCAGCAGCTCGTGCGCCATCGCGCGCATCTCCTCAATCGTCTCAACGTAATAGAAGCACGACGGGGCCTTGCCAAGTGTGTCGGCACGCTTAAGGTCCATGAGCTCGTCAATCAGGCGGGCCGTGTCGACGCCCTCACCCGAAAGCGCGCGCATCATATTGAGCAGACAGGAGCGCTCGGGGCGCAGCGGCTTGTCATGGTATTTGATGAGCAGACACACGTCGCGCACCAAGTCGTGCGAGAGCGCCAGGCGATCCATAATGACGCGCGCCTTCTTGGCGCCGAGCTCGGGATGACCGTAGAAGTGTCCGCTACCGGCATGGTCGACCGTGAAGCACTCGGGCTTGGACACATCGTGCAAAAACGCCGCCCACATAAGGCTCGACGAGGGCGCGACGCCGTCACACAGCGCGAGCTCCCCCGCCACCGTCAGCACACGGGCAATATGCACGTAGACGTTAAACGCATGATAGACACTGCGCTGATCAAACCCGCGACCCGCTGCCAACTCGGGCACGGCGGCGCAGATGAGCTCGGGATAGCGGAGCATCGCGTCTCCCCCATGACCGGTCGAAAGAATGCCCTCGAGCTCAATACCCACACGCTCACGCGCCACGGCATCAAGCAGCGGCGCGCACTCGGCAAGCGCACGCTTGGTCTCGGGCTCAATCATAAAGTCCAGACGGCAGGCAAAGCGCACCGCACGCAGCATGCGCAGGGCGTCCTCGTTAAAGCGACGCTTGGGATCGCCGACAGCGCGAATCAGCTTGCGCTCCAGATCACCCTGGCCGTCGTAGCGGTCGACAAGCCCGCGCTCGGGATGCCAGGCCATGGCATTGACGGTAAAGTCGCGGCGCGCCAGATCGTCCTCGAGCGAGGCGGCACGCTCCACACTCTGGGGATGACGACCATCGGTGTAAAAGCCATCCAGACGGTACGTGGTGACCTCGATACGCTCGCCATCGGAAATAGCCGTGATTCCGCCAAATTTAATGCCCGACTCCACAACCGCGATGCCGGCGGCCTCGAGCGCCGCTTTGGACTCCTGCCACAGGCCGCTACAGCACATATCAACATCGTGGCTGGGGTACCCCATCAGGGCGTCGCGCACCCAACCGCCCACGTACCAAGCCTCAAGACCAGCCGCCTCAAGCGCGCGCAGGACGCGCAGGGACGCATCGGACGGTTGCGTACCGTTGAGCGAAACATTGCACATGCCTATGGCCTCCTGCACTTGTGAGCGTTAATCGATGGTTCTCAAGAAGTCTAACAAGAAACGAGAAAGCGCGCACATGCAATCGCGTCATCGATTCGATAAAACGAGACAGCAGACACCATATGCGTTCAGTGCATAAAAAACACCCGCCTCGGAGATCCAAAGCGGGTGTTCGGCAGCGATTTTTCGATGCGGCTAGCAGACCTGACGAACTTCGATGTTCTTCTTGTATTCGTCCACCTTGGCAAAGTCGCCCAGGCCCGGGCACTCGACCACGTTGGCGCCGGTGGCCATCGACAGACGGAGGGCATCCTCGACGCGCTCGGGAGCGTCGTGCCATACGGACAGGAAGGCAGCGAGCGAGGAATCGCCGGCGCACACCGTCGACAGCAGCTTGACATCGAAGGTGCGATTGGCAAACCAGATGTGCTCGCCGTTGGAGAAGTACGCACCGGCGCCACCGAGGGTCAGCAGCACGTTCTTGGCGCCCTTGGCGTGCAGCTCGGCCATAGCGCCCTTGACGGACTCATCGTCGCCACCGCTCACCTTAATGCCAAAGATGTCGAGCAGCTCGTCGTCATTGGGCTTGATCAGCAGCGGCTCCATGGCAATGAGGTCTGCCAGCTGATGGCTCGAGATGTCGAGGACGAACTCGGCCCCCTTGGCCTTGACGCGGCGCAGGACCTCGGCCAGGAAGCCCTCGGAAGTGTTGGGAGGCAGCGAGCCGCTGATGACCAGGCAGGTCATGTCATCGAGCGAATCGATGAGCTCAAACATCTCCTGCTCGTTGGCCTCGTTGATGGCGGCACCGGCGTTGACCATGTTGTACTCGGTGTCGGGTCCGGCATTGAGGAACACATTGACGCGCGTGATGCCGTCGGTCCACACGGGCTTGACGGGCACGCCCAGGGCCTCGGCGCCCTTAACGATAAACTCGCCCGAGAAGCCGGCGAAGAAACCCAGGATCGTGGTGTCTGTCTCTTATACACATCTGACGCTGCCGACGAAGCTAGAAGTGTAGA
>CABSNL010000102.1 GCA_902479095.1 uncultured Collinsella sp. | reverse complement strand
ACACTTCTAGCTTCGTCGGCAGCTTCAGATGTGTATAAGAGACAGACCCCCGAGAGGTCCTGCGGCAGCTGTTCCAGAATGTCGCAGGCGACGATGAGGCCGGTCACGTCCACGTTGCCGCCAAAGTAGCGATTCTTGATGGCCGTGACGGTGCCGGCGAGCCCCTGCGGCGATTCCACGAAACGTGCCACGGTGTCGCGTGCGCTGGCGCCCGAGAGGCACAGCAGGTGCTGGCTGCGAGCGGCGATGGCCTCGCGGACGCGGGCCAGTCGCTCGGCATCGGCGGTAAGCACGTCGTCGGTCTCGTCCAGGTACGAGCGGATCATGCCGATGCCGTCGTAGTACTGCGGATAGCCGTCGTAAAAGTCCGCCTCGGGCGGATCGATGCCGGCGTCCAGGTAGAACTCGTCGCTCATCTGGAAGGTGTGGCGGCCAAAGCGCTCGTAAGCGCGGTCCTGGAAGGGTCGGATCATGGCAATGGTTTCGCGCGCGAGCTCGGGCTTGTCGCTGTATGACCAGCTAAAGCGGTTCTGATGCTTGGTAAAACCGAGCGGCACAATGCCCAGGCTTGTGATTTGCTCGTGCTCCTCGCAAAAGCGCAGGGTCTTTTCCAGCTCCTCGCCGTCGTTCATGCCGGGGCACAACACGATCTGCGCGTGAATCTCGATGCCGGCGGCCATGATGGTCTCGAGTACGTCCATGCCGCGCTGGGCGTTGCGGCCCATCATACGACGGCGGACGTCGGGGCTCACGGCATGGACCGACACGTTCATAGGGCTCATGTTGCGTTGGATGACGTTTTGCACGTCCTCGTCAGTGAGGTTCGTGAGCGTGACGAAGTTGCCCTGCAAAAAGCTCAGGCGGTAGTCGTCGTCGCGAATATAGAGCGTGGAGCGGCCGCCCTTGGGCAACATGGTCATAAAGCAGAACACGCAGGCGTTTACGCAGGTACGCATGCCGTCGAAGATGGGGCCATCGAACTCAAGGCCCCAGTCCTCTCCCGGGAAGCGGTCGAGCTCGACGGAGGTGACGGTGTTGTCGCGCGGATCGAAAACCTCCAGGTCGACGGTATCATCGTCGGCCTCCCAGAGCCACACAATCATGTCGGTAAGCTTCTCGCCATTGACCGTGAGCACGCGCATGCCCGGCTCGATACCCACATCCCACGCGGGCGATTCGGGACGCACGTTCTTAACGAGCGCGCCCTCACCCGGCTCGGGGTCGCGGCTGCGCCCGTAATCGGCCACCTCGGCGGCGTATGCGGGTACGGTCTGGTCCATGATTAGCGGCAAAGCTCCTTGATGCGCTCGACGGCGCGCTCGATGTGTTCTTGCGGGGTGGAGGCTCCAGCGGTGATGCCGATGTGATGAGCGTCGGTAAACCATGCGGCCTCGAGCTCGGAAGCTTCCTCGATGTGATACGTGCGCTCGCAGGCATCGGCACAAATCTGCGCCAGGCGGCGGGTGTTGCCCGAGTTCTTGCCGCCCACGACGACCATGCAGTCGCAGCGGTTGGCAAGTGTGGCTGCTGCCTGTTGACGCTCACTCGTGGCGGCGCAGATGGTGTTGATCACACGCAGCTCCTGCACGCGCGGGGTTATGGCGGCCACGACCTCGGCGAGGTTCTGCGCGGTCTGGGTGGTCTGCACGACGAGGCCTACCTTGCCCTTGAGCGGCAGCGCGTCCGCATCGGCAGCGCAACTCACGACCTGCGCGTTATCACCGCCGTGGCCGAGGATGCCCTCCACCTCGGGATGGCCCGGCTCGCCCACGACAAGTACGCGATAGCCCTCACGCACCAGCCGCTCGGCGGCCACGTGGACCTTCTTGACGTAAGGGCAGGTGGCGTCGACGACGTTAAGGCTACGCTTGCGGGCAGCATCGATCACCTGCGGCACCACGCCGTGGGCGCGGATGATCACGGTGCCCGACGCTGCGTCGTCCAGGGTTTCGGCCAAGCCAACGCCTGCCTCAGCGAGCTCGCGCACCACGATGGGGTTATGGATGAGCGGACCCAAGGTATGGACCTGAGTGCACTCCCCTGCCTGCGGCGCGGCGGCCAGCGCCATGTCGAGCGCGCGCTGTACGCCGTAGCAAGTGCCGGCGTGGGCGGCGATCTCGATGGTAGGCGCGGTTTCCTGGTCGGACGCAGCCGCGGCGGTGTTCGTCACGTTCTCGCTCATGGCTAGAACCTGCCCGGATGCTCGGCGCACAGATCGTCTCGCATAGCGTAGACGCGGTTCATGGCCTCGGACTCAAACCATTCCAGGCGCTCCGTGCGCTTAAGCCCAGCCGGTGCGTCGGAAAGCGAGACGGCCTTGCCAGCACGGATCCAGCACTTCTTGGGACGCATGATCTTTTTGCCCGCGGGCGTGATATCGGACCAGCCGCAGATGGCGAGCGGGTTCACAGTTGCCTTGCCCATCTGGGCGATGAGCGCAAAGCCGCCGTGGACCTCGGGCTTGATCTCGCGCGAGCGGATGCGCGTGCCCTCGGGGAAGATCAGAACGTCCTCGCCGCGCTGCAGCGCATGCTGGGCGGCGCGCAAGCACTTCATATCGGCAGTACCACGCTCCACGGGGATGCCGCCGACGCGGCTGAAGGCCCAGCGCACAATCTTGCTCTTGGCGAACTCGGACTTAAAGATCTGTCTCTTATACACATCTGACGCTG
>CABSNL010000101.1 GCA_902479095.1 uncultured Collinsella sp. | reverse complement strand
ACACTTCTAGCTTCGTCGGCAGCGTCAGATGTGTATAAGAGACAGGCCATAAAGACGCCCGGCAGGTTCATCATTTCACCCAGACCAAAGACATCACCCGGATATTCGGCAAAAAACGCCTGCATATCGGCAGCGGTGATGACGGCACCGGCCTGCTCGTCGGGCAGTGCGGGCACGCACGAGGGCATCATGTACTTGATGGAGATGGGCGCGCGACGACCGTCCTCGATCATAAAGCGCAGACCGTCGAGCCCCGCCACGTTGGCGATCTCGTGGCTGTCGGCAATGGCGGTAGTGGTACCGCGCGTCGCCGCCATGCGCGCATACTCGGCAGGGCGGATGTTCGAAGACTCGATATGCAAGTGTCCGTCAATAAAACCAGGGGCAAGATAGCGGCCCTGGCAATCGATGACCTCGGTAGCCTCATACGTACCGGCGGCATCGTCGCGACCATCGTAGAGCACACCGACGATCACGCCATCCTTGACGGCAACACTACCGGGCGTTACGCGTTGGCCGTACACATCGACGATCTGCGCGTTGGCAAACAGCGTGTCGACGGGCACGCGACCCTCGGCGGCCTCGATCACAGACCTCATGACCTCAACGGACATACATACTCCTTTAACCGTAGAAAACAGCTGCGGAGCGGACAGGCCTTCACCGCAGCAAACCAATAGCCATTGTATGCCCAAAAGGAGGCCTCCGATAACACCCCTTCCGCTTAACGGCACCGCCAAATGATCCCTTGGGGACGGAGGAAAACGGATCACCGGGTCAGACCGACCCCCTCGGTGATCCGTTTTCCTCCGTCCCCAAGGGATCATCAGGAGTGTCCCAAAGTGCCAACAACGGGAGCGCCGATGTTTTGGCAACGACAGCGAGCGGGCCGCATTTGTGACAAGGTGACGTGAAACAAAAGGGCGCTGACCTTCTGGTCGCGCCCTTGAAGTTGAACGTCAGATTGTCCAAATGCGGCCCGCGCAGCGTCGACCGGTCCGCCGTTCGGCAGAACGGCGGAACTAAATCAACTTGAAGCCCTTGCGCTTGCCTACGGAGAGGGTGTCGCCCAGCTTGAGGGCGCTGGGGTCGATGTTGTAGCTCTTGGGAGCCACGGCCTTGCCGTTGATCTTGACGCCGCCGCCGTCGATGTCGCGACGGGCCTGGCCGGCGCTGGCCGAAAGACCCAGGTCCTTGAGCAGGCCGGCGAGGTAGATCTGGCCCTCGTCGTTGACAGTCAGCTCAACATGCTTCTCGGGGAAGTCGGCAAGCTGGCCCTCCTTGAACACGCGGTCGAACTCGGCCTGAGCCTCGTCGCCGGCACCGGCGCCGTGGTAGGTGTCGCACAGGTCGCGGCCCAGAGCGCGCTTGAGCTCATAGGGATCGGCAGAACCATCGGCCAGGGCGGCGTCAATCTTGTCGACCTCGGCCGGGGGGAGCGAGCTCGCCAGGCGATAGTACTTGCCGATCATCTCGTCGGGGATAGACATGGTCTTGCCGAACATATCCTTGGGCGCGTCGGTCAGGCCGATGTAGTTACCGTAGGACTTGGACATCTTACGGACGCCATCGGTGCCCTCGAGCAGCGGCATGGTGAGCGCGATCTGGGGCTCCATGCCCATCTTCTCCATGAGCTCACGGCCGGCGAGCAGGTTGAAGAGCTGATCGGTGCCGCCCATCTCCACGTCGGCCTTGATCTGCACGGAGTCGAAAGCCTGCATCACGGGATACAGGAACTCATGCAGGGCGATCGGCGTCTGAGACTGGTAGCGCTTGGTAAAGTCGTCGCGCTCGAGAATACGGGCGACGGTGAACTTGGAGCACACCTGCAGCAGACCGGCAAGGTCCATCGAAAGGATCCAATCGCCGTTGTGCACGATGGTAGTCTTCTCGGGATCCAGGATCTTCATGGCCTGGCTCACATAGGTCTCGGCGTTGGCCTCGATCTGCTCCTGCGAAAGCTGCGGACGGGTGGAATTCTTGCCCGAGGGATCGCCAATCAGCGCGGTACCGTTGCCGATGATGAGGGTGACGTTGTGGCCCAGGTCCTGGAACTGACGCATCTTGCGCAGCGGCACGGCGTGGCCCAGGTGCAGGTCGGGGCTGGTGGGGTCGACGCCGAGCTTGATGTTGAGGGGCTCGCCCTTCTCAAGCTTCTTGCGAAGGTCGGCCTCGGGAACGATCTGCGCGGCGCCCGAGGTGATGATACGCATTTGCTCGTCAACAGACAGCATTGGGTATCCTCCTTTTGCTATAGCACCCTCGCCGAAAACGGCGGTGCTGGAAGTCCATAAACTCTCTTATGATAACAAACTGACGCGACGCAGCACCTACGACAGGAAAATCCTCGTCCTGCCGCATGCGTCAATGGCAACTGGCAGACGTGTACCGCCACGCTCGACCAGATAGCGTACCTGCCGACGACGCAAGCAGTCGCGGCAACGGACCTGTCCCGTCGCATCGGTGGCACAGACGCCCTCGGCGGTCAGCAGGCAGTGCTCGCACACCATAAGCTCGGGACGGGCGGCGTCGACCGGACCCAAGACGCCGGGTTCAGCGGCCAGTTCGGCAATACGCTCCGCATCATTGCCGAGCAACTCGGCCGGCAAGTACACCCGCCCCGCACCGAGTCCGCGCAGCCAGGTAAGCGTGGCCCGATTCGCGCAGAACACCGGCGCCGCCACGTCAAACGTCACGCCCAGCTCGCGAGCGATCACCACCTGTCCCAGCTGTCTCTTATACACATCTCCGAGCCC
>CABSNL010000100.1 GCA_902479095.1 uncultured Collinsella sp. | reverse complement strand
CACGCAAAGGAAAGCACTTAATGTGCTTTCCGTCTTGCGCAGGACTGTAGAGCAGCAAACTTAACCCCCGCCCTCAGCCCCGGAGACCCTCCCTGAGGGACCGAAAAATTTTTTCAAAAAAGTTGTTGCGCGCCGGACAGACTTCTGTGTATACTAATCCCCGCAGCGCACGCGAGCGGAAACAAACGCGAACGTCTGCCTGGGGAGTTAGCTCAGTTTGGTTAGAGCGCCGGCCTGTCACGTCGGAGGTCGCGGGTTCGAGCCCCGTACTTCCCGCCAACGCAATTAAAGCCACGTCTTCGGACGTGGTTTTTTGCGTTTGATGCACTTTGTTTTGATAGAACGATCGCCCTGGTGCATCTTCGCCCAGAATCCCCGCGCCTTCGGGAACGCAAGTAAAATCTAATAAGTATATTTGTCTGAACAACAGCTTTGTTGCGCAACACCTGTTCTACGAGACAGGGGGTTAGGTTATACTAAATTGCACTGTGCGCCGCATCTGATGCATTTCGCTCCAAGCGCGGCACTCAGTGGATATCCGATTTACCATTTGGATGTCCTGGCGGTCATTTAGCGTCTCGACACAAGCTCGGCCCCGGAGCTCGTTCGAGCTGTTCGTATTCCTTGAAAGGGGAAAAATGGACATATCGAGGAAGACTGATTACGCCCTTCGTATGCTGGCGATGCTTGCCGAGGATCCGGAGTGTTTGCTTTCTGTTCGCACCGCTGCCGAAGAGGTCAATGTCCCGTATTCGTTTGCCCGCTCGATTCAGCACGGTTTGGTCCAGGCCGGTATTGTGGAGAGCCTGCGTGGCGTCCACGGTGGCATGCGTCTCAAGGTCAGTCCGGATGACGTCACTATCCGCCAGGTCGTCGAGGCCGTTCAGGGTCCTATGGTCATGAACGATTGCACTGCGCCCGATGGTGACTGTGCGCGCATGGGCGCGTGCTGCTATCATCCCCTGTGGGCCGGAGCCCAGGCGTTGATGCGCGACTACCTCGATTCCGTTTCGCTCGGCGACATCGTCGCTCACCGCCAGTTCCCGGCCGTCGATCCCAAGTTCGCCGACCGCGAAGCGTTTCCCGAGTACGCCACCTGCGCGTGCGCTTACCGGGAGGAATAGCGCCGCATAAGGAGCATAGCCATGATTCAGGACCCCTTTCGTTCGATGATTCGTTCGGAAGGGGTCCTGCGTTATCGCGACCTTCCGTGGCGCCGTACGCGTGACCCGTACATCATTTGGCTTTCCGAGGTCATGCTGCAGCAAACACAGGTGCCGCGTGTGGAGGCGCGCATGCCGGTGTGGCTCGATCGTTTTCCGACTGTGCAGGCGCTTGCCCAGGCCGCGCCTTCCGATGTTTTGGACGCTTGGCAGGGCATGGGCTACAACCGACGCGCTCTGGCGCTTCACGGGGCCGCTCAGCGCGTTGTAGAGGACTGGGACGGGGAGTTTCCGCGTGAGACGCGTGACTTGGTCGCTCTGCCTGGTATTGGCCCGGCAACGGCGCAGGGTATCCGGTCGTTTGCGTTTGATCTTCCGGGTGTGTATCTAGAGACCAACGTGCGCACGGTCTTTTTGCATCATTTCTTTCCCGATGTGCCGGCTGTTCCCGATCGCGAGCTGGTGCCGCTGATTCAGGCGGCCTGTCCGGCGGCTCCCGATGCGGTGACCGACGAGATTACGCCCTTTGCCGTGCCTCAGGACGATGCCGACACGCCGCGCGCGTGGTATTACGCGCTGCTAGATTATGGCGCGTATCTTAAGAAGACGCTGCCCAATCCGTCCAGGCGTTCGGCGGGCTATAGCCGTCAGTCCAAGTTCGAGGGCTCGCGTCGCCAAAAACGCGCGCATATCGTGCGCATGTTGCTGGCAGCGCGCGATGGCCAGCCGGCGGGGATTACGCTTGCTGATGCCGTGGTGGGCGTTAACGAAATGGAGACGGCAGCCGGTCGCGGGCCGGTCGAGTGCGACTTGATCGCGGGCATTCTAGCCGACCTGGAGCGTGAGGGCTTTTGCCGAGTCGAGGGCGATCGCTGGCTGAGCATCTAGCCTATGCAAATCTGAAGAACGGGATTGTAAGGTTTAAATTCGCGGCATGAGGGCATCCTAAAGACAAGGCCGCTCGAAGCCTACGGGCGGCATGCGTTGAAGGGAAGTACACCTATGGATTTTGAGAGCTCCCAAACCAAGAAGAACCTCGAGACCGCTTTTGCCGGTGAGTCCCAGGCACACACCAAGTATCGCTACTACGCATCTAAGGCCAAGAAGGATGGCTACGTTCAGATCTCGAATATCTTTGCCGAGACGGCGGGCAACGAGTCCGAGCACGCCAAGCTGTGGTTTAAGTATCTGCACGACGGCGCCGTTCCGGGCACTCTGGACAACCTGCGCGATGCCGCCGCAGGAGAGAACTACGAGTGGACCACGATGTACGACGAGTTTGCCAAGACCGCCGAGGAGGAGGGCTTTGCCGAGATTGCCGCAAAGTTCCGTGGTGTCGCCGCCGTCGAGAAGGCCCACGAGGAGCGCTACAACAAACTCGTCGAGCGCATCGAGTCGGGCGAGGTGTTTGAGCGTGAGGGCGTAAAGGTGTGGAAGTGCCTGAACTGCGGGCACCTGCACGTTGGTGCCGAGGCGCCTGAGGTGTGCCCGGTGTGTAACCACCCGAAGGCGTACTTTGAGGAGCAGGTGGTGAACTACTAGCGCTTGGCGTTGGCATCTGTCTCTTATACACATCTCCGAGCCCACGAGACCGAGGCTGATCT
>CABSNL010000099.1 GCA_902479095.1 uncultured Collinsella sp. | reverse complement strand
ATCTACACTTCTAGCTTCGTCGGCAGCGTCAGATGTGTATAAGAGACAGAAGTGGGGTCGCGTCGTTACCGATTCGGACGGCGCCGTGCCCAACTTCGATGGCCTCTTTAGCGGCGGCGACTGCCAGACCGGTCCCGCCACCGTCATCCGTGCCATCAACGCCGGCCGCGTGGCTTCGGCAAACATCGACCGCTACCTGGGCTTTGACCACAAGATCAAGCTCGACGTGGAGCTGCCGACCGTGCAGTTTAAGGGCAAGCACGAGTGCGGCCGCTGCGAGCTGGGCGAGCGCGAGGCCGGCGAGCGCATTCACGATTGGAATCTGGTCGAGCAGGGTCTCACCGAGCAGGAGGCGCGCCAGGAGGCGAGCCGCTGCCTGCGCTGCGACCACTTTGGCTTTGGCGCGTTCCGCGGAGGGAGGAACCTAGAATGGTAGAGCTCAACAAAACCACCGTCGGCGACAACAGCGAAAACGGAGCGCACAACATGGTCAAGCTCACTATCGATAATTGCGAGGTCGTGGTACCCGAGCACACCACGATCCTGGACGCGGCCAAGTCCGTCGGCATCCAGATTCCTACCCTGTGCTACCTGCGCGATCTGAACGAGATCGGCGGCTGCCGCGTGTGCGTGGTCGAGGTTGAGGGCTGCGACCAGCTGGTTGCCGCCTGCAACAACTACGTGCTCGATGGTATGGTGGTCCACACCAACAGCCCCAAGGCCCGCGAGGCGCGCCGCACCAACGTGCAGCTGCTGCTGTCCCAGCACGATTCGCAGTGCACGAGCTGCGTGCGCAGCGGCAACTGCAACCTGCAGACCATCGCCAACGACCTGGGCATTTTCTATCTGCCGTATCAAAGGCATTTGGCGGGCGAGGGCTGGGATTTCGATTTCCCCATCATCCGCGAAAACGACAAGTGCATTAAATGCATGCGCTGCATCAAGGTGTGCGAGAGCGTACAGGGCCTAGGGATTTGGGACCTGACCAACCGCGCCACGCATACCGCCGTGGGCACCCGCGGGCGCGTGCCGATTGGCAAGACCGATTGTGTCGCGTGCGGCCAGTGCATCACGCATTGCCCGACGGGCGCGCTGCGCGAGCGCGACGACACCGAGACCGTGTTTGACGCGCTCGCTAATCCCGACAAGATCGTGCTGGTGCAGATCGCGCCGGCCGTGCGTAGTGCTTGGGGCGAGGAGCTCGGCATTCCGCGCGAGGAGGCAACCGTCGAGCGTCTGGCTTGCGCGCTGCGCCGCGTGGGCTTTGAGTACGTGTTCGATACCGATTTCTCGGCCGACCTCACCATTATGGAGGAGGGCTCCGAGCTGCTCGAGCGCCTGGGCGCCGCCGCTAAGGGTGAGGGCGACAGCCGCGGCTGGCCCATGTTTACGAGCTGCTGCCCGGGCTGGGTGCGCTTTGTGAAGGCGCGCTATCCGGAGTTTGTTGACAGCCTGTCCACGTCCAAGTCGCCGCAGCAGATGTTCGGTGCCATCGCCAAGACCTACTACGCCAAGGTGCTGGGCGTTGAGCCCGAGCGCCTGTTCGTGGTGTCCGTTATGCCGTGTACGGCCAAGAAGGCCGAGTGTGCGCTGCCGAGCATGGTGGGCGAGGACGGCGCGCCCGACGTAGATGTTGCGCTGACGGTGCGCGAGATGGTGCGCATGATCCGCGCGAGCCACGTGAGCGTCGACACGCTGATCGAGGAGCCGCTCGATACGCCGCTGGGCTTTGGCACGGGCGCGGGTGTGATCTTTGGTGCCACGGGCGGCGTGATGGAGGCCGCCGTGCGCTCGGCATATTACCTGGTGACGGGCAAGAACCCGGATGCCGACTTCTTCACTGACGTGCGCGGACTCGAGGGCTGGAAGGAGGCCGTGGCCGATATCGACGGTACCAAGGTGCGCGTCGCCGTGGCGCACGGGCTGGGCAACGCCGCCCGTCTGCTCGACGCGATTCGCGACGGCCGTGTGAGCTATGACTTCGTCGAGGTCATGGCGTGCCCGGGCGGCTGCGTCGGTGGCGGCGGTCAGCCCATCCATGACGGCTGCGAGCTGGCGGCCGAGCGTGGTCAGGTGCTCTGGGGCCTGGATGCGAACGCCGAGACTCGCTTCTCGCACGAGAATCCCGATGTCCAGGCTTGCTATCGCGAGTTCTTGGGCGCGCCGCTCTCGCCGCTGGCCGAGGAGCTACTGCATACCGACCATCATGCCTGGTCGATGCCCCACGAGGGGGCGTGCTAACGATGCGTGCGTTTGATGCTGAGATGACGCGCCGAGGATTTGCCTCGGCGCTTGCCGCAGGCGCGTTGTCGCTCGCACTGGCTGGCTGTGGCGGCGGAGCTGCGGGGGCGGGGTCCGCCGCGGGCTCGGCTGCCACGGACGGCGCCGGTGCTGTCGCAGAGCCGGTCGAGGTGCACGTCGCCTCGCTCAAGGGGCCGACCTCGATTGGCCTGGTGCAGTTTATGGACCAGGCTGCCGATGGCGAGACGGACAATGAGTTCGACTTTGCGATCAACACTGCCGCCGACGAGATTGTGCCCAAGGTCATTCAGGGCGATATCGATATCGCCCTGGTGCCCGCCAACGTGGCGAGCGTGCTCTACAACAAGACCGAGGGTGCGGTGCAGGTCATCGATATCAACACGCTGGGCGTGCTGAACGTTGTGACGGGCGACGCGAGTGTGGCCTCGTTTGGCGATCTGGCGGGCCATACTGTCTATATGACGGGCAAGGGCACCACGCCGGAGTACGTCATGAACTACTTGCTGGAGCGCGCGGGCCTGACCGGCCAGGTGACGCTTGAGTTTAAGAGCGAGCCCACCGAGGTGCTGTCGGCGTTGCTTGTCGACCCGTCCGCCGTGGGCTGTCTCTTA
>CABSNL010000098.1 GCA_902479095.1 uncultured Collinsella sp. | reverse complement strand
TCTACACTTCTAGCTTCGTCGGCAGCGTCAGATGTGTATAAGAGACAGGGTCAGCTCATTGCCCGTCGCGTCCGCGACCTCAACGTGTATTCCGAGATTGTCCCCTGCGACATCTCGGCCGACGAGATTCGCGAGATGAACGCCTCTGCGCTCATCCTTTCCGGCGGTCCGGCCTCCGTGTACGCCGAGGATGCTCCGTCTATCGATCCCGCCATCTTTGACTTGGGCCTTCCCGTCCTGGGTTTCTGCTACGGCCATCAGATCACGGCCGTGACGCTCGGCGGCAAGGTCGGTCACTCCGAGGTGGGCGAGTACGGCCGCGCCACTATCACGCGCACGGCTGGCGCCAAGCTCTTTAACTCCACGCCTATGGAGCAGACCGTGTGGATGAGCCATCGCGATGCCGTCTCCGAGGTGCCCGAGGGCTTTACCGTTACCGCCAGCACCGACGTGTGCCCGGTTGCTGCCATGGAGTGCCCCGAGCGCAAAATCTTTACCACGCAGTTCCACCCCGAGGTCAAGCACTCCGAGTACGGTCAGCAGCTGCTGAGCAACTTCCTGTTTGAGATTTGCGGCCTGGAGCCCAACTGGAGCATGGACAACCTGGTCGAGACCATGACGGCCGAGTTCCGCGAGAAGGTCGGCGACGACCGCGTGATTCTGGCCCTGTCCGGTGGCGTCGACTCCTCCGTCGTGGCTGCGCTGGGCGCTCGCGCGGTGGGCAAGCAGATGACCTGCGTGTTCATCAACCACGGCCTGCTGCGCAAGGGCGAGCCCGAGCAGGTGGAGGAGGTCTTCACCAAGCAGTTTGACGTCGACTTTATCCACGTTCACGCCGAGGACCGTTATGCCGAGCTTCTGGCTGGCGTGACCGAGCCCGAGGAGAAGCGCCGCATCATCGGTACGCAGTTCTGGAAAGAGTTCTTCGCCGTGGCCCAGCAGCTCGAGACCGATGGCAAGCCGGTCAAATACCTGGCTCAGGGCACCATCTACCCCGACATCATCGAGTCCGGCGCTCGCAAGACGGGCGGCAAGACGGCCACCATCAAGAGCCATCACAACCTGATCCCGTTCCCCGAGGGCGTGCACTTCGACCTCATTGAGCCGCTCGACCATTTCTTTAAGGACGAGGTCCGCGCGCTTGGTCTGGCGCTTGGCCTGCCGGGTCACATCGTGTTCCGTCAGCCTTTCCCGGGCCCGGGTCTGGCCATCCGCATCATCGGTGCGGTCGACAAGGAGAAGCTCGAGATCCTCAAGAACGCCGACGCCATCGTGCGCGAGGAGCTCGACGCCTACAACCAGCGTCTGTTTGAGCAGACCGGCGAGCGCAACTCTGAGCACAGCTGCTGGCAGTATTTCGCGGTTCTGCCCGACATCAAGTCCGTTGGCGTTATGGGCGACGAGCGTACCTATCAGCGCCCGATCATCTTGCGTGCCGTCGAGTCCAGCGATGCCATGACCGCCGACTGGGCTAAGCTGCCCTACGACGTGCTGGCCCGCATCTCTGGCCGCATCGTTGCCGAGGTTCCCGGCGCCAACCGCGTGTGCTACGACATCACGTCCAAGCCGCCCGCGACCATCGAGTGGGAATAGAACAGACGTTCGATTCTGTGTTATAATATCCTGTAATGGGCGCGGCCTCTTCCGAAGCCGCGCCCATTGCTATATTTGGTCGGATATCGACGGAAACCCAAGCTCAAGGAGGTTTGTTGCGATGGCATACGATTTCAAGAAAGAGTTCAGGGAGCTCTACAGGCCGTCCGGCAAGCCGAGCGTCGTAACCGTTCCGCCTATGAGCTACGTCGCCGTGCGGGGCAAGGGCAATCCCAATGCCGAAGGCGGCGAGTACCAGAACGCGTTGCCGCTGCTCTACGGCGTCGCTTATACCATCAAGATGTCGAAGAAGGGCCCGCGAGAGATCGAAGGCTATTTCGACTTCGTCGTGCCTCCGCTCGAGGGCTTCTGGTGGCAAGACCGCACCGATGGCGAGATTGATTATGCGCGGAAGGATGACTTCAACTTCATCACGTGCATCCGTCTGCCCGATTTCGTCACTCGCGAGGGCTTCGACTGGGCAGTTTCGGAAGCTGCCGCCAAGAAGAAGCTGGACTTCTCGGCGGTCGAGCTGCTGAGGGTCGACGAGGGCCTTTGCGTTCAGTGCATGCATACCGGGCCTTACGACGACGAGCCGGCGACCATAGACGCCATGCGCACATTCGCAGCGGAACGGGGCTACGCCCCCGACTTCTCCGAAGCCCGTCTGCATCACGAGATTTACCTCTCCGACCCGCGCAAGTGCGCGCCGGAGAAGCTCAAGACCGTGATCCGTCATCCCATAAAGTTGATTTAGCGAAGCGAGTGACGCCGATCGCTTCGGCTTTTTGGGGGGGGCTCACCGTGGCGTGGTCGGCAACGGGACGCGCCATGCGACCGGTGGCGGAGGCCGAGGCACGGGAGCGCGTGTTCGTTTGCACCGCCTCGCACGACCTCGTCACCCCGCTCATGGCGGTGACCGCGAACTGCGACGTGCTTGAAGCGGAGGCATCCGATCAGGCCGGCCTTGCGTCCTGGGTCGCCAACATCCGTGCAGCGGCGGACGAGATGGCGACTCGCATCGCTGACATGCTCATGCACATGGGCGGCGACTAGACAGGGCGATCCCTGCAACGGGCATTATTATCCGGGAAGCGTTTGATTGCGAGGCACGCCGGTGTGAGGGCCTGAGTCGTCAGGCCCTCACAGGGGGACCGCGATGGTGGCCACCGCGCCGCCCGAGGGGCTGTTGGCGAGCGAGACGGAGCCCCCGTGGGCGCTCGCGGCCTCGGAGGCGGCGTGGAGGCCGAGCCCGTAGTGGCGGCCTCCGTCGCGCGAGGAGCGGGAGGAGTCGTCTGTGAAGAGGCGCTCACAGCCGCGTTCGAGGGCGGCGGGAGAGAAGCCCGGTCCGTCGTCGGCCACCTCGATGACGAGGTGGCCGCCCTCGACGTCGCAGGAGACCGCCACGCGCGAGCGCGCGTGCTCGGCGGCGTTGGCCACGAGGTTCGCGGCGGCTCGCGCCAGGGCGGTTCGGTCGAGCGGGGCCTCGGGCGCGCTCGCGACAGCAGGGCCCGTGGTCGCGTCGAGCGTCACGCCTCGCG
>CABSNL010000097.1 GCA_902479095.1 uncultured Collinsella sp. | reverse complement strand
CGAGATCAGCCTCGGTCTCGTGGGCTCGGAGATGTGTATAAGAGACAGACCTTATGGGCATCCTGGCGCCGGTTATCGAGTTTTTGGCAGTCGGCTCCATCATCGCCTTTGTGATGTCGCCGATCACCAACTGGCTCGAGCACCATGGTGTGAATCGCGGCATCGGTTCGCTCATCGCGCTTATTGTGGTCGTTGCCGTGCTCGTCGGCGTCGTTTGCATCTTGTCGCCGATTCTCTTTGGTCAGATCATGGAAGTCCTGAGCCGCCTGCCCGAGCAGCTTCGTGTTGCCGGTGGCGACCTCAATGAGATGATCTCGCATGCCAAGACGCTCAACAACACGCCGCTCAAGGAGTATCTGGACGATAACCTTTCTTCGCTCGTTACGGTGGCGTCCAAGTATGTCTCACAGATTGCCGCCGAGCTTGGCCGTGGTGTATTCCCCCTCATCACCAATACCGCGTCGCAGCTGTTTGTTATCTTTCTTGGCTTAGTGCTTGCCTATTGGTTGGCCTGCGACTATCCCCGTATGCACCACGAGGTCTGCACCATCATTGGTCAGGAAAAGGAGACCTCGTACCGTTTTATGGTCGCGATTCTTTCGCGCTCGGTCGGCGGCTACATGCGTGGCATGGTCGTAACGTCGATCTGCGGTGGCATCCTCGCCTTTATCGGCTTTACGATCATCGGGCATCCGTATGCCGCACTTATGGCCATCTTTACCGGCATTATGCATTTGGTCCCGGTTGTCGGTCCCTGGGTGAGCGCGGCGATCACCACGGTGCTCGGCTTTATGTTCAGCCCGATGCTGGCGTTGTGGACGCTTGTCGTGACCATGGTGGCCCAAAATGTCACCGACAACGTCATTTCGCCTAAGGTTATGCAGAGCTCGGTGCAGGTGCATCCCGTCATGAGCCTGACGGCCCTCGTTATTGGTTCGGCACTCATGGGTCCCATCGGCATGGTCATCGCAATTCCGCTGTGCGCGGCCCTCAAGGGCATTTCCGTCTACTACTTTGAGAACGAGACCGGCCGCCAGCTCGTGGCATACGACGGCGCCGTGTTTAAGGGAACGCCGTATCGCGATGCCGAGGGCAACCCGGTCGCCGCCTATGACGCGCTTGGAGACGATACGTTCATCTATGAGTCCGAGTTCATTGGCAACGAGACCGCGCCGGAGGCCCAGGCGATGCCCAAGCCCGAGCTCGAGAATCCCTGGATCAAGCTCTCGGGCCTGCAGCCCGATGCGACGGGCTTTTTCAAGAATCCCTTCGCCAAGGATGACGATTCCAATACGAACGACGACACCAAAACCGGCATCGACGGTTCCATGGACGATTCGGATTCTAAATAGGCCTGTTAGTTGAGCTACTTCTTTGCCGGTGTCGTATACGAAACCGCTATACCCGCGGCAATTGCCATGAGACAGATCACGATGAATCCGAACTCATACTTCAAAACGTTTGTTGCGGTCAGGGCGATAATCAACACTGTCGCAATTTGCAGAATTATCATTATTGCGAAGAGATTGATTCCTTGTTTGGCCGAAGTCGCTGAGTGAGTTTGGCTTTGTTGATTCAGGTTGTAGCTGACAACAAAAGCGACCAGTTCGCTTGATACGGGGCCGACTACATAGAAAAAGATTGCGTCAATGAAGCCTATAGTGTTGTAAGTGTTGTAAGTTGTTTCGCCGGAAAAAACAGCGTATAAAGCATATCCAAATCTTGGCTGATTCATGTATGAGTAAGAAAAGACGAAGAGCGTCAATATTGCTACTACCAGAAGTGCATTCAGGACAAATCGTTTGCTTTTCATCGATCGCTCCTTCCGGATGGTTCTTATATAGCATTTTAACAAACCCATTTTTTTTCAAAGGATTGCTTAGTCCTAAATAACATGCACTTTCGCTGGAGGGTCGCTGTTTGACGGCCCTCTTTTTTGCGCTGGGGCGGTGGGATGGTAATATCGTTACGTTTGAACTGTTTCGATGTGAAACCGAGGAGATTCCCTCTATGAGTGCTGACTACCCGTCAATGACTACGGCCGAGATTCGCTCTAAGTTCCTCAACTTCTTTGAGGAGCGCGGTCTTAAGCTCTATCCTTCTTCGTCCCTCGTCCCCGACGATCCTTCGCTGCTGCTTGCCAACGCCGGCATGAACCAGTTTAAGGAGTATTACCAGGGCAAGAAGACCATGAAGGAGATCGGCGCGATTTCCTGCCAGAAGTGCGTCCGCACCAATGACATCGACTGCATCGGCGAGGACGGCCGTCACCTGTCCTTTTTTGAGATGCTTGGCGACTTCTCCTTTGGCGGCGTCTCCAAGCAGCAGGCCTGCGCTTGGGCCTTTGAGCTCATCACCAAGGAGTTCAAGCTGCCGCTCGACCGCCTGTACTTCACCGTCTTTACCGAGGACGACGAGACCCACGACGTGTGGCGCTCCCTGGGCGTTGCCGAGGATCACATCTCGCGTCTGGGCGAGGACGACAACTTCTGGGCCGCTGGCCCTACCGGCCCCTGCGGTCCGTGCTCCGAGATCTACTTTGACATGGGCGAGGAGGTCGGTTGCGGCAGCCCCGACTGCAAGCCCGGCTGCGACTGCGACCGCTTCCTTGAGTTCTGGAACCTCGTGTTTACCCAGTACGACCGCCAGGAGGACGGCTCCATGCCGGAGCTGCCGCACCGCAACCTCGATACGGGCATGGGTCTGGAGCGCATGGCTGCTATCATGCAGCACAAGACCGCTAACTACGACGGCGATCTAATGCAGCATCTCATCAAGCTGGGCGAGGAGATCAGCGGCAAGACCTATGACGCTGACGATTACTCCGGTGCCAGCCGCTCGCTGCGCATTATCGCCGATCACTCCCGTGCCGTCGACTTTATGATCTCGGACGGCATCCTTCCCGGTAACGAGGGTCGCGAGTACGTCCTTCGCCGCCTGCTCCGTCGTGCCGTGTTCCACGGTCGCCTGCTGGGCATCGAGGGCGCCTTCCTGACCAAGTTTATCGACGAGGTCAACGCTCAGATGGGCGAGGCCTATCCCGAGCTGCTCAAGAACGTCGCGCTCGTCAAGGGCATCGTCGCCTCCGAGGAGGAGCGTTTCTCCACGACGCTCGACAACGGCCGCGTTTACCTCTGTCTCTTATACACATCTGACGCTGCCGACGAAGCTAG
>CABSNL010000096.1 GCA_902479095.1 uncultured Collinsella sp. | reverse complement strand
AAGCCCGAAGGCTTCAGCAGCAAATCATCGAGGCTTACGAATCCGATTTTGGCAAACATGCACCCGCCCGCATCGTCGAGCGCATGAGGTTGGTTTGGAAATCCCTTCCCGGCCAGCTTGCAAAGGAGAACAAGAAGTTTGTCTATGGCGCCCTTCGTCCCGGAGCGCGCGCACGCGATTTCGAGGAAAGCCTCCAGTGGCTCACGGACTACGGAATCGTTCATAAGGTGCCACGTGTCTCCGCTCTAAAGGCGCCGCTCTCGAGCTATGAAGACCTCTCGGGCTTCAAACTGTTCTGCATCGACACCGGCATCCTCGGAGCGCTCTCCGGTCTCTCTCCGGCCATCGTTCTTAACGGATCCGCTGTTTTTACCGAGTTCAAAGGTTCGCTGACCGAACAATACGTCGCGCAGGAGCTTTTGCTCCAGGACAAAACTCCCGCGTATTGGTCCTCTACCTCCGGCAATGCCGAAACCGACTTTGCCATCGACCATGCGGGAACCGTGCTTCCGCTTGAGGTCAAGGCAGCAGAGAACCTTAAAGCGAAGAGTCTGAAAATAGCCTGCGAAAAATTCAAACTCGAGCGTTGCGTGAGGAGCTCCCTGGCGGCATATAGAGACGAGGGCATGCTCGTCAATATTCCGCTTTGCGAGATTGGGCAGATCGACAAGCTGGCATAGGCGCTGTGGGGACGCCCCGCAAGGACTGTCCCCAGGTGCCGGCTGTTGAGTTGCGGTGGAATAGGGACTGTTTGGTGCCCGAAAGGGCGATTTTAGTCCGTATTTCACCGCAACTTATTATTTAGAGGGCGCTGAGGCTGGGGGTCCAGCCGATGGTGGGGGTCGCGCCGTCGAGGGTCTCGTTGATGGTGGCGGCCATGCCGGCGAGCAGGCTGTTCTCGCTTACGGTGAGCGTGTCGTAGCCGCCGGCTCGCATAAGCTCGCGAATCACCACGGCACCTGCCAAGATCACGCCCGCGCGCTTGGGTTGCACGCCCGGTAACGCGGCGATACCCGCAACATCCAGCGCGGACATGCGCTCGATAGCGGCCGAAACCTGCTCCAGCGAAAGCTCGCGCAGGTGCACAAAGCTCGAATCATACGGCTCCAGCTCGTGAACGAGTGCCACGAGCGTGGTGACGGTACCACCCACCGCGACCAGGCGCTCGGCGCGCTCAAAGTCGACAGGCAGGCTCTCAAAATAGCCCGCAAACTGCTCGTTTGCCCATGAGCCAGCGGCCGCAAGCTCGCTGTCCGTTGGCGGCAGTGCCGAGAAAAATCGCTCGGTCACGCGACGGCAACCGATGTCCAGCGAGCGCGTTCCCTCCAGAGCAAAGATGCCGCGCTCCGGTGCATAGACGCCCGTCGCGAGCTCCGTGGATCCGCCGCCCGAATCGGCAACGATGATGCGCTCGCCCGCAAAGTCGTGCGCCACGCCAAAAAACGTCAGGCGCGCCTCTACCTCGCCCGGAATCACCTGCGGCTCAAGCCCCAGATCGCACAGTCCGTCCAGTAGCAGCGCGGCATTGGACGCATCACGCGCGGCGCTCGTGCACGTGGTGCAGACGCACGCGGCCCCAAAGGCACGGGCCTCGTCCACAAACATGCGACACGCAGCGAGCACGCGCTCAACGGCCGCCTCGCAAAAGCGCCCCGTCGCGTCCACGCCCTCGCCCAAGTCGGTAATCTCGGTATGCTTAGACGATTCCACGATCGCCCCGCCCTCGACCTGGGCAAGCACCAGGCGCGACGACACCGTTCCCAGGTCAATCGCCGCCACCTTATATCGTTTGTCGCGATGCGTCATTGCAGGCTCCCCTCCGGGCGCTATTTGCCGTTGGACACGACCGTCTGGCCCTCGACGCCGTTAAATCCAAACAGCATATCGAGCGTCTGGATGTACCACGGCGCGTCTTTGCCGACCTCTTCGATCTCTTTGGCGACTTCACTGGCCTTCTTGGCGTTCGAGGACTTTTTGCTCGACGACGAGTCCGAATCGTCATCCAGGCCCAGCACGTCAATCTTGGTCTCGCCGGGCATCACCAGGCCCAGGTCCTCGGTCGCCGCGTCTTTAATGCCCTCCTCCGAGAGCAGTTTGTCGACGCTTTTCTGCAAGTCGTCGTTGTACTGCTGGCGAATCTCGACCTGCTTGGCCAAGATATCGCTCGAGCGCTTGGCAACGTAGAGGTCGCGCACGGGAAAGTACAGGCTCACGAGCACCAGGACGACGACAATGCCAATAAACAGCCCGCGCTGGGGTCCATGGGTAAAGTCGTAGATCGCCTTGACCACCGCGTTGTCGTTGGCGTAGCGCATAAAGTCCGAACCGGAGAGACGGCTCGAGGGCCTGGTCGACTTTTCGTGTGTTTGAGCCGAGGGGCGCTGCGTACGCGAAGCATGCGTCGGGCGCGCCGAACGTGGCGGGCGGTCCGTCGGCATATTCATTTGAGCACGGGGGCGTGAGGCGCTTGCCGGACGCTGTGCGCGGCGATCGATACCAGCACAGTCGGACCCGCCGAGCTGCACGGTACCTGCACGACGAGACGACGGCTCGCGCGAACCGGCGGAATAATACCTGTTGTCGTAAATCTGATCCATGTGCGCCTTGTGCGGTTGAGGTTTGTTTGCGCTAAGTATTCTAGTTATAGCACGAGCGTGCGCACCACCTTCGACAGCCTTTGCTCGACATAAAAAAGGCGCTGAGCCATATGGCCCAGCGCCCAATGGCGGCCATCAGAAGTGGAACGGAGCCGAGTCAGCCCCGCTCCCCGCGCGCACCACTTGTTTAGCGAATGTTGTAAAACGCTGCCTTGCCGGCGTAGCGCGCACTGCCCTCGAGCTCGTCCTCGATGCGAATGAGCTGGTTGTACTTGGCGATACGGTCGCTGCGGCACGGGGCGCCCGACTTGATCTGGCCGGCGTTGACGCCCACGACCAGGTCGGCGATCGTGGAGTCCTCGGTCTCGCCGGAACGGTGGCTCACGATGCAGGCGTAACCAGCCTCCTTGGCGGTCTCGATGGCCTCGAGCGACTCGGTGAGTGTGCCGATCTGGTTGACCTTGACCAGGATCGCGTTGGCGGCACCAAGCTCGATGCCCTTCTTGAGGCGCTCGGTGTTGGTGACGAACAGGTCGTCGCCCACCAGCTGCACCTTGTTGCCAATGCGGCGGGTAAGCTCGACCCAGCCGTCCCAGTCCTCCTCGGCCATGCCGTCCTCGATGGAGATGATGGGATAGGTGTCGACGAGCTTCTCCCAGTAATCGACCATCTGGGCACTCGTGTACTCAACACCCTCGCCCTTGAGCTCGTACATGCCGGTCTCGGCGTTGTAGAACTCGGTCGAGGCCGGATCCATGGCGTACATGAAGTCGACGCCGGGCTTAAAACCGGCCTTTTCCACGGCCTTGGTGATGTACTCAAACGGCTCGGCATTGGTCTTAAGGTTGGGGGCAAAGCCGCCCTCGTCGCCCACACCACCGCCCAGGCCAGCCTCGTGCAGCACGCCCTTGAGGGCTGTCTCTTATACACATCTGACGCTGC
>CABSNL010000095.1 GCA_902479095.1 uncultured Collinsella sp. | reverse complement strand
TCTAGCCAACAGTATCGTCAGGCGTGGGCGAGGGGTCGGGAGTGGGCGTAGGCGTGGGCGTAGGCGTGCCGCCATCGCCGCCGGTCGAACCACCAGTGGAGCCGCCCGTCGAGCCACCGGTCGTTCCGGTGCCGCCGGTGGTGTCGCCGCCCGTGGTCTCGGTGGTCGTGGTCGTCGTGGTGGTCGTTGTGGTGGTTTCCTCTTCGTCCTCGTTCTCGTCCTTGTCGTCGTTCTCCGTCTTCTTGGTGTTGTTGGTGCCGTAGAACTTCCAGACGCTGTTGTTCTTGTAGGTGGGCGCCGTTCCGGTCGCAAACTCCTCGCGTTCGGTACCGGTCAGAACGGTGTTCATAAACCGCTTAAAGACAGGCAGGTTGGTGCTGTCGCCCAGCAGGTCCGTGCCGTATTTTTGGATGGGGATCTCGCCCGCGGAATAGCCGGTCCACAGGGCGCACGCCAGCTGCGGGGTATAGCCGCAGAACCACAGGTTGGTGGTGTTGTCGGTGGTGCCCGTTTTGCCGGCATAGGGCTGGTTGACGCTCAGGGCGCCAGCAGCACCCGTACCGCCGCCCTGCATGACGCCGGACAGAACATCGGTGACCGCGGCGGCCTCGCCCTCGGTAAGCACCTGTGAGGGATTGTCCGTGTGCTGGTACAGCACCGAACCGGTACGAGAGTCAATCTCGGTGATGGCGATCGGCTGGCGATAGTAGCCGCCGTTGGCAAACGTCGCGTAGGCGGCGGCCATCTCGAGCGGCGAGATCGAGCCGGTGCCGAGCGTCATGACGGGAACGTCCTCGATGTTGTCCTTGGCGGGATCGATGCCGAGCTTTTTGACGAGTGAGATGATCTTGCTGTTGCCGACGGCTTCCGCCACCTGGATGTAGCCGGTGTTGGAGGAGTATGCCGTTGCCTGCTTAAGCGTGATGTTGCCATAGCTATGGTTGGCGTAGTTTTGGACCTCGGTCGTGGTGCCCTTAGCCTTGAGCGGCGAATTGCAGTTGAGGGTGACGTTGGGGTTCATGCCGTTTTGGATGGCGGTTGCCAGCGTAAAGGCCTTAAAGGTGGAGCCGACGGGACGCTTGGCCGTGGCATGGTTTACGTGGTTCTCGTCGGCGTTGTAGTCGTAGCCGCCCACCATGCACTTGATGTAGCCGGTCTTGGGGTCGACGACGACCATGCCCATATCCAGGCCGTCGAGTGAGAGCGTGTCGAGCTGCTGGCGGACGGCATTCTCTGCCACCTGCTGCATCGTGGGGTCGATGGTGGTCTTGACGGTCAGACCGCCCTTAAAGAGCACGTCGGTCGAGAACTCCTGCTCCAGCAGCTGCTTAACATAGGCGACAAAGTAGGGCTGCGAGTATACGTCGACGCCGCTGCCCGAAATCTCGGTCACGTTGAGGGTGATGGGCTCGGCCTGTGCGGCATCGTGCTCCTCCTGCGTAATGTGGCCCAGGCGCAACATGTTGTCGAGGACCTTGTTGCGGCGAGACAGTGCCAGATCGGGATTGACCGTGGGGTCGTACTGCGAAGGCGAGTTGGGAAGGCCGATCAACAGTGCGGCTTCGCTCAGGGTGAGGTCGGCGGCGCTCTTGGACAGGTAGGTCTCGGCTGCGGCCTCGATGCCGTAGGCGCCGTGGCCGTAATAGATGGTGTTGAGGTACATCATGAGGATCTCGTCTTTGGAGTACATGTCCTCCATCTTTACGGCGATGTAGGCCTCGCGCACCTTACGCTCGATGGTCGAGTCGAACTGCTCCTCCTGCAGGATGGTGTTGCGCACCAGCTGCTGGGTGATAGTCGAGGCGCCTTCGTGCCCGCCGCCGAGGGTTGCCACCGCAGCACGCGCGATACCCCACAGGTCGATACCGCCGTGCTCGTAGAAGCGCTCGTCCTCGACGTCAACGGTGCCCTGCAGCACGTAGGGGGAGACCTCGTCCTTGGTGATGGACTTGCGGTTTTGCGTGTAGAAGCTTGCGATCTTGTTGCCGTTGCAGTCGACGATCTCGGTGGGCTCGCTCACCAGATACGCGTTGGCGTCGGTGTAGTCGGGCAGATCGGACAGCCAACGGTTGACGTTGCCGACCATGCCGATGCCAAACGCCACGCCCGCGATAAGCAAAAAGCCCAAAAACGAGAGCAGGATTATGGGCAGAGCATGCGTCTTTGAACGGCTGCGTCCCTGTCGTTGGCGAGGACCCATATATTGACCTCCAGGTATGTCGTGCCGGACGGTGAATGTGTCGTCGGGGCAGGATGGACATAAGTTATTACACGATAAACCAAACGGGGCGCGCGAGGCCTCGTGTATGCTGGAAGACGGCATTTTTCAGAGTGAATGCATACCTTGGTAAGGAGTTTGCCGATGGCGATTCGGACGATAGGGCCGAGCGGACAATACGAGACTGGATTGGATGCTGCCGGTGCGGCGCTGCCCGAGCTGCTGGCGCCGGCGGGCGGGCTCGACCAGATGCTTGCGGCCATCGCCGCGGGTGCCGATGCCATCTATGCGGGGTTGGGCGGCTTTAACGCCCGCGTGAGCGCCCATGGCTTTACGGATGACGAGTTTGCGCGCGGTTGTGCCGTGGCGCATGCCCATGGCGTGCGTGTGTACGTGACGCTCAACGTGTTCGTGTTTGACGATGAGTTGTCCGACGCGGTGGCGCTGGGAGCTCATGCACTGGAGCTGGGCGCCGATGCTCTGATTGTCGCCGATGCCGGGCTGGCCTGCGCGCTGCGCGCGGTGATTCCCGGGGTCGAGATTCACCTGTCCACGCAGGCGGGCGTTCATAGCGAAGGCGCCGTGCGGCTTGCCGCCGATGAGCTGGGAGTCGAGCGCGTGACGACGGCACGCGAGCTGGCGGTCGACGAGATTGCGGCGCTATGTGCCACGGGCGTGCCCATCGAGGTATTCTGCCACGGTGCGATTTGCATCGGCTATTCGGGGGCGTGCGAGTTTTCGGCCCTGCGGCGTGGGCGCTCGGCGATGCGCGGCGACTGCACGCAGCCGTGCCGTCTGGCGTACGACCTGGTGGACGAGGCGGGACAGAGCGTTGTCGCCGTCGAGGGAGATCGCCTGCTGTGCCCGCGCGACTATCTGGGTATTGCACATCTGCCCGAGCTTGTAGATGCCGGCGTGGCGTCGCTCAAGATCGAGGGGCGCATGAAGAACCCCGATTACGTATTCAACGTGGTGCGGGTGTGGCGCCGGGCACTCGATATGCTGCGCGACGGCGCGTGGGACCCCGATGCCGTGGAAGAGCTTGAACGCGAGCTGGGGAGGTCGTTTAACCGTGGGTTTACCGATACGTACCTGCGAGGGCGTTCGGGTGCCGAGCTGATGAGCTTTGAGCGCGCAATTAACCAGGGCGTGCGCGTGGGGCGTTTGGTCGCTGTGGGCCACGAAGAGGTGACCGTTGAGCTCGACGCCGCCGTGGCGGCGGGTGACACGCTCGAGATTCGGTTCTATCCGGGTGTCGACGCGCGTCCCGATGTGCCCAAGCGCTGGCCGCAGGTGCCCTGCCCGGTGGATGCCGCAGCGGGGAAGCGCGTCGTCGTGCATTGCAAGCGTAAGGTGGACGCGGGCTGCGAGGTATACCTGATTCGCAGCGCCGGCGTGTTGGATCAGACGGCGGCGGTGTTGGAGCGCATGCGGGCCGAGGCGGATGCGATTGCGCCCGTTGCGCGTGCCGTTGAGGTGCTGCCCTTTGAGGGCGTTGCGGTGGATGGCGGTGCGTCGACGGAGTTGGTGGAGTGCGCGGTTCCCGCTCGCATGGTTTTTGCTTGGCAGCTGATGGATGCCGACCCGCGCGGAGAACTCGATTTGTCCGACGCCGTTGTGGTGCTTGACGAAGTGTGCCGCACGGGTGACGCTGACTGGACCCGCTCACTGATGCAGCGTGCCAGGCGTGTCGTCTGCCGCAGCCTGGGACCTGTCTCTTATACACATCTCCGAGCCCACGAGACCGAGGCTGATCTC
>CABSNL010000094.1 GCA_902479095.1 uncultured Collinsella sp. | reverse complement strand
CGTGGGCTCGGAGATGTGTATAAGAGACAGTCACCCAGTACGCCGGCCAGCCCGCTGCCGATGTGTTCCGCAACCGCCTGAACGCGCTCGGTATTCCCGCCAAGCTGCACTATCCCATCGAGGGGTATCCGCACGATGTCGATCTGATCGTGTCCGACGATGGCTACGGCAAGAACGAGTTTGTCGAGACCACCCGACCGCTCGTCGTGGTCACTGCCCCCGGTCCTGGCTCGGGCAAGCTTGCCACCTGCCTGTCTCAGCTCTATCACGAGCACAAGCATGGCACGGCCGCCGGCTATGCCAAGTTCGAGACCTTCCCTGTCTGGAATCTTCCTCTGACGCATCCGGTCAATATTGCCTACGAGGCCGCCACGGCTGACCTCGACGACGCCAATATCATCGATTCGTTCCACCTTGAGGCCTACAACAAGACCACGGTCAACTACAACCGCGACGTCGAGGCCTTCCCGGTGGTCCGTGCCCTGATGGAAAAGATCCTGGGCAAGAGTCCCTACCAGAGTCCTACGGACATGGGCGTCAATATGGTCGGCTTTGCCATCACCGATGACGATGCCTGCCGCGACGCTTCCAAGATGGAGATCGTCCGCCGCTACTTTACCGCGGTCGAAAATGTGCGCCGTACCGGCGTGGGCGATGAGCAAGTCGACCGTCTCAAGATTATTATGAAGAAAGCCGGCATCGATAAGAACTACTCACCGGCGCGCTCGGCGGCCCTCACCAGGGAGCAGCTGACGGGTGGTCCCGTGGGCGCCATGGTCATGCCCGATGGCTCCGTGGTGACCGGTAAGACCTCCACGCGCCTGGGCGCCGCAAGTTCGCTCATTATGAACGCCCTCAAGCATGTCTCGGGCGTCGACCTTGAGCTCGAGGTCATTAGCGATGAGGCGATCGAGCCCATCAGCAAGCTCAAGACGCATTTCCTGGGCAGCAAAAACCCGCGCCTCCACACCGACGAGACGCTTATGGCGCTGTCGATCACCTCGGCCACGAGTGAGACGGCCGCTCGCGTCCTTTCGGGCCTGGAGCAGCTGCGCGGCTGCGATGCCTTCTTTAGCGTGATTATCTCGCCGACGGACGAGACGGTACTGCGCAAACTAGGTATCAACGTGTGCTGCGAGCCCAAGTTTGAGCGCCGCGGTTTCTTCCATCGCTAAGTTTGAAGCACCGCGGTAATTGCATTGCATTTTGGCCGTATCGGGTTAGCGCCCGGTACGGCTTTTTGATCAATAAAGCGCCTATTTCGGCGAAAAATAGCTGTTTACCTGCCTAGAGACAATTTGAGCGGTATACAATAACCGTAACTGTTTCATCCTTAGCGGGATGCCGCATGATGGATATTACCTGCCATCGTGAGGTGTGTCGGTCGCGCACGGCGCGTTAGATGCTCGTGCTCGGTTTGAGGAGGCTGCTATGGCGGGCAAGGGTCGTGCGAGTGTCAACGATATGAAGCGTGTCGAGGTGCTGGTGTTGATGGAGATCGACCAGCAAACCAAAGACAATGGCGGGCCGTATAGTTTCTCGCGCAAAACGCTTGCCGAGCGCGTGGGGATTTCGCCGTATCGTGCCCGCGCCGCAATCGATCGCTTGGATTCCGAAGGCATGATTGATGTCGTCTCGCGTTATAGCGACGACGGCGGTCAGCTTGCAAATGGCATTTGCCTCACCGAACGTGGCGAGTGGTATCTTGAGGGCGTCCGTACCGGCATGCTCGTTCAAGAAATGCTTGAGGACGAGGTTGCTGATCGATAGCAGCATGTAACCCTTGCCATAGCGACGCCGCCTGGGAAACCGGGCGGCGTTTTGTTTCAAGATTGAGAAATGCAATCGCACGCAAGAAAAATTGCGAACGGTCCGCGGCGCGAGTATTACAATGAAGACCCGTAAGATGTGGATAAACAACTTCTACGGGAAGCGCAGGTAACTCAATATGACCAAGCATGTGTTCGTAACCGGTGGCGTGGTTTCGTCCCTGGGCAAGGGTATCACCGCGGCCTCGCTGGGCCGTCTGCTCAAGTCGCGTGGTTACAAAGTAACGATGCAGAAGGCCGATCCGTATCTGAACGTCGACCCCGGTACCATGAGCCCCTTCCAGCATGGTGAGGTCTTCGTTACCGAGGATGGTTACGAGTCCGACCTGGACCTGGGTCATTACGAGCGCTTTATTGATGAGAACCTGACCCGCGATTCCAACTTTACGACTGGCGCCATCTATAAGAGCTTGATCGCCCGCGAGCGTCGCGGCGACTTTTTGGGCGGTACCGTGCAGGTGATTCCTCACGTCACCAATGCCATTAAGGACAAGTTCCGCCGCATCGAGGAGCAGACCGGCTCCGATGTAGTCATCACCGAGCTGGGCGGCACGATCGGCGACATCGAGTCCCAACCGTTTGTCGAGGCCATCCGTCAGTACCGCAAGGAGGCCGGCCCCGAGAACGTCTGCTACATCCACGTGTCGCTCGTTCCCTATATCGCCGCCGCCCACGAGGTCAAGACCAAGCCCACGCAGCATTCCGTCAAGGAGCTCCGCAGCTTTGGCATCCAGCCCGATATCATCGTGCTGCGCTCCGACCACCATATCGATGACGCTATCCGCGGAAAGATCGCAAGCTTCTGCGACGTCGACACCGATTGTGTCTTTACCAACGAGGACTGCGCGAGCATTTACGATGTTCCGCAGCTGCTTGCCGAGCAGGACTTTGACCTGCGCATTTGCGAGCGCCTGGGTCTGGACCCGCGTGAGCGCGACATGAGCGAGTGGAATGAGTTCCTGCGCAAACAGAATCACGCCAACCATCACGCCGACAAGGTGAAGATCGCCGTCGTGGGCAAGTACACGCAGCTGCCCGATGCGTACCTGTCGGTTATCGAGGCCCTGCACCATGCGGGCGTCTTCTACGATCGCCATGTGGACGTCCAGCTGGTCGACGGCGAGAGCCTCGACGAGCAGAATGTCTCCGAGGTTCTGGGCGACGCCTCGGGCATCCTGGTCCCCGGCGGCTTTGGCAAGCGCGCCCTGGAGGGCAAGATCCTCGCGGCCGAGTTTGCCCGTGAGCACAAGATTCCGTATCTGGGCATTTGCCTGGGTATGCAGGTGGCCGTGTGCGAGTTCGCCCGCAACGTCGTCGGCCTTGCCGGCGCCAGCTCCTCCGAGTTCGATCCGGACGGCCCGTTTAGCGTCATCGATCTGATGAGCTCGCAGGAGGACGTGACCGAGAAGGGCGGCACCATGCGCCTGGGCGCCTATCCGTGCAAGCTCGCCGCCGATACCCTTGCTCGCGAGGCATATGGCGAGGAGCTCGTCTACGAGCGTCACCGTCATCGCTTTGAGTTCAACAACGCCTTCCGTGACCAGCTCGAGGACGCCGGCTTGGTTATCTCGGGTCTGTCGCCCGACGAGCGCCTGGTCGAGATGGTCGAGCTGCCGCGCGACGTGCATCCGTGGTATGTGGCAACCCAGGCTCATCCCGAGTTCAAGAGCCGCCCGACCAACCCGCAGCCGCTGTTCCGCGAGTTCGTGCGCGCTTCGATCGGCCAGCACGAGGGTGTCGACCGTCTGCAGGTGACGCCCATGAACCTCGCTACGGACTAAGGGTGCCGGCGAATAAGGAACATACCGAAGCTACTCCCTCGTCGCTCGCCGTGGCGGCGGGGGAGTATCTCGATTACCTCGCGGTCGAGCGGGGTTTGGCGCGCAACACGATTGCGGCCTATCGTCGTGACCTGACGACGTACTGCGCCTATCTGGAGCGGGCGGGTATTGTGTCTTTTGAAGAGGTGACCCGTCAGGTCGTGGAGGGCTTTGTCGCCGACCGTCGCGATGGGGGCTATTCGGATGCCTCGGTGGAGCGTGCGCTTGCGGCCGTGAAGGGCCTGCATGCCTTTTTGGTGCGCGATGGGGCTGTGGCCCAAAATCCAACGGCGGCGTTGCGCCTGCCTAAAAAGGCTGAGCGTTTGCCGGAGTATCTATCGGTGGAGGATGTCTCGGCGCTGCTCGATCAAGACTTCCCCGAGGGCGAGATGGGCTTGCGCGACCATGCCATCTTGGAAGTGCTCTACGGATGCGGTTTGCGTGTGAGCGAGTTGGTGGGACTCGATGTGGGCGATATCCATATCGACGATGGCTTTGTGCTCGTTCGCGGTAAGGGCTCGAAGGAACGCCTGTCCCCGCTGGTGGGAAGCGCGGCGCGAGCTCTGACGCTTTATGTAACTGAGGGGCGTTCTCGCTTGGCGGCCCATGCCCGCGGAACCGAGACCTCGGCGGTCTTTTTAAATAAGAACGGCCGCCGTCTGTCGCGCCAGGGCATCCATGCCATCTGTGAGCGCTACGGGCGCCAGGTGGGGCTGGTGGGGCTCCATCCCCATACCTTGCGCCACTCCTTTGCCACCCACATGCTCGCGGGCGGTGCCGACTTGCGTGTGCTGCAGGAGATTTTGGGCCATGCCGATATCTCGACCACGCAGGTCTACACGCATGTCGACCGCACGCAACTGACCGAGGTCTATCTGGCGGCGCATCCGCTGGCACATCGCTAGCACCTCGCTGACCTGCATATTTATAAATATTAAAGGCTGTCTCTTATACACATCTGACGCTGCCGACGAAGCTAGAAGTGT
>CABSNL010000093.1 GCA_902479095.1 uncultured Collinsella sp. | reverse complement strand
TCAGATGTGTATAAGAGACAGCCTTGAGCACGGTCTCCTGTGCGGCGATCTGGTCGAGCAGAGAGCGGAAACGCGAACCGGAGTCGGAAGCGGGAACGGCGCGGCGCTGGGCCTCGCGGGCAGCCTCCTCCTTCTCGCGGGCAAGGCGCTCCTGCTCGGCCTTCTTCTTAGCCTCGGCCTCGGCGCGGGCGGCCTCCTCGGCAGCCTGGGCGGCGGCGAACTGGCGGCGCTCCTCCTCGCGTGCCTTCTCGGCGGCGATGCGCTCGCGCTCTGCCTCGGCAGCGCGTGCTGCCTCCTCGGCGGCAGCGGCCTGCTCCTCGGCCAGCTTGGCGGCCTCGACTTCCTGGGCGCGGGCCTCGATCACCGAGGCGAGCTGCTTGCGGACCATGGCAACATAGGCGTCCTCCAGAGCGGAGGAAGCGGACTTAGCGGGAATCTTCATTTCGGCGAGATGACCCATCAGTTCCTTGGAGGTCATGCCGAACTCTTTGGCCAGGGTGGACACACGGACTTTTGCCATATGACTTCACCTACCCTTTCTGGCACCTTGGGTGCCTAGAGACTGAACGAGCGTGGAGTATGCGCTGGGACCCGCCCGGCGCGACCGCGCGCTAGATCAGGTCCTCCGCATCATCGAAGGCGTCGGTGTCGTGGACACCGCAGAAACGGGAGCCGGGACGGGCCTGGTTGCGGCACTGGATGCCGTCCTCGGACACGAACTCGCAGCGACGGACGTCCTCGTCCTCCTCGTCACCGATCAGGTCGGCGGCGGGCTCCTCGTGAACGGGAACATTCTTGAGGATGTCGGCGGCAAGGGTCTCGGACTTAATGTCGATGTGCCAGCCGGTCAGGCGCGCGGCGAGGCGGGCATTCTGGCCCTCCTTGCCGATGGCGAGGGACAGCTGGTCATCGGGCACGATGACGCCGGCGTAGGCCTTCTCCTCGTCGATAAGGACGCGGGTGACCTTGGCAGGCGACAGGGCGTTGGCGACGTAGACGGCCGGATCGGCATCCCACAGGATGACGTCGACGCGCTCGCCACGGAGCTCGCCCACGACGGCGCGAACACGGCTGCCCTTAGGGCCGACGCAGGCGCCCACGGGATCCAGGCGATCGTCGAGCGAGTGGACGGCGACCTTAGAGCGCTGGCCGGGCTCGCGGGCGATCGACTTGATCTGGACGGTGCCCTCATAGATCTCGGGCACCTCCTGCTCAAACAGACGACGCATGAGCTCGGGGTGGGTACGGGAGATGACAATCGGCGGACGGCTGTGCTCGCCACGGACCGGCTGCAGGTTGGAGTTGGGGTCGCGAACGTCGATGATCACGGCCTTGATATGCTGGTTGTGCAGGTAGCGCTCGCCCATCGGACGCTCGTTGCGCTCGTTCTCGTAACGGCGCTGGTCGAAGTGCGGAAGCTCGGCCTCGACGCCCTCGCGAATCTTGACGATCGTGAAGTCGGGCGTGGACTGCAGCACGGTACCGCTGATGAGGTCACCGATGCGGCCGGAGAACTCCTCGTAGATCTGCTCGCGGGCGGAGTTGCGTACGATGGCGTTGATCTCGGCCTTGGCGTGCTGGGCGGCGATACGGCTCGTGTTCTTAGGAGTGACGTCGATCTCCTCGAACTCGGTGAAGTTGCCCTCCTCGTCCATGGAATCGTCGATCGGCTCCAGACGGTAGACGTAGATCTTGCCGGTGGTGCGGTCGATGGTCACCTTGGCGCCCCACTCAAGATGCAGGATCTCGGCATAGCTCTTGGCGAGCGACTGCTCCAGGCGGTCGATCAGGTAGAGCTGGTCGATGTGCTTCTCCTGGCAAAGCTCCATCAGGGCGGACATCATGTCGGATGCTGCCATCTTACTTTCCTTCCTTCGCGGGCTTGAAGTCGTAGGTGGGCTTCAACTTGCACTTTTTAACATCAGAGAAATCGAGGATGACGGACTCGCCGTCCTCGAGCTCGAGGGTCACGCTCGTCTCGGTGGCGGCGGCAATCTTGCCGGCGTACTTGCGACGGCCCTCGGTGGCGGTGGAGGTGAGCTCGCAGTTCTCGCCCACAAAGCGGGCAAAGTCACTCGGGCGGCGCAGCGGGCGCGCCATACCCGGGCTCGACACCTCGAGCGTATAGCTCGAAGAGATGGGGTCGAGCTCCTCAATCACATCGCCGACCCACTTGGTGTTGGCCGTGACGTCGTTGAGCGACAGGCTCTGACCCTCGGCACCCTCGATACGCACGCGCACGCAGGGGGCCTTGGTGGCACCCACGAGCTCGACGTCGACGATGTCGACATCGTGCTGGGGGGCGACGGCCTCGAGCGCGTCGATGATCGCCTGCTCGGTCTTGGTCTTGACCATTGCGGCACCTCCATCCATACAAAAAAGAAGCGGGGCCGAAACCCCACTTCTTTCAATTACAACTTCATTTGCAAGCAAACTATACCAATAGCTGTGGAAACGTGCAAGCACAGTACGAATCTGCAGGTCAGCGTGCGCACAGCTTCTCCACAAGAATAGGACAATTGGTCGAGGAACCCCATGCGGCGCACCCTCAACAGCCCCAAAACGGGCCATGCGTCCCATTCCACAGGCCCGTTCGGACCCCAAGGGCATTCCTCCCCGAGCCCCTATCGATCAGACTTACGCTAAGGGGCATTCTGCAACAAGCCAGCCAGCAAGTCGCGCAACGACGAACCTTTCCAAATCCTCTACGGCAAGGAGGCACACATGAAACGTCTAGGCACCCCCTGCATAACTGCACTCGCCATTGCAACGTGCTCGTTGGCCCTCTTGGGCTGCGGCAACACGAATGGCAAAACCGGAACATGCGAACCGAACCCTGGCAGCACCAAAGCCATCGAGAAAACGACGCCATCGGAGAGCTTCGACAAAATAAACGAAGACATCGTCGATCCCCAGGGCCTGGGCTCCGACCCCCAAGAACAGTTCCCCATCGACCTGGAGGCGGACGAGAACGTCCATGTTACCTGCGCGGGCAAGGACACCGACGGCTACGGGGACGCTGCGCTCGTCTTTACGGTGTCCAACAACACCGGTGTCGACATGATGTTTGGCGATGTGGACTCCTATGCCTACGTCAATGGTAAGGTCCGCGACGTGCGCATGCGCCAGCAGGTCGCAGCGGGCGAGGAAACGCGCGCCATGCTCACCTTTGTGGGCACCTTCGACGATCCGGACTTTGATGTTAACAACGACCTCAACGACATCTACCTCAACATTTGGATGTTCGAAGAGGCAACGGGCAACGTTTACTTTAGGGACCTGGTACACATCCCATAGAAGACGGTGCGACGCACTGACTAAGCAGGGCATAAAACACAAGACGAGGGACGACCCAACCGGATCGCCCCTCGTTTATTGCATGTCAGCTATGCGCGCAGTGCCTACTTGACCACCAGGTTGACCAGCTTGCCGGGCACGCAGATGGCCTTGACGACCGTCTTGCCCTCGAGCCACTTGGCGACGGCGGCCTCGGCGGCAGCCTGCATATCCTCATTGGAGGCATCGCGGGCAACGTCGACGCGGCCGCGGACCTTGCCGAGCACCTGGACCACGATCTGCACCGTGTCCTCAACGGACTCGGCCAGGTCGAAATCGGGCCAGGCGGCGGTGTAGGCGTTGCCCTCGCAGCCGAGCGCCTCGTGCCACAGCTCGTCGGCCCAGAACGGGCAGATGGGGGCAAGGACGCTCACGATGTCCTTGGCCACGCCGTAGCACAGCGCCTTGTCGCGGGCGGTACCCTCGGTGGCGTTGAGGTAGGCGCTCGCCGCGTTGACGAGCTCCATGACGGCCGAGATCGCGGTGTTGAACTGGCCGCGGTCGAAGTCCTCGGTGCACTTGGCGATGGTGCGGTGACGCTCGCGATAGAGCTTCATCGCAACCTCGTCGAGCGCGGACTTGTCGAAGGCCACGTTGGCGTCACCGGACTGGACGAGCTGCCAAACGATACGCCAGGCGCGCTTGATAAAGCGGTTGGCGCCCTCGACGGCCTTGGGATCCCAGTCGAAGTCCTTCTCGGGCGGGGCGATAAACAGGATCGCCAAACGCATGGTGTCGGCACCGTAGGGCTCGATGACCGAGCTCGGGGGCACGACATTGCCCTTGGACTTGGACATGGTGTCGCCGTTCTCGTCCTTGACCATGCCCTGGCACAGCAGGTTGGTGAAGGGCTCGTCCACGCTCAGCAGGCCAAGGTCGCGCAGGGCCTTGGTAAAGAAGCGGCTGTAGAGCAGGTGCAGAATAGCGTGCTCGATGCCGCCGATGTAGTTATCGACGGGCATCCAACGGTCTGCCGCCTCGCGGGAGAAGGGCAGCTCGGTGTTGTGCGGGTCGGTATAGCGCAGGTAATACCAGCTGGAGCAGGTAAAGGTATCCATGGTATCGGTCTCGCGCTTGGCCGGGCGGCCGCAGACCGGGCAGGTGGTCTCGTAGAAGTCCTTGCACTCGGCAAGGGTTTCGCCGGCGCCCAGGTCCAGGTTCTCGGGCAGCGTCACCGGCAGCTGATCCTCGGGCACGGGCACGATACCGCAGTGCTCGCAGTGGATGGCCGGGATGGGGTTGCCCCAATAGCGCTGACGGGAAATGAGCCAGTCGCGCAGACGGAACTCGACCTTGCGACGACCGCAGCCCATGGCCTCGAGGTCGGCCACGATCGCAGCCTCGCCCTCGGAGTGCTTACCGCCGCGCATGCCGGTGTCTGTCTCTTATACACATCTGACGCTGCCGACGAAGCT
>CABSNL010000092.1 GCA_902479095.1 uncultured Collinsella sp. | reverse complement strand
GTCGAGGCGCTGCCCAAAGGCGTCGTGTCGGTCGCGTCGATCGCCTGCGCGGCGCGCTTTCTCTCCGAGAACCCGGGTCGCGCGCTTCTCACGACGGGGAGCAAGGAGCTTGCTCCCTACACGCGCGTCGCCGATTTCGCGGAGCGCTTCTTCGTGCGTGTGCTCCCTCTGCCCGGTGCTATAACGAAGTGCATCGACGCGGGGTTTTCGCCGTCGCACGTCATCGGCATGCAGGGGCCCTTCACCCGCGAGCTCAACGAGGCGATGCTTCGGCAGGTGGGCGCCCAGTGGCTTGTGACCAAGGACTCGGGAACCGTAGGCGGCACGGCCGAGAAGATCGCCTCCGCGCGCGACGTGGGAGCGCGCTGTATCGTGGTCGCCCGTCCCGCCGAGGGAGGCGGGGCCCTTTCGCTTCGGGAATTGGAAGACGCACTTTTACGCGAGTTCGCGCGCTAGGCGCTCGCCGCGCCTACGCGCCATCCCGCCCGCGAGGAGGAGCGCCCCGAGCAAGCTCGACCCGTACAAGCCCGTCATCCGCCAAAAGTTCGAGGACGACGCCCGGAACTGGCGCAAGTAGCCCTTCAATAAGTTGCGGTGAAATAGTGTCTGTTTTTGCTGCTAGATAGCATATTCAGTCCCTAATTCACCGCAACTTGTTGGTGTTGGCTTACTGGTAGCGTAGGCACTCGACGGGGTCGAGCTTTGCTGCGCGGCGAGCGGGGTAGAAGCCAAAGATTACGCCGATGCCGACCGATACGGCAAACGCGATCAACACTGTCGTAATGGAGAAGCTTGGCGTGATCGTCCCGGTGGCTCCAAACTCGCTCATGATGCCCGAGCTTGCGGCAAAGAACGTGAGTCCCCAGGCCAGCAGATAGCCAATCAGGACACCCAACAGTCCGCCGGTGACGCACAGCGCCGAGGACTCGGCCAAAAACTGCGCGGTGATATCGCGACGACTGGCGCCCAGAGCGCGGCGGATGCCGATCTCGCGAATGCGCTCAGTCACGTTGGTGAGCATCATATTCATAATGCCGATACCGCCGACAAGCAGCGAGATGCTGGCGACAGCGCCCATGATGAGCGAGAACGCGCCCATAAAGGAGTTGAGTGCATCGATGGCGCTTTTCATGGAGGTCGCCGATACACTGTCGTACTCATCATCCTCCGCGATGCCCTTCATCGCGCGCACCTTGGACTCGATGGTCTTACAAAGCTCGTCCATGTCTGTGCCCTCGGCGGCAAGTGCCGTCACGCTGGGGAATGAAGGATTTTCGTCGCCAAACAGGCCTGAGATGGTTTCGCGCGGCATATACAGCGTGAGCGAGCCCATGGAGTCGCTGCCACCATCTATCACGCCTACAATCTGCACTTCGCCGTTGGACACCTTGATGGTTTTCCCCAGCGCATCCTGTTCGTTGCCGTACAGCTGATCGGCGCCGCCGCGGCTGATGAGCGCCACGCGCGAGCCTGATTGGGACTCGGCCTGGGAATAGGTGCGCCCCGCAACGAGCTTGCTGGCCCCCACGGCGTCGAGCATGTCGCTATCGACACCCTGTGCCATGATGGTATAGCTTTTATCGCCGGTCTTATACTCGGTATACGCGCTGTCGACAATGCCGATCTGCTCTATCTGCGGCACCAGTTTTTGAAGCTTCTCGATGTCCGACTCGGTGAGTTCTTGCGACGAATAGATTTGCACCATGCGTGCCGCATTGAGGCCCAGACTGTTGACCAGGCTGTTTTGGATACCGCCGATGAGCGAAGTCATGGCGATAACCGAGGCGATGCCGATGACAATGCCCAGGATGGTGAGCAGGCTGCGCCCCTTGTTGGCTTCGAGCGAGTGAAGGGCTTCCTGGATGAGATCGCGGGCGCTCATGCCATCTCTCCTTTCGGCGGGTTGGCGGAGGCGGAAATCATGGGCAGGCTATCTACGGCGCTGCGCAGGGTCCGCGGTGCATGTGGAATATACGCGCCGTCGTGAATGCGACCGTCGCGTATGGTCACGGCACGGTCGGCCTCGGCGGCGATGCCGGGGTCGTGTGTGATAAGCACGATGGTTTTGCCGCGCTTCTGGAGCTTATGGAAGGTCTCCATCACAAGCGCTCCGGTAGCGGAGTCCAGGTTTCCCGTCGGCTCGTCGGCCAGAATTATGGGCGGGTCATTGACGAGGGCGCGCGCGATTGCGACGCGCTGCATCTGGCCGCCCGAGAGCTCGGATATGCGGTGGTCCCAGTGGTTGACGGGCAGCGCGACAGCCTGCAGCGCGTGCACGGCGCGCATTTCGCGCTGGCTACGGGGCACATTGGTGTAGGCCAGCGGCAGCATCACGTTTTCGATAACCGACAGGCGCGGCAGCAGGTTGAAGCTCTGAAAGACAAAGCCAATGCTCAGGGCGCGAACTTCGGTGAGCTCGTCATCATCGAGCTCGGCCACGTTGAGCCCTTGCAGGTAGTAGTCGCCCGCCGTCGGCTTATCCAGACAGCCTAGGATGTTCATGAGCGTTGATTTGCCCGAGCCGGAGGGGCCAGTGATAGCGACGAATTCGCCGGGATTTACCGCCAGGCTCACGTTGTGCAGGATGTGGGCGCACCCCGCCTCACTCTCAAAGATGCGGTGCACGTTGCGGATGTCGATAACGGGACGCATTACATGCCCTCGTCGGCAGACATGCTGCCCGAATCCGCGCCGTAGCCGCCGTCAGCCGTTGCGTCCGCTCCGGTGTCCATGACGAGGGTGTCGCCATCGCGCAGCTTGGTAACCGGCACGTTGGGATTGATCTCGTTGCCCTGGTCGTCGCGCTTGACCTGAGTCTTGCCGACTACGGCTTCGTTGTCGTTTTGCGTCACGACGGTCACCTTCACGCGACGGGTTTGCTTGCCCTCGTCATCAGTCGCCACGTTGACGTAATAGTGTTCGCCGTCTTCGGTCATGAGCGCCATCGTCGGCACCATCACCACGTCGTCGAGCTGCTCGGTCACCACCGATACCTCGGCCGTCATGCCCGGCTTCAGGCGCGCGTCGGGCGCCTCGATGAGAATGTCGACGTTAAAGGTTACGCTGCCGCCGCCACTGTTGGCGGCGTCGGAGTTTGCCACCGACGCGATAGCCGTGACGGTGCCCTGGCTCACGATATCGGGAAACGCGGGATACGTGTCGTTGGCGCTCTGCCCAACGGCGATCTTGGCGATGTCCTTTTCGCCCACCTGCACGGTCACCTTCATCTTGGACAGGTCGGCGATCTGCATGCACTGCTTGCCGCCGCTCGTATCGCTTTCGCCCATGATCATGCCGCCTGTAACCGTGGCGCCCACTTTGGCATTGAGCTCCACGATGCTACCCGAGCTCGGGGCCGTGACCGTGCGACTGGAGGCCTTGGCGTTCGCCTGGTCGAGGTTTGCCTGGGCTGATGCGAGGCTGCGCTGCGCGGCCGATACGGCGTTCGTGTCCGCTGATGCGGCGGAGACACCAGCCGCTGCGGAAGCTCCCTCGACGTCCGTCGTTGGGGTGGCCTGCGCGGCGGCTGCGGCTTTCTGCGCGTTGGCGAGGTCTTCCTGAGCAGATGCAACTGCACGCTGCGCCTCGGCAACGTTGCGATCGAGCTCGTCGTTTTTAATGGTCATAAGCACGTCGCCCTCGTTGACGGATTGGCCTGCCTGCACGTTGATCGAATCGACCGTGCCGTCGACAGAAGGGGAGACCACTGAGGACGAAATGGGTTTGAGCTGGCCTTTCGCCTCGACCGTTGTGGTAAACGTGCCCTCGGTCACCATGTCGGTCACAGGCCCGCTAGCGCCCTGAGGCTGCGTATTGACAACCAGGGTTGCGACAATGGCAATGAGCGCGATGGCACCTACGACGCCGGCGGCAATACCGCGTCGAATCAGCTTTTTGCGTCGACGGTCGGCACGTTTTGCCTTGAGCTTGGCATATGCCTCTTCATCGGAAATCTCGGCCGCATCGTTCGTGCGTCCGTTCTGCTTGTCGGCATGTACGTTTGTAATCAGAGGAATCGTTTCGGTGACACCTTCGGGCGTGTTCTCAGTATCATCCGGGCCCGGGGTGATGGTGGGGACATTCGGCATAGCGTCTCCTTTATAGAAAGAACCTCGATAATTATATGCGCCCACCGGTTGGGGTGGGCGCATAGAACGGTTTCTTTCGGAACTGTTAGATTGGTCGCAGCGGTTCCACGTTGTAGGAATGCGCGCGTTGCACTACGAGTGGACAACCACGCACAGGCCGACTTTGATGCAGTCGTGAAGTGCCTTGGCGTCTGCCAGGCGCAGGTTGATGCAACCGTGGCTACCGCACCACTTGTACGACTCGGCATTATCGAAGCTCTTGTCGTTTTGCCAGGTGGCATCGTGGAAGCCGATCATGTTGCCCTCAAAAGGCATCCAGTAGCTCACCGGGCTCTCGTATTTGGGCTTACCGGTCTCGGGGTCCTTGGCTCCGATCAGGGTGCTGCCGCCGTCGTTGCTGTTGATCTGCCACACGCCCTCGGGGGTGGCGTCTTCGCCCGGTTTGCCGGAAATAAAGTTGGCCTCCCACACGATATTGCCGTTCTCGTCGTAGTAGCGCGCGTGCTGTTCGGACAGATCGACATCGATGTATGCCTTCCAGTCGGGCTCTCCCTTTGCGGTAAAGGTGTCGGCCTTCTGGGAGTACTTGATCTCGATTTCGCCGGTCTGCTTGTTGTTAATGGCGTCCTCGACCTGCTTGGCGAGCGAGCTGCTGTCGATGGACCAACCAAAGTCGCCGCCTTCGACGGCGCACTGCTTGCCATCGGCGCGCGTCCACCAACGAGTGGAGCCCACGGTCTGTCTCTTATACACATCTCCGAGCCCACGAGACCGAGGCT
>CABSNL010000091.1 GCA_902479095.1 uncultured Collinsella sp. | reverse complement strand
TCCCAGGGCCGCGATGCGGAATTCCTATTCGGCTTCGAGGAGTCCTACGGCTATCTCGCCGGCACCTACGCCCGCGACAAGGACGCCGTGGTGTCGTCCGTGCTGGTCTGCGAGCTCGCCGCCCACTGGAAGGCGAGGGGCCTGGACCTCTACGAGGCCATGCAGAGGCTCTACGCGGAGCACGGCTTCTGGGCGAGCGCGCTGCTCTCCAAGACGTACGAGGGCCCGGAGGGCGCCGCGGACATGGCCGCCATCATGGCCGGCCTTCGCGCTAACCCGCCCGCGGAGCTCGCCGGCGTGTCCGTCGTCCAATTCGTCGACTACGCCGTTGGCGCCGAGATGCCCGCCGTGAACCCCTCCGACCCGAAGCCCCAGCAGCTCCCTCGAGCCGACGTCCTGGAGCTGCTCCTGGCCGGCGGCTCCCGCGCGATCGTGCGGCCCTCCGGCACCGAGCCGAAGGTCAAGGCCTACGTGTACGCCACGGAGGCGACGGTGGAGGGGGCCGACTCCCTTCTTGCATCCATATCAGCCGAAGTCGAGTCCATCCTAGGGGGAACGAAGTGATCCACCTTATACTGCTCTCCGGCGGCTCGGGCACGCGCCTGTGGCCGCTCTCCAACTCCTCGCGCTCCAAGCAGTTCCTGAAGGTGCTGCGCGATTCGCAGGGCAACCACGTATCCATGGTGCAGCGCGTATTCTCGCAGATACGATCTGTGGACGCCGACTTAGACGTGACCATCGCCACCTGCGCGGACCAGGAGTTCTCCATCCGCTCGCAGGTCGAGGGCGACTACGCCCTGGTGCTCGAGCCCGAGCGGCGCGACACCGCCCCGGCCATCATGCTCGCTTGCACCCACCTTGCCATGGAGCAGGGGGCCGATGCCGGCGACACCGTGATCGTGATGCCCATCGACTCCTACGCCGACCAGGCCTACTACGACGGGGTCGTGGGGCTCGACGATGCCGTCCAGTCTGGCTTCGCCGACCTGGTGCTCCTCGGCGTAGAACCCACCTACCCGAGCGTGAAGTACGGATACATCGTGCCGGGCGACACCGAGGGCAGCCCCCGCAGGGTGGTACGCTTCACCGAGAAACCTGACGGGGAGGCCGCCAAGGCGCTCATCGCCCAGGGCGCGCTCTGGAACTGCGGCGTCTTCGCGTTCAGGCTGGGCTACCTCACCGCCATCTCCGATGGCTACCTGAAGTCGGGCTCCTTCGACGAGTTCCGCTCGCGCTACGCGGAGCTGCCCAAGAACTCCTTCGACTATGAGGTTGTCGAGAAGGCCTCCTCAATCGGCGTCGTGCCCTATTCGGGCACCTGGAAGGACCTGGGCACCTGGAACACCCTCACCGAGGAGATGACCGACCGGGCGGCCGGGCGCGTCGTCGTGGACGGGGCCACGTGCTCAAACGTCCACGTGATCAACGAGACGGGCCTCCCCATGGTGGTGGCCGGACTTTCCGATGCAGTGGTCGTGGCCACGCACGATGGCATACTTGCATGCGGCAAGGAGGCCTCTGCCAGCATCAAGGGCCTCGTGGGCTCCGTCGCCGAGACCCGCCCCATGTACGAGCGCCGCCGCTGGGGCGAGTACCGCGTGCTCGACAGCTCCGCCTACCCTGGAGGCGCCAAGTCCCTCACCAAGGAGCTCGTCATCGCGAGCGGTAGGCAGATCTCCTACCAGCGCCACTCCTACCGCTCAGAGGTGTGGACGGTCGTGGCCGGCGAGGGCGAGGTCGTGCTCGACGGGCTCGTGCGGCAGGTGCGCGCGGGCTGCGTTGTGAACATCGAGGTCGGCCACATGCACGCCGTGCGCGCCACGTCCTCCGACCTCCACATCATCGAGGTCCAGCACGGCGACGTGCTCACCGAGGAGGACATCGAGAGGTTCGGTGACTTCTGGAAGTAGAAGGACGTTTTCGATCGAAGCGCAATGAAACCAACGGATTTAGAGCTATATGGAGGCAATATGAAAATCTCAGTTGCAGGCACCGGGTACGTGGGCCTCTCACTGGCCGTGCTCTTGGCGCAGCACAACGAGGTGTGCGCGCTGGACATCGTCCCCGAGAAGGTCGAGAAGCTGCACAACTACGAGTCGCCCATTCGCGACGCCGAGATCGAGCGGTTCCTGGCCGAGGCCAAGGCCGGGGAGCGGGATTTGAACCTGAGCGCAACAGCTGACGCGACCGAAGCGTATGCAGGCGCCGAATACGTCGTGGTCGCCACGCCCACCAACTACGACTCGGACAGGAACTTCTTCGACACTTCCTCCGTCGAGGCCGCCATCGCCGCCGTTCGCTCGGTGAACCCGGACGCCTGGATCGTCATCAAGTCGACGATCCCGGTGGGCTACACCGCGGGCCTGCGCGAGAGGCTGGGCGACAGCAAGATCTTCTTCAGCCCGGAGTTCCTGCGCGAGAGCAAGGCGCTCTACGACAACCTGCACCCCAGCCGCATCGTGGTGGGCGCGCCCAAGGACGACGACGAGGCCGTCGCGGCCGCCGAGCGCTTCGCCGGCCTGCTCGCCCAGGGCGCCGACCCCGCCGAGCTGGAGCGCGTGAACGCCGACGGCTCCAGGGGCATCCCGGAGCTCGTGCTGGGCACCACCGAGGCCGAGGCCGTCAAGCTCTTCGCCAACACCTACCTGGCGCTGCGCGTGGCCTACTTCAACGAGCTCGACACCTACTGCGAGGTGCGAGGCCTCAACACCCGCGACGTAATCGACGGCGTGTGCCTGGAGCCGCGCATCGGCTCCCACTACAACAACCCCAGCTTCGGCTACGGCGGCTACTGCCTGCCCAAGGACACCAAGCAGCTGCTGGCCAACTACAAGGACGTGCCGCAGAACCTGATCGAGGCCATCGTGGACGCCAACCGCACCCGCAAGGACTTCGTGGCCGACGAGGTGCTGCAGATGGTGTGGGACCGCGTGTATGCCGGCAAGGAAAAGCCAGTCGTGGGCGTGTACCGCCTGACTATGAAGTCGAACTCCGACAACTTCCGCGCGAGCTCTATCCAGGGCGTCATGAAGCGCGTGAAGGCCAAGGGCGTGCCTGTGGTGGTCTACGAGCCCACGCTGGACGCGCCGGAGTTCTTCGGGTCCGAGGTGACCCACGACCTGGAGGCCTTCAAGGCCGGCTGCGACGTGATCGTCGCCAACCGCTGGAGCGACGAGCTCGCGGACGTGGCGGACAAGGTGTACACCCGCGATTTGTTTAAGCGGGACTAGTGGGCTGGTCCGTAGCGAAGGTGGTTTAGCTAAATACTCGTTTAAAATTGGACCCTATCGGTGGCGATGGGGTCCAATTTGGTATTCTTACGTTAATGGAATTTTATAGTCCTCGCTTAATCATTTAGGTGATTTTAATTTGGACACAGGGGCTGAATCTACCACTGCGTCCTATCTACTCTTGGTGCTTCGTCTTATTGTCCTTCTGGCTTTGATCTTTGTTTTCGACTGCAGCTTGCTATTTGACAGGCAGCGAATCACGGGTATCGAGTTGGATGCCGAGGCGGTCTGGCTCAATCCTTTAATGCTCGCTGCGATTATGGAAGGGCTGTGCTTGCAAACGGTTCGAGAAAACTAAAGTAAAATTACGTTACGTTCATTGTCTGGTGCATGACGTTATATCAATGCGGATTAATTGGCTTCATGTAGAAGCGTCTAATTGATGGGGAACGCTGTGCTTCAGGAATTATTAGGGGATTTATCAAAAGACTTGAATACGTTAGCAGATCTTGCGACTGCCGGCGCTCTTATTGCCGCATTCGGTTCTTATCGGCTTACTGTTAAGCAGATGCGTAACGATAGCTATATAAAAGCCTCTGAATGGTCGATTGATTTTTCCGATACTTTTAGGGCCGAGGTTCTGCCCAGGATGAAGTTATTCAGCTTTGTCTCTTCCGAAGTTCCCATTTATGCTCAAGCTGTTATGAGCTTATCGGTTCATTCTCTGAAGTCGTTTTCCGAAAAAGAATTTATCTCTATAGCCGGTATGTCAAGTTCGAACGTTAAACAAGGTTTGCTATCTTACTTGGCAAACAGTGAAAATCTTGAAAAGGCTGCCGGTAAGTATGCTGAGCTCGCAGAATTGCATCCAAGCATTTTTACGCCTATCGATCGAGCCCGCATTGATGGCGAAACCTTTGCATCGCTATTTAATAAAACGCTTACGGAGTTATCGAATTATCTGGAACAGCTGTCATTAATGGTTAATAGTGGGTTGGCTAATGAGGAGGTTCTATACCCGTCGTTTCATTGGCCTTTTTTCAGGGCCGTTAACTACGTCTTTCCCTTTTTGTGCTCCGTTAACAATGGCAGGGAAGTGGGGAATTACAGCTACACCCATATTGTTAAACTGATGGAAATATGGGGCGAGCGTGAACGTGAGATCGATCGTGGGGTTCAGACTTATCAGTTAAAAATTGATAGGGGCTATGAAATAAACAAAGAGATCGGACTAAAGGTTCAGGAGCCGTCGGCTGTTTCTAAACTGAGCTCAGTAATCTTCGGTATATTCAAGAACAACAATTAGCAATGGGCGGATAAAAATAGCTCCAGTTTATGACTGGAGCTGAAACTGAAAACATATTGTGTGGCCTGATTCACGAACTTTAACGTCTGCTAGCTAATGGTTATATGGAATACCCTCGACTTCTTCTTCCATATTTCCCTCCACTATTTATCTATAGCGTGTGCGAGTGATAACTGCGTACATGACCATCCTTTCTAGTAGTGGGCCATTTGCCGGGCTGCCTTCTTGGCTTTCTCTTATACGCCCAGCGAGTTTTCTATTGAATAGGATCCGATGGGCTGTTGGCTAATAGCTAACTGTTCTCGGACACTCTCATATTTGAAATCTAGCCAGCGCTTGAGGCAATGATAATAGTTGTACGTTACTTTTTGTGAGTAAAGTAGTTTAATTGCTTTGAGGAAATCGGCGGACAGCATCTATCAACCGCTGGTGGATTTTCTTTGGTAAAAGCGTTGACAGTCTTAAGAAACCGGCTTTGCTTTCTATTGGTCAGCATGGGTTCAGTCTAGCGTTTCTGTTAAGTTAGATTCTCGTGAAGGAGCTTGGCCATCTACTGCCTGATCGCACCGGTGCCGCCTTACTGCTATCGGTGCATACTTTAATAGGGTACTTATGTTCGTATGTTTCATGCAGCGGTATAATTGTTATCAGTCGTATGGTAAGTATTTGATTTGGGTGACCCCTCTCCAATTTTGGGAAGAGCCTGGAGTCATATCGATGACTTCTAAGATAAAAGAAACGCAATCGCTCATGGCTCGGTCTTACCCTTGACAATTGGAGAAAACTTTTCCGCTTTAGATATTGAGACATTTCACACGGAATGGAGAAGCGGCTGGGTCGCCTTTGCCGAGCATATTGAGAAGGAGAGTTTAAATCCGAGATTCTGGACCAGGCGATAGCTGGTGTCGTATTGGTAAGCGGGTTTGGCGGAGTCTGCGACGGGTGTTTCGGGCTTAGACATGGGAAACGGGGTATGCATTGTTAGCGCCGGGCGATTTTAGCCGCTAATAGTCAAACTATTTTGACCAATCCCG
>CABSNL010000090.1 GCA_902479095.1 uncultured Collinsella sp. | reverse complement strand
AGATGTGTATAAGAGACAGCAACCGTAAGCTCGACGAACTCGCCCACAAGGGTCGCCCCATCACCGCCCGCGATGGCATCGACAAGCTCGCCGAGCAGCGCATGCCACGCTACCGCGCCTGGGCCGACTACATCATCGACTCACGCGACTGCGCCGCCAACACCGCCCGCGCCCTCCTCGACACCCTCCCACCCGCTCTCTAACAAAAACCACCACAAAAGGGACAGGCACCTTTGTGGTGGTTTTTCATTCCGCCTCACCGCCCGCCAAACTACAAAGGAAGCAACCATGAAAGCACTCGTCATCAATGGCCCCAACCTCAACATGCTCGGCATTCGTGAGCCGGGCATCTACGGCAGCGACAACTACGACCGCTTGGTACAGATCTGCCAGGAGGCAGGCGCCGCGCAGGGCTTTGACGAGGTCGAGGTCTTCCAGTCCAACCACGAGGGCAGCATCGTCGACAAGATCCAGGAGGCCTACGGCAAGGTCGACGGAATCGTCATCAACCCGGCTGCCTACACGCACACGAGCGTGGCCATCCTGGACGCGCTCAAGGCCGTCGCCATCCCCGCAGTGGAAGTCCACATCAGCGCCGTCGAGACGCGCGAGGACTTCCGTCAGGTGAGCTACGCCCGCCTGGCCTGCTTCGCGACCATCACCGGCGAAGGCTTGCAAGGCTACGCGCACGCGCTGGAGCTGCTGAGGGAGCGTCTCGAAAAGTAGCCTCACGAGCAAATCCATCGGCGCGATTCACACGCTAATAATGCCAGTGCCGCCAGCAGCAACCTCGCTACTGGCGGCACTTTATTACTGGCATATAATCGTTGCAGTCACACAACGTCTGGAGACGCGCATGTTAAGCATCCATCTGGGAGATTACCCCGGTTCCATCTACGATACCGAAACCTATTTTAGGAACTCATACTTGGACTCATGGTTCGAAGACCCTATGGCCGAGCAGATCATTAAAAGCGTAGACGGATCAGAGCTCATCGGCCCCCACAACATCGTAAGCAAACAGCTTGGCTCGATCACCCCACTCGAACTGTCCGGCGGCGTCAAGACGCTGTTGCTGGTTCGCAATCTCCCAAATATGGTGTTCAACGCATCCACCTGCGGAGACAACTGTGCCCGCTGGCTACTCAAGATCGGCAAAGAGCAAGACGCCCTTGTAACCCTATACCACATCATGAAGTTCCCTTGGAAGCGTTTTGAGATTCGCATCGATAACGACGGCCGCATCGTCAGGAACATGCAGGAGTTCGTAGGTGCAACGAATGACTTTTTGGATGTTGATGAGTAATGAAGGGAACGCATACCGTTGTCGTAGAACGTGCAAAGGTCAAATACACACTCACGTTTAAGCGCAATATTTCCTTTATACGCGGCAACAGCGGCACGGGCAAAACGACGCTCATCTCGATGATTCGCGACTACAACGACCGAGGACAGGAAAGCGGCGTTACACTCAGCTGCGACGTGCCTTGCGAAACGCTTTCCGGCAGACGCTGGGAGCGCGAGCTATCGATCATCGAAGATTCAATTGTCTTTCTAGATGAGGGCAATGAGTTTATCTACTCAAAGGACTTCGCCAAAGCCGTCAACGGATCATCCAACTATTATGTTCTGATATCTCGTCGCGACGCCAACGAACTCCCCTACAGCGTTGATGAGATCCTGAAGTTAGTCAACACGACGAGTAAAACAATCAATGGCCGCAAGAGCGACAGGCGCTTCTACTCGGTGACCAAGCCGCTATATGACCACACGGCAAGCATGCTGTATCAGGATCTAAATGTTGGATTCGAGGTACCCGACGCCGTAGTTGTCGAGGATAGCAAATCTGGCTATCAATTCTACGACGCTCTTTGCAACCGGCTCGGAATCCCCTGCTATACCGCCACCGGCGTAGCAAATCTAAAGCGGACAATTCACGAATGCCCCGAGCAAAACGTTCTTGCCATTGGAGACGGCGCAGCGTTTGGTCCCTACATCGAAAAGGTGCTCGGACAGCGCGTTTACAAGAACGTTCGCTTGTTCCTCCCGGAATCATTCGAGTGGACACTTCTGCAATCTGGCCTCATTCCCAGTAACGACATTCCAAAAATCCTCAAGGATCCTTCGAGCTATATCGAAAGCCGCGACTACCTAAGCTGGGAACGATTCTTCACCGACGTATTGATCAAGTACTCGGCAGACACTCGCTACGCCTACAGAAAGGCAAAGCTCAATGAGCAGTACCTGAGGCCGCAGGCGATGAATGCAGTTGCAAACGTCTTGCCCGAGTGCCTGAAGGCAGACTAGACAGACTAGATATAGTGGGGAGGGCCAAGTTGGTCCTCCCCGTTTTTGTTACGCCTTCTTGATCACGTACACCAACCCTATGTCGCACCCGCAGCGCACAATCGACGCAAAGAGCCATGGTACTGGCAGCGTTAAAAGCAACGGCATCGTCTGCCAAGGGATAAACCAGTCAACCGCATGAAAGGCAAAGACGGCAAGGCTTGCCTGTCCGCAGAACGCTCGCACCACCGCTTCGGCCTAAACGTATACCCGGCAAGAATAAAGAACACCGGCATGTGAAAAAGCCCAGACCACCAAGCGGTCCGGGCTTAATAAACGATGGCGCTCCATGGCGGATTCGAACCGTCGACCTTGGGATTAGAAGTCCCCTGCTCTATCCAACTGAGCTAATGGAGCAAATAACCGCACGCCCAGCCAAACAATTCGGCCAAGCGCAAGTAATTATAACCTAGTTGAACTGCTCGCGATACGCCTTGCAGACCTCATCGACCGGGCCGTCCATGCGAAGGTCACCCTTCTCAATCCAAACGGCACGCTGGCAGATGCGCTCAACCTGCTCCATAGAGTGCGAAACGAACAGAACCGTCACGTCACCGCTCTGGATAAAGTGCTGGATGCGGTCCTCGCACTTCTGCTGGAAGAACACATCACCGACGGACAGCGTCTCGTCAACGATCAGAATATCGGGCTCGGTAATCGTCGCGATTGCAAAGGCGATACGCGCCACCATGCCCGAGGAGAAGTTCTTAAGCGGCATATCGACAAAGTTCTGCAGCTCTGCGAATTCGATAATGCCGTCAAAGTTTGCGTCGATGAACTCCTTGGTATAGCCGAGCAGGGCGCCGTTCAGATAGATGTTCTCGCGGGCGGTCAGCTCGGGGTCAAAGCCGGCACCAAGCTCAATCAGCGGCGCGATGTTACCGTGCACCTTAACGCTGCCCTCGCTAGGCTCAAGCACACCGGCGATGATCTTGAGCATCGTAGACTTGCCGGAGCCATTGGTGCCAACCAGACCGACAACTTCGCCGCGATGAATATCGAACGAGATGTGCTTAAGCGCTCTAAACTCCTCAAAGAACAGCTCGTGCTTGGCAAGCTTGATGAAGTACTCCTTGAGGTTGGTCAGCGACTCGGACGCCATGTTAAAGATCATGGTGACGTCGTCGACCTCGACAGCCAGAGGCTGCTCGCTGTAATCAACAACAGATTCAGTCATCACAGCACTCCTTAGATGTAGAGGATGAACTTGCGCTCGGACTTATGGAACACGGTGTAGCCAATAACAAGCGCAAGAACCGCCCAAGCGACGCACATACCAAACGTCATAAGCGAGGGCGTAGTCTGGAACAGGAAGATATCACGCATAAACTGCAGGTAGTTATACATGGGGTTCGCATAGACCAGAATGCGCACGAGATGCGGCATTTGCACTACGAAGTCGGTCGTCCAGAAGATGGGCGTAATGTAGGTCCAAGCCGTAATGACGACGCTCCACAGATGCATGACATCGCGGAAGAAAACCGTGAGGGCGGAGAGCATCATGCCCAGGCCCATGCAGAAGCACATAAGCAGCAGTAGGCAGACAGGCAGCAGAATAAGGTGCCAAGAAGGCATAACACGGAACCACAGCATAACAATAGCTACGGCGACCAGAGAGAAGGCAAAGTTAACCAGCGAGAAGAGCACCTTCTGCACCGGGAAGACCCAGCGGTGCACCTTAACCTTCTTGAGCAGCGGGGCAGCACCCACGATCGACGTCAGAGCCTGGTTCGTAGACTCGGACATGACGGCAAAGGTGACGTTACCCACGATCAAATACAGCGGGTACATCTCGGGCGTAATCGAGCCATTGCGGCCCTGGGCAAAAATCGTCGAGAACACGATGGCCATGACAATCATCATCAGCAACGGATTGAGCACCGACCATGCGACGCCCAGAACGCTACGGCGATACTTGATCTTAAAATCCTTGGTAACCAGCTGACGAAGGATAAACGCGTCCTTCTCAAATTCGTTCTTAGCAAACGTCGCAGGCAGACTGCGAGTTTCTTGTTGCTTTGTCTGATCCGACACGGATGCAACTCCTTTACTCGTAATCGTTGACAAACGAACAGTATAGACCCGACGGCCCTGCAAACGATTCGCGCAACAAAACTGGAGAACTAACCCACATCTAAGGATGACAAGTCCAAACGGCTATACTTTCAAGGATTGAATGTGTAAGGAGCATTGAGTGAATTCTGAATCCATCGCCGTCATCATCCCCTGCTACAACGAAGCGCTCACAATCGGTAAGGTCGTCGACGACTTTCACCGCGAGCTTCCGCAGGCTACGGTCTATGTCTATGACAATAACTCGTCAGACGATACTTCACGCATCGCCACCGAACACGGAGCCACGGTGCGCTTTGAGCCCCGTCAGGGAAAGGGCAACGTGTGCCGTCAGATGTTTCGCGACATCGACGCCGATTGCTACCTGATGGTCGACGGAGACGACACCTACCCCGCCGAGGCGGCCAAAGCCCTCTGCGAGCCTATCCTCAACGGCACGGCCGATATGACCGTAGGCGACCGCCTTTCCAACGGCAGCTATGCCGAGGAGAACAAGCGTGCCTTCCACGGCTTTGGCAACAATCTGGTCCGCGCCATGATCAAGTGGATCTATGGCTACAGCTTCGATGACGTCATGACCGGCTACCGTGCCATGAGCCGCCCGTTCGTTAAAACCTTCCCTGTGCTTTCCGAGGGCTTCCAGATCGAAACCGAGCTCTCGATCCACGCCGTCGACCACCGCTGGCGCATCAAAGATGTGCCCATCGAGTACCGCGACCGTCCGGAAGGTTCCGAGTCCAAGCTCAATACCGTGAGCGACGGCATTAAAGTCGTTGCGATGATCGGCACACTGTTCAAGGACTACCGCCCGCTGAAGTTCTTCAGCCTCGTTGCGCTTCTGTTCGCGGTATTCGGCCTCGCCCTGGGCATGCCCATCGTTGTCGAATATTTCCAGACCGGCCTCGTCCCGCGCTTCCCCACCGCTATGCTCGCCGCCTCGTTTTTGTTCCTGTGCGGCCTGAGCCTTGCGACCGGCTTCATCCTAGATTCTGTAGCAAAGGTCGAAAAAAAGCAGTGGGAGGTCAACGTGTACAGCAAATACGCCTACGACGACCAGCCCGGCCACCCTACTTCCAAGTGTTAGCGCCGGGCGATTTTAGCCGCTAATAGTCAAACTATTTTGACCCTGTCTCTTATACACATCTGACGCTGCCGACGAAGCTAGA
>CABSNL010000089.1 GCA_902479095.1 uncultured Collinsella sp. | reverse complement strand
GGCGGCAGCGAGTTTAAGGCCGACGCCGTGGCGGCGCTCGCCATCCTCAACACCGTGACGGCTAGCGCGGCGGGCATGGTCTCGTGGCTTGCCGTCGAGCGCGCGCACACCGGTCGCCCCACGCTGGTGGGCGCCAGCACCGGTCTGGTTGCGGGCCTTGTGGTGGTCACGCCGGGTGCGGGCTTTGTCGAGCCGTGGGCGGCGCTGGTCATGGGCCTGATCGTATCTCCCGTCTGCTACCTGGCCATCAGCCATCTTAAGACCAAATTTGGCTACGACGATGCGCTCGACGCGTTTGGCTGCCACGGCATCGGTGGCATCCTGGGCGGCGTGCTCACGGGGCTGTTCTGCGTGCCGGAGCTCTCGTGGACCGGTAAGGGCGGCCTGTTCTACACGGGCGATGTCTCGCTGCTCATCTCGCAGATTTTGGGCATTGTGGTGACGGTCGCTATTGTACTGGTGCTCGACTTGGTGATCGCCGCGGTGGTCAAGGCGCTGTTCCACGGCAGCCTGCGCGTGGACGAGGTCGACGAGGCGCTGGGCATGGATGCGAGTCAACACGGCGAAAGTGCGTATCCCTCCTTCTCGGGACTTGACTAGCGGCTTCCCCAGGCTCCGCACCTTGCCCTTCAAACCGTCGCGCGGCTTCCCCAGGCACCGCACCTTGGGTTTCAAACCGTCGCTTGCGTACAAAAGTACGCGGCGCTCCTCTTTCAACCCAATCTGCGGCACCTGGGAAACCCGCGTCATTGAATGGCAATTCATTTATTTGATAAAGAGAGGAATTCATTATGAAAAAGATCACGGCTATCGTGCGCCAGGAGAAGCTTGAGGTTCTTAAAGACGCGCTGTTTGCTGCCGATGTTCGTGGCATGACTATCAACCAAGTGCAGGGCTGCGGCGCGCAGCATGGCTGGAAGGAATACGTGCGCGGCAACGAGTTGCTTGTCAACACGATCCCTAAGGTGCAGTTCACGCTCATTTGTGCCGATGAGCATGTTGACGGCATTGCCGACATCATCTGCAACGCCGCCCGCACCGGTGCCGTCGGTGACGGCAAGATTTGGGTCGAGCCGGTCGAAGAAGTCATCCGCATCCGTACCGGCGAGCACGGCCCCGCCGCGGTGTAGGATCGACCACCTGTCATTCGCAACGTTAAAATGCTGCAATGAGGCACAAGACTTGCGTTGCGGATGGACGGATTATGGGTCGTAATAAATATCCCGAGGAGACGGTCGCGAAGATTCTCGACGCGGCGCTGGAGCTATTCTGCGCACAGGGTTATGAGGGGACGAGCATTCAAGATATCGTCGACCGCCTCGATGGCATGACCAAGGGTGCTATCTATCATCACTTTAAGAGCAAAGAAGAGATTTTCAACGCCGCATTTGATCGGGCAATGGCTCCGATTGTTGAGCGCCGCCGCGCGACACTCGGTGCTGGCAATATGACGGGAGCCCAAAAGCTCAAACGACTTTATGCGCCCGAGTCCGTCGTTCCGCAAATCGATCTATGGGCTCGCATGCATCCTGCGGCAGATCCGGTAAAAAGCTCGCGGCTGCTGGCGATGCAGTACCAAGGTTCGTTTGACGAGTCGGCCGATGGCTATCTCCTGCCAGTGATCGAGGAGGGCATCGCCGACGGCTCCATTGCGTGTGCATGCCCACGCGAAGCGGCGGAGGCGGTATCGTTGTTGGCGAATCTTTGGCTGTTGCCGCTGTTCCGTCCGCTTGAGAACAAGGGTCGAATGCTCGCTCGCGCGCAATGTTTGGCGCAGATGGCGGCCGCGGTGGGGCTCGATTTGGGTAATGAAGTGCTCCAGACAACGGCTCAGATATGGGACGTATGGAACCGTGCTGGGTGGTAATATAGATACTGACGGTATGTAATTGATTTGTAAGGGTAGCCACGGCTGCCCTTTTCAAGTCATTAAATACATACTAATGGTATGTATAGGGGGCAGGCTTATGGCTGGAATGCGGAGGAGTAGCGTCTCGTTGACGCAAAAAACAGTGCAATCTATCAGGCTTTTCGGTCTTCTTGTTGCACAGCTGTGCGCGTATTCGATGTTGTCGGCACTGTGCTTTGCGTGCCCGCTTTACTTGTTCGACTGCAGCGGCTCATCAACGTTATATGGTGCCGTCGCGGCAATAGCGTTCGTGCCGGGCGTGCTTGCGACTCCGGCTGGCGGAATCTTGGCGGATCGCGGAAGTCATCGCGGGGCCCTTGTGGTGCTCGGCATTGTTCTGATGGCTGCATCACTGTTGTTTATCCCCATGAAGCGTTCGCTGCCTCTTGCCGTTGTCGTGGTAGCAATGCTTTGCGTCCAATATGGCATCCAATCGCTGCTGAAACCGATGCTTCAAATTGAGACGGTGCGCATGACGGGCCCAGAAAAGGTTGAGCGTGCCACTGCGTTGGTCTCGCAGATAACCATGGCGAGCAATATCTTGGGGCCTGTAGTCGGGACGGCAGTCTATGGGTGCTTTGGTATCGATGCTCTATGCGAAACCGCGGCGTTGACGTTTGCGATGTCAGCCCTACTGTTCGGGGGCGCACTCAAGCAAAATGCCTCATCTGGAATGACAGGGGACAGTACGACTTGCTCGACATGCCGAAGCGATTTTCGGGAGTCGATTCGGTACCTGTTTCAAAACGCATCATTGCTCGTTGTGTTTTTGCTTGCGGCTATTTTGAACCTTGCGTTAGTTGGGTTAACGATTGGTGCTCCCGTTATTGTTGCAAAGCATCTCGGAATGCAATCATCCTTTGTTGGGATTATTGAGGTGGCTATGGGCTTAGGCGGTCTTGTCGGCAGTGGTTTGGTCGGTATTTGGCCGCATCGTTTTTCCTTCAAGGGCATATGTCGATATGTTGCGATGATTTGTTTTGGAGTCGTACCGATTATTGTCACGCTACTGAGCGGTCCTGATGAATTAGCGTTTGCCGCGCTTGCGGCCGGCTCGGCATGGGTCATGGCGTGGGCAAGCATTGCATCGGTCGAAATTGTTTCATTTGTTCAGCGGTCAGCGCCAAAGGAACTCTGCGGAAAAGTGCTGGCACTCGTTTATATGATGCCTTCCTGTGCAACGCCTATTGGCCAATTGGTTTACGGGCTCGCATATGATCGATGGACACCGGCGATTGTATTCGCAGGCATGTTTGCGGTGCTGACGTTGACGACGGCGCTGTTTTATCGGCTGAAAAGTCGCTTATGGCGAATGTCTTAAGGCGCTGGGGCACCGTGAATTTGTGGAGGCAGTGGCGCGTCGCGCCGTGACGGCATTGTTTGGGCATGCCTCTCCTTCGTCTACAATATCGTGCAGACGAAGGAGAGGCATGCCCATGATCAAGATGTTCGCGAGTGATTTAGACGGAACGCTGCTGAACGCCCTGCACGAAGCGGATGGGACCATCCGCCGTGCCATTCGCGAGCTGACCGAGGCTGGCCTGCATGTGGTTCCCGCGACCGGGCGCTCGACGCTGCCGGTCGGCGAGCATGGCTTTACGGGCCTGGCGCTCGATGCCTGCTGCTCTAACGGCTCCATTGTGCGCGACAGTCATGGCGAGGTGCTCAAGACCTGGACCATCGATCCGCAGATCACCGAGGAGCTGCTCAAGGAGTTCCCGGACATTTGCTTTGATTGCTCCACGCCCGATGGCATGTTCTCGAGCGGCTCGTTCGAGATGCATCAGGCGGGCTTTAAAAAGGACAGTCCTATCAAGCGCATCGTGATGCGCGGCATGCGTGCACGTGGCGGGTATCACGAGGAACAGTATTTCGACCAGTCGATCGGTGACATTCTGCGCCACGATGTGTGTAAGATCAACTGCCGTGTGATCTCGCCCGAGCTGGAGCGCGACCTTAAGGCGTATTTGGCCGAGCGCTCGGACCGCGTGGTCAACGCGCCGTTTGACCCGGTGATGTTTGAGATCACGGATGTGGCATGCAACAAGGGCGAGAGCGTGGCCTGGCTGGCGGGCTACTACGGCATTGCCGAGGACGAGGTCGCGGTCTACGGCGACGGCGGCAACGACATTGCCATGCTCAAACGCTTCCGCCACAGCTACGCGACCAAAAACGCAAGCGAGGCAGCCAAGGACGCCGCGAGCGCAACTATCGGCAGTTGCATGGTCCACGCCGTTCCCAAACACATGCTTGCCACCATGCACAAGCAGAATTCCTGCACCGTAATCGAATAATGTGACAAAGGGACAGCCCCTTTGTCACAGGTGACGCTGGTCTCTTGAAATACGAACAAACATTCGCATATCTAACTGCGCTTTGATAGAATTGATACTGTTGGCGGCAGTTCCATGTGCCGGGCAACGCCCTCCATCTGATGGGAGGTGATGCCCATGACCGATCTGATTGATTTCGTGAGACTTCTGACCGCTTTGGTCTCGTTCTCCACGGCGCTCGTCGGGCTTTCCGAGGCACTCAAGCAACGTTCGAAGCAACGTAAAAGGGGTCGCCGCCGCTAAGGCGTTGACCCCTTAATCCAAGCAACGGCGCTGCCCAGCTTTCCAGAACTTGGACTGCCGTCGACACTATTCTACCCACGAATGACATTTTGAACAATCGGCAATGCCGCTCCAAAAGCCAGGCACAACTGGCACAACCTAGGCGGTCGCTGAATGTGACAAAGGGACTGCCCTTTGTCACATTCCAAATATTGCCTTTACGTGTTGATACACACGGTGTGCAATAATACTCGCACTGTGCAATAGCGTACAGTCTGAGTAACAAGGAGGACGCTTGTCCCAGCTCGAGAAATGTGATCGCCGGTCCCTTCGCTCGCAGCGTGCCCTTCGCCAGGCACTTGCCGGCGAGCTTGCCGAAAGCGGCGACCTTTCGCGCATTAACGTCGCGTCGCTCACCGAGCGCGCTGGCCTTACGCGCCGCACGTTCTATTCGCACTACCGTGATATTCCCGACTTTATCAATCAAATCGAGGACGGCTTGCTGGCCGAGATCCGTGAGCGCATTGAGCTCATCACTGCAGCTCAGCTGCCCGACCTCTATCACAACATCGATGAGCTCGAGCCGGCGCCCGGTTCGGTTGAGCTGCTGCGTTATCTTGCGGCCAACCGCGACTTAATCGGTGCGCTGCTGGGTCCGGGCGGCGACCAGGCCTTCATTAAAAGGATCATCGACACCGCTCGTGAGGCCGTGGTGCCGCGTGCGCAGACGGGCATTTTGGGCCTGGCGCTGGGCACGTTCTTTGACTACTACGTCACCTACGTCGTGAGCGCCGAGGTCGGCATGATTCAGCGCTGGTTTGAGCGTGGGCTCACCGAATCGCCCGAGGCCATGGCGCGCATTATGACGGTTATCGCCTTTGTGCGCCCCGGCGACCTGTATGGCCAACCCATCGATATCAACGTGCCGGAATACGGCATGAAGCTATTGAATCTGCAGCTCGAGGACGCGGTCGACACCATCGCAACCGTCGAGTCCAACAACTAAGAGGAGAGACAATGAGCAAACTCGTCGAGGGCATCAAGGACCGCATGGTCGCTGCCGCACGCGAGGCCGCGCCCGCCGTGGTGGACGCCGCGCAGAAGGCCGCGACCGCAGCTGCCGAGAAAGTTGCCGAGGCAGTTGCCGATGCCAAGAACGCGGCAGGGGAGACGTCCGTCGCTAGCGAGCTCGCCACTGCCGCTGAGCCCGTAGCCGCCGCCCACGCCCCCGAAGGCGCGATCTGTCGCTTATACACA
>CABSNL010000088.1 GCA_902479095.1 uncultured Collinsella sp. | reverse complement strand
GGCGTCTCGGGCACAGACGGAGCTGCAAGCTCGGTCAGAGCCGCGGCCTCGCGCTCGGCAGCACGACGGCGGGCGCGCACCACCTGAGCCTCGCTAATCTGCGCCAACGCACGTGCCTGCGCGACCTCATCGGAAATCGGCGCCGAGGAGTCAGCTGCAACGGTGCGCTTGAGGCGCGTCGTGCGCGTGGTACGGCGCTTGGGCTTGGTGACCTCCTCGCCGTCAGCAGCAGACTTGGCCGTGCGGCGCGTACGCTTGGGCTTTGCCGGAGCAACCTCCTCACCAGTTGCAGGCACGGCCTTCTCAGCCGCTGAAGGCGTAGGCGTCGAAGCAGCCTTAGGCGTCTCAGGAGCCGAAGCTTGCGCGGGCGCCGCGACCTGGTCCAACGCAACCGGTGCAGCGGGAGCGGCTTGCGTCGTCGTTATTTCGTTTTCTTGCTGTTGATCAGACACAGTGTTTGCTCAACTTTCTTTTCAAGCCCTGTGATCACATGCTCCCTGCATAAACCTTCAGGGCGGCTAAACAGTCTAGCTCCGTCAAATACCGACGGACATCATTGATCTGTATCGAGATATTTGCGTCATATACGCAGCGTTAGTGTAACACAACCGCAACCACCTGCAACTTAGTCATTGAGGACGTTCTTAAACGACTAGTCAAAAGGGACAATCTTTGGTTTAACACCCACAAATCTGACTGCCTCCGCCAAAACTGTGGCGGTTTACTACGATGAATCGCTCAACCGCGATCACTCCGAAACTTGTTGAACTAAAACCGCAGGTAGATGCCTTGCACTTTTTTGCGAAAAGCCGGCGTAGTTGGAATTCTCATTTCATCGTAGTAAACCGGCATAGTTTCGTATTTCCAGCAGTTCCAAATTCGTCAATACGTCGGCGTTTGCAAAAAGCCCGACCTCCGTGGGAGATCGGGCTTTCAAGGCTTAGTTAAACCAAGTCTGTACGGTCAAATGACCCGTAGCTTACATCTGCTCGGGCGCGGAAACGCCAACGAGGGTGAGCACCAGGGCGAGCGTCACACGGACGGCATCGCAAGCGGCCAGACGGGCACGCGAAAGCTCGGGGTCGACGGGACGGCCCTCGCTCGGCAGCACCTGACAGGCAGCGTAGAAGCTGTGGAAGTCGCCGGCGAGTTCCTCAGCAAAGTGCGTCAGACGGAACGGGGCGCGGTCGCGAGCGCAGCTGGCGATGAGGTCGGTGAGCTCGTTGAGCTTGCGCGAAAGGGCGAGCTCGGTCGGGTCGGTCAGCAGCGAGTAATCGACGTTCTCACCGATGGCCTTGGCGGCGACGGCCTTCATGCCCATCTCGTCAGCCTGCTCGGGCGTAACGTCAGCGGCACGGCGCAGGATGGAGCACACGCGGGCGTGAGCGTACTGCACGTAGTACACCGGGTTGGAGTTGTCGCGCTTCTTGACGGCCTCAATATCGAAGTCGACCATCTGGTTGGAGCTCTTGGAGATGAGGGTGTAACGGGCAGCGTCGGAGCCGACCTCGTCGACGAGCTCCTGCAGGGTCACCATGGTGCCCTTACGCTTGGACATACGGACGGGCTTGCCGTTGCGCAGCAGGTTGACGAGCTGGCCCAGCAGAACCTCAAACTTGCCGGGGTAACCGAGAGCGTCGCAGACGCAGCGGACGCGCTCGATGTAGCCGTGGTGGTCGGCGCCCCAGATGTCGATGACGTGGTCGACGCGCTGGAACTTATCCCAGTGATAGGCAACATCGGAAGCGAAGTAGGTGTACTCGCCATCGGACTTAATCAGAACGCGGTCCTTGTCGTCGCCCAGGTCGGTGGAGCGGAACCACAGGGCGCCGTCCTTGGTGTAGAGATAGCCCATCTTGTCGAGCTTCTCAAAAGCGCGGTCGACGGCGGAGGTGCCGGCGGTCTCGCCCTCGGTGTCCTTCACATACAGCGAGCGCTCGGAGAACCAACGATCGAAGTCGCAGTTGACGGCGTGGCAGAGGTCGCGCATGTTGTCGACCATCTTCACGTAACCGCGCTCACGGAAGCTCTCCATGCGCTCCTGCGGATCGGCCTCGACCCACTTGTCGCCGTCGGTGCGCCAGAACTCGGCGGCCTCGTCGATGATGTAGTCGCCGCCGTAGGAGTCCTTACCCAGTGTCTCGGCAAAGTTATCCTGATACGGATGGGTCTCGGGATGCTCGTCGTTCTCGTCGGCGACAAAGGCATCGCGGTCGGCGATCAGCAGCTTGTGAGCTTCGTCGATATCCACGCCCTGCTTGGCGATGATGTCGGCAAGCTGCATATAGCGCGTGCTGATGGAGTTGCCGAAGGTGTTCATCTGAGAGCCGTGGTCGTTGATGTAGAACTCACGCTGGATGTCGTAACCGGCGTGGTCCATAACACGGCAGAGCGAGTCGCCCAGCGCGGCCCAGCGGCCGTGGCCGATGTGCATGGGGCCGACGGGGTTAGCGGAAACGAACTCGACCTGGGTCTTCAGGCCACCACCGACGTTGGACTTAGCGAAGTCCATACCCTTCTCGCGAGCCTCGCCAAAGATGGCATTCTTGACGGCAACGGAGAGGTAGAAGTTGATGAAGCCGGGGCCTGCGATCTCGACCTTCTCGATCGCGGGGTCCTCGGGCATATGGGCAACGATGGCCTCGGCGATCTTGCGCGGGGCGCAGTGGGCCAGCTTGGCGGACTTCAGGGCCATGGTAGAGGTCCACTCGCCATGAGAAGTGTCAGCCGGTCGCTCGATAGCGCAATCGTCAAGTTCAAATGCGGAAAGGTCGCCGGCCTCCTGGGCCGCAGCAAGCGCAGCGCGTACCAGCTCTTCAATCTTCTCGGGCATAGATCCTCCTTGTGTTAAAGCCCCCCGAGCTCTTGGTCACTCGTAGGGCAAAAGCCAGAGTTTTTAGCACTCTATCACAAGCAACAGGCACTGTCGCAGGGTAAAGCTAATAGATATTGCATATGCACAAAAATGACTACAGCTTGTATGGAGTCCCTCAAAGATGCCAGCCTGCCTGCAGATTATGCAGGCGTTGAAAATGCATAAAGGTGTGAATGAGCTGCGTCTGTTATCGAATACTCTTACCTATCAGAGTTGTGTGCTTTTCCTGCATAAAGTAAGGGTTTGCGCACGTCAGCGTGTTATTCTAGACATACGTAAATTCGTATAAGTTGGAGGTAGCATGTTCTCAATCGGTCAACACGTCATTCATCCGGGCCAGGGAGTCTGCACCGTCGTCGGTTTTAGGGACGACACACCGCAGCCCATGCTGCTGCTCGAGACCAAGCAGGGACATGCGCAGACGATCCTCATGTACCCCGTGGCGCAGGCCGACCGTTTGCACGCCGCCATCTCGCAGCAAGATGCCGAGCACCTGCTGAGCCACTATGACGAGCTGGAGTGCGACACCTTTACCGAGCGCAACAGCTCGCTTGAGGAGACACACTTTAAGCAGCAGCTCAAGCTGGGCGCGCCCGAGACGGTCCGCGTGGCAAAGACCATGATGCACCGCATTCGCCAGGCCGAGGAAGCTGATAAAAAACCCAGCTCCTACTACATGCGCGTACTCAAGGAGGCCAAACGCCGCTCCATCGAGGAGTTCGCCGTGGCCCTTGGCGTCACCGAGGAGGCCGCCGAAGCCCGCCTAGCCCAAGCCGCCCTCAACTAACCCATCCGCGCCAAAAACCACCACAAAGGGGACAGGCACCTTTGTGGTGGTTTTCTTGTTCTAGTAGTATTCATTCTTATCGATACCCACGAGCACAAGGAGTCTCTTATGGCAGAGCCGCTTACCGCCGGAATCACCCGCGACCGCGCGTTCGAACTGCTCAACGAGCACAACAAGGACCCGTTCCACATCACCCATGGCGAGACGGTCGAGGGCACTATGCGCTACTTTGCGCGCGAGTTCGACCCCGAGAACGAGGAGTTTTGGGGCATCGTCGGTCTGCTGCACGACCTGGATTGGGAGGAGCATGAGGACGACCCCATGAACCACACCATCTATGCTGCCGAGATTCTTGAGGGCGAAGGTGCGTCTCCCGAGCTCATTCGCGCCATCCAGACGCACACGTCCGACTTCAACACCTCGCTGCCCAAGCCCGAGCTGCAGATGGAAAAGATCTTGTTTGCCTGCGATGAGCTCACCGGTCTGATCGGCGCTGCAGTCATCATGCGCCCGAGCAAGAGCGTTATGGACTTTACGACCAAGTCGCTCAAGAAGAAGTTCAAGGACAAACGCTTTGCCGCCGGCTGCTCGCGCGACGTGATTTCGCAGGGCGCCGAGATGTTGGGCTGGGAGCTCCCCGAGCTCTTTGACCGCACCATCGCGGCCATGCAGTCCTTCGCCCCCGACCGAGATACCTTCCAGGCCTAACCGTCAACGCCACCTAAAACCACCACAAAGGGGACAGGCACCTTTGTGGTGGTTTTTGTTTGCGCGGGCGTTAGGGGCGGACCTGGCCGGTGCCGCGGAGCTTGTATTTGTAGGTGGTGAGGGCCTCGGCGGCAAAGGGGCCACGGGCGTGGAGTTTTTGGGTCGAGATGCCGATCTCGGCGCCCAGGCCAAACTCGCCGCCGTCAGTGAAGCGAGTGCTGGCGTTGGAGTACACGGCCGAGGCATCGACAGCATCGAGGAAGCACTCGCAAGCATCCGTGTCCTCGGCAACGATGGCCTCGGAGTGCATCGTGCCGTAGCGATTGATGTGTGCGATGGCCTCGTCCTCGTTTGCCACGACCTTCACGCTCATCTCGAGAGCCAGGTACTCGCGACCCCAGTCCTCCTCAGTCGCGGCGACGTAGTCATCGCCCTCCACAAAGCCGGCGTCGGCGCACGCGGCGCACGTGGCCTCGTCGCCGTGAATGAGCACGCCGTGTTCGTGCAGCACAGCAACGACCGCGGGCAGGAAGCGATCAGCAACGGCACGGTCGACCAGCAGCGACTCGGCGGCATTGCACACGCCTACGCGCTGGGTCTTGGCATTAACGATAATGTTGAGCGCCTTATCAAAGTCGGCGGATTCATGGACGTAGATGTGGCAGTTGCCCGTACCCGTCTCGATCACCGGCACGAGCGACTCGCGCACGCAGCGCTGGATCAGGCCTGCACCGCCACGTGGAATGAGCACATCGACGATGCCGCGAAGCTTCATGAGCTCGCCAGTGGCCTCGCGGTCGGTGGACTCGATCATCGACACGGCCTCGCGCGGGAAGCCCTTGGCCTCGAGCGCATCGGCCAGCAGCTCCGCGATCATGGCACACGAGTGATAGGCCAGCGAGCCGCCGCGCAGAATGCAGGCGTTGCCGGTACGGATGCAGATGCCTGCGGCATCTGCCGTCACGTTGGGGCGCGCCTCGTAGACCATAGCGACCAGGCCCAGCGGCACACTCACACGGGTCAGGTCCACGCCACTTGCAAGCACGCGGTGGTCGAGCACGCGGCCCACGGGATCGGGCAGCTCGGCGAGCTTCTCCAAACCGGCGGCCATGCCCTCGACGCGCTCGGGCGTCAGCAGCAGGCGATCGAGCAGTCCGGCCGAGGTGCCCGCATCGCGCGCGGCGGACATATCGAGCTCGTTGGCGGCGACGATGGAGTCGACACCGTTGCGCAGTGCTGCGGCCATGGCGCGCACGGCCTCCTGGCGCTGCTCATCGCTCGCCGTGGCAAGCGAGGCCGACGCTGCCTTGGCGGCAACGGCAAGATCGTGGACATACGTGGCTATATCGACCGACATG
>CABSNL010000087.1 GCA_902479095.1 uncultured Collinsella sp. | reverse complement strand
GGCTCGGAGATGTGTATAAGAGACAGGCGCAAGGGGCTCTGCTCGGGATGCTCAATATAGTCGGCCAGGTCATCGCGCGAGGCAATGACCGAGGTCGCCACGCCCGAGCGCTCGGCAACTAGGCGAATGAGCGCATACATCAGGTCCGTCACACTCTCCAGCTCCGGAGAGATCTGGCGATGCCCGCGCACCATGAGCGGCAGGCGATCGTGCGGGCAGCTCGCGCCGCGCTTGATAGCCATGAGCGCACCGTCCACGTCGCGCTCCCCCAACTGATCGGTACCGCGAATGCTACGGAACTCCTCAACGCGCACGGGATTGCGCTTAACGAGCGCAAGCAGCGTGTCGTCGGACATGACCCACTTGCGCGGGATGTTACGGCGCTCGGCGCGATCCTCGCGCCAGGCGGCGAGCTCGCGTGCGATGCCCAACTGGTGACGGCTGCACGAATTGATGCGTTTGACCTTGCGGAACGCCTCGTGGCGATCGGCGCGATAGTGCGACTCGTCAGCCAGCGGGCGCAGCTCGTCGAGCACCCAGTCCACCCGGCCAAGCTCGCGCAGGCGGCTCATCATCTCGGTATAGGCGACAATCAGGTACTTGACGTCATCGATCGCATACTCAATCTGCTTATCGGTCAGCGGGCGGCGCGACCAGTCGGTCAGCGACTCGGTCTTGGGCAGCGATACGCCGCAGAACGTCTGAACAAGCGCGCCATACGAAATCTGCTGGCGCTCGCCCAAAAAGGCGGCGGCGACCTGCGTATCGAAAATCGGTCGTGGCAGCACGCCCACGGTATGGAGCATGACCTCCATATCCTGCGAGCACGCGTGGAAGACCTTGGTCACGCTCTCGTCGGCCATAAGCTCGGCCAGCGGCGATAAGTCGTCGATTACCAGGGGATCGACCGCGACGCTCTCGGCAGGGGTGGCAATCTGAACCAAGCACAGACGCGGATGGAACGTGCGCTCGCGCAAAAACTCGGTATCGACGGCAATCGCGTCGAACTCGCGAGCGCGCTGGCAAAAGTCGAGTAGAGCCTGATGTGTGGAAATGTACATATCAACCCATCGAATAAGGTTAGGCCCGAAAAACACGGGTAGGATATCGGCATTGCCTTACAACTATACTCGGTTAGTCACAGAACGGGAACGTAAGTATGCGCTGCCTTATCATCCACAACCCGGCATCGGGCCCCAGCTCAGATGAAATCTACGCGTTCACGCACGCCCTCGCGCAGGGCGGCGACGAGGTCGTGATGCGTTTTATCGGCGATGGCATGGAACCCGAGGACGCCGTGGCAGACGTGCGCGAGTTTGATCGCGTGGTGATTTCGGGCGGCGACGGCACCGTCTCCAACGTGCTCGACCAGATGCGCGGGTGCGGTGTCCCCACGCTCGTCTTCCCCTCCGGCACAGCCTGCCTGTTCTTCAACAACATCGGCAATGCCCCCGAGGCAGCGGCGCTCGCCAAGGCCTGCCGTGCCGGTCGCACGGTCAAAGTCGACATGGGTGAGCTCTTTTGGCTCGACGAGAACGGCAACGAGAAGCGCCACGGCTTTATCATCATCGCCGGCTCGGGCTTCGACGCCGAGATCATGATGAAGGCCGCCCCCACCAAAAACGACATCGGCGAGATCGCCTACTTCCTCTCCGCGCTCGCCACGCCCAATCCCACGGTGGCGCACTTTACGATTGAGCATGACGGCATTGTCGAGGAGCTCGACGGCATCTGCTGCATGGCCGGCAACACCTCGGTCATCCAAAACGACATCAACCTGTTCCCCGACTGCCGTATGAACGATGGCATGGTCGACATTGCGGTCATCGAACCCGTGCGCACCGTGCAGCTGCTGCCTACCGTGATCGCCGCCGCACTCGACCCCGCCGGCAAGGTACTCGGGCGCCCGCAGTTCAAGATCATCCAGACCAAGGAAGCCAAGATCACCTGCACCCCGTCGCTGGGCATGCAGTTCGATGGCGAGATTATCTCCAGCAATTCGGGCGTCTTTGGAGCCCGCGCGCTTCCACAATGCCTCGACCTCATCGTCGACGAATTCTCCCCGCTCGGAAAATAGGAGGACCCTATGAACGACAATCCCCTGCTCGGCTTTATCGTCATCGTTTTGGCCATGCTCGTCGGCTATGCGATCAACGTGATCCACCGCCGGAAGAAGTAATTCCACATTGGTATGATATTCATCCAATTATCGTCTCCCCTGCTGTTTATGCATTTGCCAAACAGCAGGGGATTTTTCTTTGCGCCCCGTGCAAGGCGCTTTATTCAGATACAGTAATTGCAGGGTGTCTTTATTTAAGTAAAGCTACAAAATGAGTACGATTTACCGCTCATCGCATATTTAATCACGCTTATCGAGTAAGTTTCTTTCATAGATGAATATTGTTTCTAGTTCGTTACGCTAATGAGGTGTCTTTATTGGCTGAAGCCCTCTGGCGACAGAGGGCTTTCGCACGCTGGGAGGGAAAATGAGGAAAACTCACCCCGTCAACGCGCTCAAGAAGTTAGACATAGGCCTCGCCTTTGGAGCTGCAACCATCATGTCCATGCCGACCTCTGCGCTCGCCTGCACGCAGGTCTATATGGGCAACAAGCTGACGGCCGACGGTAATACGTACTACGGCCGCACCGAGGACATTGGCACTCGTTACCTCAAACACTATGGCATCGAGCCCTCTTATGGCCCTGGTCATACCTACAGCTCGGACGAGTCCGGATTCTCCTACACCTCGACCAAGACTACGTATCGTTACAGCTACGTGCGCGACCATCCTGCTGAGTGGGACGGACGCTGGGATGCCTACTCCGAGGCCGGCATCAATGAGAGGGGCGTCTCCTGCTCCGCAACACTGAGCACCTCCTACAACGACGATGCCAAGGCAGCGGATCCCACGACCAAGCATGCCCACAAAGCAAATCCCGAGGTCAAAAATACCGGCATCGGCGAATATAGCTACGGCAGCGTAATCTTGGGCGAAAGCGCCACGGCACGTGAGGGTGTCGAGCTCCTCGGCAAGATCATCGACGACCAGGGCGCCTGCGGCAACGACCAGATTATCATCTCCGACAACAATGAGACCTGGCTGTTCGCCGCACTTTCCGGCCATCAGTGGATCGCCATGAAGCTCACCGATGACATCGCCTCGCTTAACCCCAACATCGGCAACCTCAACTACAAGGTTGACCTCAACGACACCGAGAACTGCCTCCACTCCGAGGGCATCGAATCTATGCCCAAGGAGAAGGGCTTCGCCAAGTACTTCGATGATGGCCAGTTCGACGTTGCCCAGACCTACGGCGAGGAAATTAGCGAAAATGCCATGCACTCTTGGGCACGTTATGTCCAGGGTCGCGCTTACTTCGATGCGCCGCTCACCGAGGACACCGACTATAAGATCGTAAAGGACACACGCGAAAACGCCCGCGCCACGACCGGCGCTCTGCCCTTCGAGGCACAGCCCCTGTTCTTCCAGCCTGGCAAATCCAACTGGAACACCTTTGAGATGATCCGCGCGTTTGGCAACCGCGGCGAGAAGGCCCCGGGCCTCAACGCCAACACCGACGGCGCCTACGCCATCGGTACCGAAAGCAACAGCGAGATCAACCTCTTCCAGATTCGTGATGGCCTCGATCCCGAGATCGCAACCATCCAATGGGAAATGCTCTCCCGCGCCGCGTACTCCGTCGCCATCCCGTTGTACTCCGCTCTGATAACTGAGGTCAGCCCGTACTTCAGCGATCAGACCGTCTCCTTCGATCACTGCAAACAGACTGACGTCGTGTACAACGAGGAGCCCGAGAACTCAATCAACTACGTCCTCATGGACATCAGCTCGCTCTGCTTTGAGAACCCTGACACCCTTGGTATCAGCGTCCGTGCCTACCTCGATGCGCTCCAGAACGAGCTCATCGAGCAGAACAAGGAAGTTGACGCCGCCATGCTAGCCGAGACGACCACCGAGGGCCGCACTGCCCTGGCCAACAAGGCCGGCAAGGCTGCTACCGAGAACACCTACAAGAAGTGCAAGGCCCTGCTCCAGGAGATGCGCGCCTATCAGAAGGCCGAAAACTTCGACCAGCCCTTCACCCCGAGCGACCTGAACACCGAGACCAACGGCCTCAAGGTGTCCATCACCTACGCCAAGGACGCTCTTGCCACCGACCCGGTAACCCCGGATCAGCCTGGTACTCCTGAGCAGCCCGGTACCCCCGAGCAGCCCGCTAAGCCCGAGCAGCCCACCACCAAGCCCGAGAAGCCTGGCAAGTCGGACACCACGACCACGGTAACCACCAACAAGACGAACACCAAGGGCGGCCTGCCCACCACCGGTGATCGTTTTGATGGCCGCATGGTGGCCGCATTCGCCATCGCTGGCGTTGCCGTCATCTCCGCGGGCGGTTACTTCCTCTACCGTCGCAATAAGGAGTAACGTCTTAGCTGAGCGGACAAGGCAGCAATGGCAGCCTCGCCCGCTCAGCCCGCTCTTTTGACCGGCGGGAAACCCGCCTGAAATCTTTTTAAAAAAGATTTCCCCGCACACACTTTGCTGTGCTATAGTGCAGCGCAACAGCAACAAGGTGCGACCGCGCCACGGCATCATGAAAGGAGCCACCGACATGAAGAACACGATGAAGTCTCTCAACAACTGGTGGTGGCGTGATGCGAATACGATCGGTCGACAGTGAGTCCCTCACGCCTGCTTTTGCGCTCTAGGTGATTGGAAGGCCTCCGGTTTCGACCGGGGGCCTTTTTCTATCTCGAGCCCGATCGCATTCGCATCACGCGCCTCCGTTTTTCTCTTACACTCCCCTTTTTGAAAGGATTTTCACCATGTCTCAGAACACCACCGCCACCGCCCAGCCCCGCACCGTCCAGACCGCCGACCGCGGCAAACTCGATGTCCGTGCCCTCGTCCTGCTCGCCATCCTGCTCGCCGCCGGCTTCATCCTCAACTTCACCGTCGGCAAGGCAGTCTCGAGCATTTCGGGCGGTATGATCAGCCCCGAGTTCATCATCTCGGCCTTCTGCCTCACCATTCTGGTCGTTCGCCCCAACATCGGTCAGGCGCTCGTCATTGGCCTCATCTCGGCTGCCGTGATCCAGATCACCACCACTTCGCCGTTCGTCGATTTTGCCGCCGAGGGCATCGCCGCCATGCTCATGGCCGGCATCGTCAACGCCGCCGGCAAGAACGGTCAGGTCAAGCCCGCCATCGCCATTGTTGCAACCTTCCTGACCACCTTTGTCTCCGGCGTCATCTTCATGGTCATCAAGATGGCCATGCTCGGCGTGGTAGGCGAGCTCGCCGCCGCCATGCTGCCCGTCGTTGCCATGACCGCCGTCTTTAACGCCATTCTGGTCGGCGCCCTCTACCTGCCCATCCAGAAGGCCCTGAAGCTCAACTAACTCATCGCTGCCCCACCAGCAAAGACTGTCCCAAACGACTAGCTTTTGGGGACGTTCTTAAACGACTGGTCATTTAAGAACGTCCCCAATGACTATGAAAGGTATCCATGGAAACGATCATCAACGTCGACGATGTCTCGTTCTCCTATGGCACGCAGACCGAGCAGGCGCTCAGCCACATCTCGCTCAGCGTGAAAAAGGGGGATTTCATCGGCATCATCGGGCCCTCGGGCGCCGGCAAGTCCACGCTTGCCGCCTGCCTGTCGGGCGCCGTGCCCCACCACTACACCGGCACGTTCTTTGGGTCCGTCATGGTCGACGGCCACGACACCTGCGAGGTCTCGCTCACCGACGTGTCGCAAATCGTCGGCAGTGTGCTGCAGGATCTGTCTCTTATACACATCTCCGAGCCCACGAGACCGAGGCTG
>CABSNL010000086.1 GCA_902479095.1 uncultured Collinsella sp. | reverse complement strand
CTTCGTCGGCAGCGTCAGATGTGTATAAGAGACAGCCACTGTACACCGCGTTTAAACATCGCAATGCCGATTGGCTCGAGAAATACTGCGTCTACATGGCCGTTAAGAAGTACTTTGAGGGCGAGACGCGCCATGATTGGCCGGCAGATGTCGCGCGCTACAACGAGCATCTGATCGACGACAAGCGCTTCCACGACGAGGCCGAGCTTCAGGCGTACATGCAGTACCGCTTTGACCTAGCTTGGTGCGAGCTCATGAACTATGCGCACAAGAAGGGCATCGAGGTCATCGGCGATATCCCGATGTATGTCTCGGACGATTCGGCGGATGCGTGGAGCGAGCCCGAGAACTTCTGGCTGTCCGATACCGGCAAAGCGATTGAGATTTCCGGCGCGCCGCCCGACAACTTTGCACCCGAGGGCCAGGTGTGGGGCAACCCGACGTTCCGCTGGGACCACATGAAGCAGGACGGCTATAGCTGGTGGATGGATCGCCTGCGCCGCGCGTTTTCGCTCTACGACCGTGTGCGTCTGGATCACTTCCTGGGATTCCACAGCTATTACAGCATTCCAGCGGGCAAGGCATGCGCCGACGGCCGCTGGCTGGCGGGCCCGGGCAAGGACCTGTTCCAGACCGCCTATGACGAACTGGGTCCGCTCAACTTTATCGCTGAGGACTTGGGCTATCTGACGCCCGGTGTTCGCGCCATGGCATCGACCTGCGGTTTCCCCGGCATGGACGTGCTGGAGTTTAGCGACTACGACGTTCGTTGCGGTGTGCATCCCACGCCCGGCAAGATTCTGTACACCTCGACGCACGATACGTCGACGCTGGCCGGTTGGTGCACCCGTACCTTTGCGGGCGGCGATGAACCGAGCGGTGTTGAGGTGGCGGCCAAGCTGATGAGCGACGCGCTGGCAAGCGACGCTCCCCTGGTGATGATGCCACTGCAGGATGTCCTGGGGCTTGGCGACGACGCGCGCATGAACGTTCCGGGCGTGGCCACGGGCAACTGGACCTGGCAGGCTGACGAGGCGGACATTGCAGCCGCCGAGAACAAAACCGCACAGCTCTTGCGCAACAACCATAGATTCTGGGGCGAAGCGTGATAAAACCCCCGATATAGGGTACAGTTACAGACGTTTGAATTTTTGCGGGCAGAGTAATCTGCCCGCTTTGTGCTGAAAAGGAAGTATTATGGCGCGCTACGATTACAAGTGCTCGAGCTGCGGCAACGTGTTTGAGGTTGAGCATCCCATGTCCGAGACTCCCGAGGTCGTGTGCCCCAGCTGCGGTGCCCCGGCGGCCAAAACGTTCTCGGCCAGCGGCATTAAATTTGAGGGCAGCGGTTTCTACAACACCGATCAACGAAGCGGCGGCTCCAGCACCAGCGCCACCAGCGGCTGCTGCGCCAACTGCCCGCATAGCCACTAGGAACCAAACAGCCCCGCGATCAACGCCGATCGCGGGGCTATTTCTTTGCTCTATGGGTAGCTAATCAAGCTACCCAGGTTTCCTTGTGAGTTGCGGTGAAATAAGGACTGTTTGGCAGGTAGATGCCGCTATTCAATCCCTATTTCACCGCAACTTAGTAGTTACTTGTGGACCAGGCGGGCGCAGAAGTGACCGTCGTAGGAGTCGGCGTTTACCGGTACGCTTTGGAAGAGGCCTCGATCGTTCTGGCGTACGGAAACGAGCTTCTTGGCCTGATCGAACTCGGGGAGTTGCAGAATCTGTGCTTTGGAAAGCGGCGCCGCGCTAAAGCCGGCACCCTCGGGAGAAGCAAGGAACGCGTCCACCACCTGTGTGTTCTCCTCGTCGAAGACCGAGCACGTCGCATAAATGAGCTCGCCGCCGGCAGCCACGCGCGCGGCAGCCTCTTTGAGCATCGTCAGCTGCAGCTTGGGCAAATCAGTCGCAACGTCATTCTCAGTTAGACGCCATGGGATCTCGGGATGACGGCGCATGGTGCCGGTGCCCGAGCACGGCGCATCGATAAAGACCGTGTCGAACTTAACCGGCTCCCCAAGCATGGCATCAAACGACTTCAGCACCTCATCAAGCTCGCAGGCATCACCCGAAACCGTACGAACGCCCTGAATACCGGCCTTATGCAGGCGAGCGAGATTCTGGTCGCACTTGCGATCATGAAGATCGAGCGCCGTATGCTGACGCTCATACCCGGCGCGCTTAGCCTGACACATCATCACATACGTCTTGGTGCCACGACCGGCACCAATCTCAAGGCAGCTTCCAGGGCGCGTGGCAGCCGTGGCGATGAGCTGGGCGTTAAGATCCGAGGCCACGGCAGCAGCGCGTTCAAATACGCCAGACGCAACCGTAACCTGAGCATCGACAGGCGCATGACAACCCGGGAACACTGGTGCCACAAGCTGGGAGATAAACGGATCGGGCTTGTTCGCAAAGGCGTTCTCATGCAGGGCCAGAGGCGCGGGGGCCAGATTGCCAGCAAAGTTGAGCGCACCCTCTGGGGTATCGAACGAGGCCATAATACGAGCGCAAAGCCAACGCGGCAGACCCATCAGGCGCGACAGACGAACCAAGCGTCGCTCAGGCTCATCTACATCGGACGCAGTGGCAAAGTTCTCAACGTTGTCCGCGACCTTATGGAGCACGGCATTGGCCAAGCCAGCGGCGGACTTAGCGCCGCAGCGAACCAGCTCAACACCCTGACTTACAGCAACGCGGCCAGGCGTATGCAGATAGAGCATCTCGAAGGCCGAGATACGAAGCGCCATGCGAACACGCGGCGCAACCTTTTTAGGCTTATCAAGAAACTGATCGAGCAGTTCGTCCAAAATACCTTGCGTGGCGGCAACACCCAGCGCCAAGCGGGCGGCAAAGGCGGAATCGCGCTGGTCAATAGCTTTGGCGGAAGCACGGGAAGACAACACGTCGCGTGCGTACATGCCGCGGCGATCGGCCTCCATCAACACATCGAGCGCAAGCTTGCGCGCGGGAGACAGCTTGCTCATGACAAAACACCCCACGAAAGATCGGCGCCTTGCAGCCCAGCAGCCCAAGCAGAAGCGGCCATGGCACGCTTGCCATCGGGCTTAACCTCGAGCAGTTCAACCGCACCATCGGAAAGGCCAAGGAAAACACGCTTGTTTTTAACGTCAACGGCGCCCTCACCAAGCGACACATCAGCCGGCGCAGCATCGAGCACGCGCACGGTCTTGCCGGCAATCACGCAACGAGCAGGCGCGGTATCGGACGAAGCGAGCACATGACGCACGCAATCGAGCGCAGCCATCTGCGGATCCAGACGCATCTCCAGCTTGGAAATCTTGGCAGCATGAGTGACGAGCGACTCATCCTGCTCAGTCCAAACAGCCGAGCCATCGGCAAGCGAGGGAAGCGTATCAGCCAGCAGTTTGCCGCCAAGCTCACCAAGCTCCATCGTGAGCGCCTCAGCATGCTTGCCGGCAACCGACGTGGAAGCCTGAGCGCAATAAGCACCAGTATCCACGCCATGCCCGATGCGCATGATAGAAACGCCAGCAACCTCATCACCAGCGAGAATCGCACGCTGAATAGGAGCAGCCCCACGCCAACGAGGCAGCAAGGACGCATGAACATTCACAATGCCGAGCGGCGCCATATGCAGCACGTCATCCGGCAAAATGCAACCATAAGCAGCCACACAGAAAATATCGGCTTGCGCAGCTTGGAGAGCCTCAACAACCTCGGCCGTTATACGATTAGCCTCAACAACCGGCAACCCCAGCTCAAGCGCCTTAGCCTTAACAGGAGACGGCTCCAGCTTCTTACCACGCCCACGAACAGCATCAGGACGAGTAACAACAAGCGCAATCTCATTCCCAGCCTCAACAAGCGAAGTCAGCGAAGGCACAGCAAAATCAGGCGTACCCATAAACACAATACGCATAAAGATCGTCTCCTCTCAACCAAAGCCGAGACGGCTACAAAGAACAGCGGAAAGCCAAGTACCAAGCCTATCCGCAAGAACAATTCAACAAGAACAAATATACCCAAAACCAAAGAAAGAGCCGCCATAAAAGCAGCTCTTTCAGTAAAGCACCTATCAGCGAAGACGCCCTTCCCTGGCCCGACGGCACCCGGGCGAACAGGAGCACGAAAACGCAGTCCCCTTCCGCCGCAGGGCTTAGGTTTTGCTCCACGCGCAGTTCCGCACGAGCCGAAGAGCACTTAATGTGCTCTTCGTGCGAGCAGGACTGTTTGAGCATGGAGCAAAACCTAAGCCCTGCGGCGGAAGGGGACGGTGGGACCTACTCAGTCTCGCCCGGTCGAGCGCCGCGGGCCAGGGCGTCCCGGTACTCCTTGACTGCCTTAATCCTCTGCATAGGCTTCAGTCGCTCGAACATGGTGTTGCCGTGCAGGTGATCGATCTCGTGCTGCAGGCACACGCAGAACAGGTCGCCCGTGGCCTCATAACGAATCAGGTTGGCATCCAAGTCGTATGCCTCAACGACAACATGATCGGGACGCTCGATCTCGCAGCTAATGCCAGGAATGGAAAGGCAGCCCTCGCTAAACGGGACCAGATGGTCGCTCTGCTCAACAATGGCGGGATTAATGAGCACGTACGGGTCATAGTCGTTCTTGTCGCTGTAATCGCAATCAATGGTGACGAGTTGAATGAGCTCACCGATCTGCGGGGCGGCCAGGCCGCAACCGCCGTTGTCGAACATCATCTTCTTCATCTTCTCGGCAAGCGCCTCGATCGCCGGGGTGATCTCCTCGATGACGGCGCACTCCTGGCGCAGACGAGGGTCGGGCGACAGTACGATTCCGTTGGCTTCCATGGCCATCCTTTCGGGTTGTTACATCAAATCATAGGCGTCGACGTCAACGCTCACGCTCACGCCGCGCACAGAGCCCGCCTCTTTGAGGCAGGCGTCGATATCATCAGAGACATGGTACCCCACGGGCGACTTCACAAGCAGATGGAAGCGGTAACGGTCCTTGGCTCTCTCGATTACACACGAAGCCGGGCCCAGCACCTGCGGCACGGCACTCCCCGCCCGCAAAAAGTCGGGCGCGGCGGCATGCAAACGGCGCTTAAGAAGCTTTGCAATGCGCCCGATGTAGTCCTGCGCGTCGTCTCGGTTCACCGACCACACCAAGATGTTGACCAAGCGAACAAACGGCGGGTACAGCGCGTCGCGGCGCTGGTCCAGGTCGTAGTCGGTAAAGATCGAACGGTCGTGCTCAGCGACGGCGCGAATGACCGGATCCTCGGGCAGGTAGGTCTGGATGATCACCTCGCCGGGGCGATCGCCGCGACCGGCACGGCCCGCCACCTGTTCCAGCAAATCGTAGGCGCGCTCCCCTGCGCGAAAATCAGGCAGCTTTAATGCAAAGTCGGCATTGACCACGCCCACGAGCGTGACCTCGGGAAAGTCAAGACCCTTTGCGATCATTTGGGTGCCCAGCAACACGGCGCAATCGGCCGCATCGAACTGCTCGAGCAGCTTTTTGTGTGCATCCTTGCCGCGCGTGGAATCGGCATCCATGCGAATAATGGCGACGTCCTCGGGAAGCATCTGGTGCAGCGCGTCCTCGATCTGTTGAGTGCCCAGACCCATTTTTGCCAGGTAGCGACTGCCGCATTTGGGGCAACGGCTCGTGGCCGCCGGATACGGCTGCACGCGCCAGGACGATCCGCAAGTGTGACACTGCAGCGTGTGCGTGCGCTCGTGATACGTAAGCGCGGTGGAGCAGTGGTTGCAGGTGGGCACGCAGCCGCACTCGCGGCACATCAGGAACGGCGCAAAGCCACGGCGGTTGTGCAACAGCACGGCCTTCTCGCGGCGCTCGACCACAAGCTCCAGGCCTTTCATCAGCGGTTTTGAGAACATAGAGCGGCTGCCGTGCGAGAACTCGCGGCGCAGGTCGGCAATGCGGACTGTCGGCAGCACGGCGTGTCCCGGGCGCTCGGGCATCTCGACGCGCGTCCAGGTGGCACCGTTATACCTGTCTCTTATACACATCTCCGAGCCCACGAGACC
>CABSNL010000085.1 GCA_902479095.1 uncultured Collinsella sp. | reverse complement strand
ACGATATCAGCCTCGGTCTCGTGGGCTCGGAGATGTGTATAAGAGACAGGTCTGCAGCGCCTCGGCAGTGTAGAGCTGCGCGGCTATACGGTGAATGAGCATGCTGTTCCTCCGGCATCGCAACGCCAAAAGCCCGCCGGGGCAAGCTCGGCGGGTCGTACGTCAAATACATTGCCTGTCATGGTAGCGCATGGAGAGGACTCCGGCTCAAGGGCAAACCCAGCCCCGCAAAAAACGCCAGACGAAGATGCGTTCCGCCCTACCCCGCTACGCGCACGCTGGGGCACAAATCTGCCAGCGGACACTCGTCACACTTGGGCTTGCGGGCATCGCAGATCTCGCGACCAAAGGTGATCCACTGATGGTTGACCGACTCCCAATACTCGTGCGGCAAAATCTTGAGCAGATCCTGCTCGGTCTTGAGCGGCTCCTTGGCATGCGTCTTGGGACTCAGCATCAGGCGGTGCGCAATGCGGTTGACGTGCGTGTCCACCGCAATGCCCTCCACGATGCCATACCCCACGTTGAGCACGATGTTCGCCGTCTTGCGTCCCACGCCCGGCAGCTTCACGAGTTCCTTCATGTCGGCCGGCACCTCGCCGCCATAGTCGGCGACGATCATCTGCGCGGCCTCGACGGCATGCTTGGCTTTGCTCTTGTAGAAGCCGAGTGACTTGATAGTGTCTGCCACGTCAGCCACGCTCGCCCCGGCCATGGCCTCGAGCGTGGGCCACTGGGAAAACAGCTTCGGCGTCACCTTGTTGACCTGTGCATCGGTCGTTTGCGCCGAAAGCAGCACCGCGATCAGCAGGCGGAAGGGATTCTCGTGGTCCAAAAAGCACTCGACCGGGCCATAGCGACGGTTGAGGCGCTCACACACCTCGATGGCGCGCTCGCGCTTGGCGGCATTGGTCTCGCGTGGCATAACGACTCCTCGGCTCAACGGCACAATAAACTTATGGGCACAATTGTCCCACGTCCGAGACGCTTACGCCTCCAAGAATGCGCCGGTCTGACGGCTCCACAGGCTCGCGTACTCGCCACCCGCCTCGACAAGCTGCGCATGCGTGCCGTCCTCGACAATCTCGCCATCGGCCAGCACCACAATGCGGTCGAGCGCCGCCACGGTGGACAGGCGATGTGCCACCACAATGGAGGTGCGGCCGCGCATCAGGTTCTCGAGCGCCTCCTGCACCAGCGCCTCGGACTCGCTGTCCAAGGCAGACGTCGCCTCATCGAGCACTAGAATCGGCGCGTCGGTCAGGATGGCGCGGGCGATAGCCACGCGCTGACGCTGGCCGCCCGAGAGCTTGACGCCGCGCTCACCCACCATGGTGTCAAAGCCACGGGGCAAGCGGTCGATAAACTCGGTCGCATTAGCCAAGCGAGCCGCCTCGCGGATCTGCTCGTCGGTGGCGTCGGGGCGTCCGTAGGCGATATTCTCGCGAATGGAGCGATGGAACAGCAGCGCCTCCTGCGGCACGTAGGCAACCTGGCGGCGCAGGCTCTGCTGCGCGCAGCGCGAGACGTCCTGGCCGTCCACGAGCACGCGGCCGCCCTGTACATCGTCCAGGCGCAACAACAACTTGGTGAGCGTCGTCTTACCCGAGCCCGATTTGCCCACCAGGCCCACGCGCTGGCCCGCCGCCACATGAAGTGTCAGGTCATCGAACACGGTCTCGCCCGCCGCAGCGTCACGGTACGCAAAGCTCAGGTGCTCAAAATCAATCGCGCCCTCGGTCACTTTGAGCTCAGGGGCGTCCGGGTCGTCTGCCACCAAACGTGGCTCGTCCAGCACGCGCGTCATCTCGGCCGCATCGCCGAGCGCGCGGTTGATGCGCTGCATCATGGAGCTTACGTAGTTCAGGCGCATGGTGAGGTTATAGGTGTAGGTAAAGATCATGACGAGCGAGCCGGCCGAGATGCCAAACCACGCGTTGCCGCCCGCCACGAACACACTCACCACGGCCATGGTGATGACGATAAGGCCCGATGTCGTAAAGTTGCGCTGCATCATGGCGTGCATCGAGACCGTCTCGGCGTCGCGCGCGGCACGATCGGCGGCGTCGAACAGATCGCGTTCAAAGTCCTCGCGCCCGCAGGTCTTGACGGCCAAGATGTTCGTGACCGCGTCGGACAGCACGCCCGACAGTTTGTTCTGCGCGGCGGACGTCGCGGCCGAAAGCGGCATGATGCGCTTGTACATAAGCCAGACAAACGCGATGTAGACGACCATGATGCCCACCAGGATCACGGTAAACGTCGGCACCACCGGGGCGAGTGCGGCCACGGTGCAGATGACCGAGGTGATGGTGGGGATGAGCGAATACACCGTCACGTCCACCAGCCCCGTATAGCCGCTCATAAAACGACTCGTCTGACTCACGAGCGATCCGCCAAAGCGGCTGGTATGGAATGTCATGGATTGGTTGGAGAGCGTGTCGAAGCATAGGCGCGCCAGGTGATAGTTGCCCGCGATCTCGAGCTTGTAGACGGTGTAGTCCTGCAACTTGGAGAGGATCTGACCCACCAGGTTAACGAGTACGAGCGCCAGGATATAGGGGCCGAAGACCTCAAACACCTGGTCACCCGCCACGGGACCGGCTTGAACGCGGTCGACAATGAGGGCCATCACATAGGTATTGGCAAACGTCAGCAAAAAGATGTAGCCCGCCGACGAGAACACCGAGAGAAAGACAATCAGCGACTGCGTGCGCGTGACGCCCCAAAACCGCTGCAGCGTGCGACGCACGGTGGAGCGGCTGAGCGGGCTGGTGCTTCTCTGAGACATGGGCTTCCTTTCGCATCTGATTGGGCGAAACGCCATTGTTGCATACCGAAGCGCGCTTCAGGCATGCGCGATGCGAAAAGCGGTGGGGCGCCCGCGTTTACGCCGGCGCCCCACCGTCTTGTTGCAATTAGCCCTCGTCTTCTTGGTCTGTGGGAAGGCCCGCGGGCGTGAGTCCCAAGATCTCATCGGCTTGATCGGCGTCTTCCAGTGCGTCGATGTCCTTGAGCTTGCGCTCCATAACGTTGGTGCGCGTGGTAATGATGCCCTCGACCGTTTTGCCCGCGGTCTCGATCTGCTGCTGGGCGCGGCGCAGCGCCGCCTGATAGCGCGGCAGCTCGGCCTTGACGGCGGAGAGCACGCGCAGTACGTCGTCGGTACGTTTTTGCAGCCTAAACGTCTGGTAGCTCATCTGCAGGCTATTGAGAATGGCGGCCATGGTGCTGGGACCGGCTACGTTGACGTGATAGTCGCGGCCCAGGGTCTCGATAAGCCCGGGGCGGCTGACGACTTCGGCGTACAGTCCCTCAAACGGCACGAACATGATGCCAAAGTTGGTCGTTGCCGGCACACTCAGGTACTTTTCGCAGATGTCCTTTGCCTCGCGCTTCACCATCATATCGAGCGTCTTGCGCGCTGCGGCGACGGCCTCCGCGTCACCCGACTCCTGCGCGTCGAGCAGGTGCTCGTACGCGTCGCCCGGGAATTTGGAGTCGATCGGCAGCAGCACGGGATCGCCCTCGTCTACCGGCAGCTTGACGGCAAACTCAACGCGCTCCGAGGCGCCGGGCTTGGTGGTGACGTTTTCCAGATACTGGTCGGGCGTAAGGATGTCCGCCAGGATCGCACCCAGCTGCACCTCGCCCAAAATGCCGCGCGCCTTTACATTGCCCAGCACGCGCTTAAGGTCGCCAACGCCGGTGGCGATAGATTGCATATCGCCCAGGCCCTTGTACACGGCCTCGAGCTGGTCGCTCACCTGCTTAAACGATGCCGACAGTCGGTCGTTGAGCGTGCGAGAGAGCTTCTCGTCCACCGTCGCGCGCATCTGATCGAGCTGCACGTTGTTGTCTTTGCGGATGGCGCCCAGCTGAGCATCAACCGTCTCGCGCACCTTGTCCAGGCGTTGTTCGATGCCCTCGCGATTGGCGCCGAGCTGTTGGGCCGTCTCGCGGCGCAGGTCATCCATCCGGTCACCAGCTTGCGAGAACTCGCGTGCGATGGCCAGGTAACGTTGCTGCTCCACGGCCGCATCTGTCGTCTGCTGCTGCGCGATGGCATTGGCCGTGCGGCGAGTTTCGGCCAGCGCGACGTTCAGGGCATCGAGTGCGTTGTTGGCCTGCTCGAGTGCTGCCAGCGTTTCCGCGCTACTGTCGCCACGCTCCCGCAACTCGGCACGCAGGCTCTTGAGTTGGAGGGCGCAAGCCGCAGCAACCCCCACCGCCACCAAGGCGATCACAACAAGCACAATATCAATAGCAGACATAGACTCCGCCCAACAGACTCAATCGGTCATCAATCAAAACCGCGATCAATCTTACCCCGCCACACGCACGGATCACCCACTGCCTTGCAGACAAATTTCTCTTAGAGCCGCGGACGCTAAAACGCTAGCTCTCCCAGCCGGCGCGAATGGTTGTTACGACATCGCCTAGGCGCTGGCCGAGAGCCGCTAGATGTTGGAGTACCTCGTTGGGCGATGCGCCGTTGAGGATGCACGTGAGGGCATACGACGCCAGAAAGATGGCCACAAGCCCTAACGGGATGAGCACGATCATCGCCAAGGTGCGCAGGCGCTGGCCCACGCGGCGACGACGCGCACGACGCTTGTCGAACGCGAGCTCCTGCGCATATGAATCTTGCTGTACGGAATAGGCCTCTGGTGCCGATTCGCACCAGGGCACAGCTGCAGGTACAGCAGCGGGCACGACATTTTGCGCAAAGGGCTGGGCTGCCGCCCCTTGCATTTGCATCTCCATGAGTCGTTGCTGCTGACGCAGCATGCGCTCAGCTTGTTGCTGCGGAGTCTCAAGAAACAGGTCCATGTTGGCCTCCAAAGTCGGAGCATTCGACGCTTACGACCAGCATCCCGCACCGCCATGACCGCGACAACGCAATCGCCGGCAATAGCCACAAAGTTTCTTTTGCTCAAAAGCTGTCGAAAAGCTCAACAACTCCCCTACCAGCACTTTCTCTGAGCTTTTTTCGCCAGCAATCTTTCGGCCTTCCACCCTTACGCCAACTGACCAAAATCTAACCAAAAGCTTGACGATAATTGTGGAGACCGGGACCCCACACAAAAAGTGCCGCCCCAAAGGGGCGGCACACAAACTTATTATCAGCTTTTCTGTAACGAGCATGCGACGACCCAACGCCGGAGCGCAGGGCGGGGAAACCTTTGCCTCGCGCGACCCTGCGAAGCCGTGAGCGAGAGGGGAAGGTTTCCCCGCCCTGCGCCCCGTGGTCGGTGAGAACAGACTACATGCCCGCGAGACCGCGGGCGGCGGTGGCGCACAGAAACGCCAAGGCTAGAATCACGAGCGAGCCCGCAATATCGGCCACCACGCCCGCAAAGCGACGCTCAAACAACCAGCTCTCGAAGTGCGGGGCAACGTTGCGCCAAACACGCCACAGCAAGATGCCCATACCGATGACGCCCGGGATATTGAGCAGTAGGATCTCGGAGCACAAAAGACCGATCAGGTTACCGGCGGCAAAGCCCGCATCACCCTCGCAGTATTTGCGGTAGACCATATACAGCATGTACGCCACAAACGGCTGCAAGCACGCAGAAATAAACGAGACCACCATCGAGGGGTCCTGCGAAAAGACCTCGGTGAGTTTATCGACACTCGTGGCGTCCTTCGAAGCCAAGAATAAACCGATAACCACAAGGGGCACCACGCCCAAAATTACCTCGACCAGAGTAAACAACTTGGCAGTCAAATCCTCACTAGCCGAATTCCAATGAGGCGCCCACTCAGGATGAGCATGCGCGCCGACTTTCTTGTCCTTCTCGGCACGATCGGCCTTTTTACCCTCGGCAACCCGACGACCAGGATCCTTGCGAGTTCCCGCCGCAGCAACCCGAGCCCGAGACTTCTTGCCCATAAAAAACACCCCATCAGGTAGTAGATAAACTAAAAGTCGCCACCCAGTGTACCCCCTAAACAACGGCGCCGCCCCAACCCGGAGCAAGCCCCGTCAACCAAATGGCCGCAACCCAATCCCTATACAAAACGTGCCGCCCAAAAGGGGCGGCACACAAACTTCTAATCAGCTTTTCTGTAGCGAGCACGCGACGACCCAAAGCGGGC
>CABSNL010000084.1 GCA_902479095.1 uncultured Collinsella sp. | reverse complement strand
GCCGAGGGCCTGCTGGTGGAGTACGCGCTCGCCATGCGCGAGGACGGCCGCAGCCTGGACGAGACCGAGGCACAGATCCGCGCGACGCTGCCCGACGCCCACCTGCTGCTGATTCCCCGCACGCTCGAGAACCTCGTTAAGAACGGCCGCGCGCCCAAGCTCGCCGGCCAGCTCACGCAGATGCTCAACATTCGCCTGGCCGTTTCGCCGGAGTGGAAATCGGGCGAGATCAAGGCCATCAAAAAGGGCCGCGGCGCCAAGCGCATCGTCGCCAACACCATGGCAGATTGCCTCGCATTTTTGGCCGCACACCCGGGCTCCAGCGTGCGCGTACTCACGACCGGCGCCGCTGAGGAGCAGGAGCTCGTTAACCAGGCGCTCGCAGGCCAGGACTACGTAGATGCCGGCACCGGCCCCATCGGCTGCACCATCGCCACCCATGTAGGCGTCGACGCCATCGCCATCAGCTACTGCCCCCGCTACCAGCCAACTCGCTAGGAACGCCCACATCAGTTGCGGTGAAATAGGGACTGTTTTTGGCTTATGGCCACAAATCAATCCCTATTTCACCGCAACTTCTTTTGCTGAGCCATCCATATACAAGATATGCTGACGATCGGCGCATTCCCAGCTGTTTGGGTGAGCTTCGACTAGCCCCTAGCAGTACCCGGTGGGCAAAAAATGGCAAATATGAGTACTGTCATAAATTTAGTAACAGCAAAATTTCGCTGAAATTGCCCGCTTCCACCGATTTCAAGCTCCATAAAGCCCCGAATCGTCGTGTTTAGGGGGGGGTGAATATACTAAAACTCAGTCAATTGGTCTTAGATACTTCTCAAATGATATGAGACTAACCGAGCAACAGTACTCATATTTTCCATTTTTTGCCCACCGGGTCTGAATGAGGTCCGCTCTTTACGCCTCCGGCTACCCATATGACCGCAAACCCTGATTATCAAGGGCCGTCGCGCGCCTTGGTATCGACCGAAAGCCGCTCGCAGAATTATCCCTTGCCATTAGCAAACTTGAATCGAAATTACATATCCCAAAAAGCCGTAATGCCGTACCCTCGTCTCAACAACTCCAATACAAGGACGGCATTCAAATGGGCAACGCCATGCATCAATACGCCCTCTTTGGGACCGCACAATTTAAATACGATCAGACGATCACACATATATCGGACCAACACCGACAAATCGTCATTTGTAACAACGGTTCAGACGTACGCTACGCAACGCTAGAAGAGTGGGAAGAAGCTGGCGCTTTGTTCGATGAACGAGCGCAAATCGAGGGCATCGTCACCAGCGCGAGCCCAGCACGCGATAAACTCGAGCTCTTTCGCAGTCTCTTTACCGGGCGCAAAGATGTTTACGCTCATGGATATCGCAGAAAGGACGGGGGCATTGGCTATACGCCTGCTTGTGCTAATGAGTGGGAGCCAGGAATTTGCCCCAAAGCAGCCCATCAAAGAGTTAAATGCGTAGAATGCAGCAATCGCGTCTTCCCGGAATTAAGCGATGCCGCAATCATTGCTCACTTTAAAGGCAACGATGACCGGTTCCGCGATGTCCTCGGGCAATATGTTCTCGATAGGAACTGCAACACGAAAGTTCTCGTCATCGATTTTGACAAAGCGGACTGGAAAGAGGCAACAAATGCCGTACGGCTTGTTGCAATACGACGGGGCATTAACGCCGCCGTTGAGCGCTCAAGGTCCGGCTACGGCGCCCACATCTGGTTTTTCTTCCTCGAGCCAATCAGCGCAAAGGCTGCTCGAGAGTTTGGAAGTTGCCTCATAACCGAAGCTGCGGCGCATAATAAGACAATCACGTTCGAGGCCTTTGATCGAATGCTACCCGCTCAGGCCACTATTCCCGATGGAGGCTTCGGAAACCTCATCGCACTCCCCTTTCAAGGCAAGGCGCAACGTGAAGGAAACAGTGTATTTGTAGACGAACAATTCAAGCCCTTTCCCGACCAATGGCTCTATCTATCACAAGTCCAGCTGATTCCGCGCTCGACGGTGCAAGATCTGATTGAGGCCCCAGGGGACAACCCACACGGACCAGCAACAACTACGGTGGCAAACAAGGGCAAACGGTATGCCCAAAGACCACGAAAGCGACTACCACTCACATCGCGGGACTTTCCCTCATCGCTGCCCGTTATTCAAGCCGATATGCTGTACATCCCCGAGAAGTCTCTGAGTCCAGCAGCTCAAATGGAAATCCGCGGACTTGCGACATTTGCCAATCCGGCATTCTATCGCGCGCAGTCCATGCATCAATCAGTATTCGGCAAACCGCGACTCATAGACCTTAGCGAACTGAGAGATGGTCATGTTGCAATTCCCCGGGGCTGCAAAACTCAACTTGAGCAGCTAGTTCAAGAGACCGGCGTTACCGCCCACTATTCAGACGAGCGCAAATCGGGTAATCCGATTGTTATGGCATTTAAAGGGGTCCTTCGCCCTGAGCAGCAAATCGCCGCTGATCAGATGCTCATATACGAAGACGGAATCATGTCCGCGCCGACAGGCTTCGGTAAAACAGTCGTCGGAGCTTATCTTATTGCATCCATTGGTCTTCCAACGCTCGTCATCGTTCCCAAAACCGCACTCATAACCCAATGGAAATCCCAGCTCGAGCGATTTATCGACATTACGGACAACAGGGAGCCCGTCCGAACCCCAAAAGGACGAATCAGCAAAAGGCAGCCTCCGGTCATCGGACAAATAGGAGGAGGCAAAATGGCCGTAAGCGGCCTCGTCGACATTGCTTCGTTCCAGTCGTTATCTGGCAAAGACCGCCAAACCGGAGAGCCGATAGTTAAGGGCCTTGTTCGTAATTACGGCCTCATTATCTGCGACGAATGCCACCATGCCGCCGCACCACAGCTCGAGCTTATTCTCAAGTCCGCCCCGGCCAAATACGTATACGGCCTTTCTGCGACGCCCGAACGATCCGACGGCCTTACGCGGGCGCTCTCCATGCTCTGCGGCCCGCTCCGTTATGTTATCGATCCAAAAGCGCAAGCGATTCAGCAGGGCATCCAGCGCATCGTACGGCCTCGTTTTACTGGAATTCGACTACCCGCCTACGAGCCAGGTGCAAACTTTAATCAGATTCTCGACCTGCTGTGCACGCATGCAGCTAGAAACGAATTGATTGTCAACGACGCTATTGAAGCTGCGTCAAACGGCCGGCATCCGCTCGTGCTGACTAAAAGGAAAAAGCATGCCGATGAGCTGTTCGGGATGCTCAAAAACCAAGGACACGAACCCGTTCTCCTGACCGGGGAAATCGACGCCAAAGAAAGAAAAACGATACTGAGCAGTCTTCCCCGCTTCGAGCATGAACATCGAATCATCGTCGCCACCGAAAGCCTTTTGGGCGAGGGCTTCGATCTGTCCTACCTTGACACTCTACTCATTGCCACGCCGATATCGTGGGACGGCAGCATCACGCAGCAGGCGGGCAGGCTCCATAGAAGCCACGAGGGCAAGCGACGGGTTGAGATATTCGACTACGTTGATTTATCTATACCCATGCTCGCCCGCATGTACCAGAAGAGACTCAAGACCTACGCCAAGCTCGGGTACGAAGTCTACGTGACCGGAGGCAGCGAGCAGTCCGATCAAAACATTCTCATAGAACCGGCTAATGCCGTAGAGACTCTGGTTGAAGACATCGTTGGCGCCGCCAAGAGCATCTTCATTGCCGCGCCCTACGCATCCGCCGCCTGCCTCGCAAAGCTCGGCGATGCAATCAAAGGTGCCACTGCCCGAGGGATTGCTCTTGAGTTTTTCATTGCCTCGACTCCGCGCGAAGATGCAAGCGAGACTTTGGCAGAAATGAACGTCGAGCATGCCATTAGAGCAGAAGGACGTTTGTGTGCAGCGATAATTGACGAAGAAACTATCTGGTACGGAACGATCCCGCTACTAGCTTTCCCCAAGAAAGAAGACTGCAGCATCAGGTTCAAAAACAGCGAGATCGCAGCGGAGCTCTTAGACGAAATCAACCACAAGGGAAAGCCAGATGCCACGTCAACAGGCAGGACATCCCCACCACTTGCGGTGGAATAGGGACTGTTTTTTGGCGTATCAGCCGCCAATCAGCCCCAATTTCACCGCAAGTTAAAAGCGAGTGGCTAGCTCAGTGGGCCCTGGAACAGTTCTTGATGCGAGCCCATTCTGACCAGTCGGATCACAGGATTAGTCTTATGCGGCAAGTACAGAACGACCACATCGACCAAGCCATCGGATAGGTGGAAATCGATGTGGCCGTTGTAATTGCCGCCCGGGTTTGAGAGCTCGTGGGCGCCGTACTCCGCCGGAAGCGACCCATGAGCCACAAGCTCTGCAACCGCCGCTTTAAACTCACTCTTTAGCTGCGGATGCATGCGCATCGTTCGTTTGTAGTCCGCCTTAAATTGAGCCTCGACTTTGATCTCGAACATCGCTATTCCTCATCAAGAAATGACATAAGCTCATCAGCGTCGTTGAATGACGGGCTATCGTCCGGCAAAATCCCCAACTCATGAGCCTCGGCGATTACCATGGCACGCCTCGTCGCCTCGTTGGGCACCTCCGCCCTTCCTACAATCTCAAAAGGAATCTTTCGCTGATTTACCAGCTGCCGAACAGCAAGGTTGAGATACGAATTGAGACTCAAGCCAACTGAGTCCAAGAACTCAGTCGCCTGTTCCTTGAGCCCCTCTTCGATGCGAACCGTCGTGGGCTTAACCGTTGCAGTAGACATACGCGACCTCCTCGCCTCATCTTTTACATCAGTATACCCAGTTTAGATGGCAAACTGACGTTAGATAGCATCAGATTGCCATGCATATCCATGTCGCGGTGGGCACGATTGCTCTACATCAGCCCGCCGAGCGCAATGTCGACGGCTTCGTTGAGGTCGTCGGTGATGTGCACCAGCTCCGGATCGAGCGGGCTAATCATACCGGCGTCCATCACCGGGCCGTTAAGCCAGTCGAATAGGCCCTGCCAGTACTCGCTGCCTACCAGTACAAGCGGCATGCGCTTGACCTTATGCGTCTGCACCAGCGTGAGCACCTCGAACATCTCGTCGAGCGTGCCAAACCCGCCGGGAAACACGATGGCGCCCGAGCTGTATTTGACGAACATGGTCTTGCGCACAAAGAAGTAACGGAAGTCCATGCCGAGGTTCACGTATTTATTGAGCCCCTGCTCGTGCGGAAGCTCGATACCCAGGCCGACCGACTTGCCGTTGGCGCTCGCCGCTCCCCTGTTGGCCGCCTCCATGATGCCGGGGCCGCCACCGGTGATAACCGCCACGCCGCGTTGGGCAATCTTGCGACCGACCGTGCACGCCGCCTTGTAGAGCGGATCGGTCTTGGGCGTGCGGGCGCTACCGAAGATGGTCACCGCAGGCCCGAGCTCGGCCAGCGCGCCAAAGCCGTCGACAAACTCGGCCTGGATGCGCAGTACGCGCCACGGATCGGCATGCAACCAGTCGGTCGACTCCTCGGGCGCCAGCAGGTTAGCGTACGTATTGTCCTTAGGAATCATCGGGCCGCGCATGACCACGGGGCCGCGGCGGTACGTCTCGTCGTAGGAAGGCTCGCCCTCGACATTCTCGTTCTTAATCATGGGTACTCCTATCGAGAAAAAGAAAAACGGGCGGGGTCGACGCCATGCGCCAAACACCCGCCCGAACATCAACTATTCGGTATGGTACCCACGATGTATCAAGTGCTTGCAAGCTATCGGTTAGCGGTCGCGCAACCGACGCCGGCGAATGCGATGCCCGGCGACGGCTGCGCGCGGTCGATTGGCACGCGGTCTCGACATCGCGCGAGTGCCTGCAAGCGCCCGCGCCGCCCTTAGTAATCCACCGCGGCAGGGCTATTCATCCAATCGCTCACGAATGCACCATAGCGACCCTCGATAATGGCCTGGCGAGCACGCTGCATAAGGTTGAGCAGGTAGTAGATGTTGTGCATCGACAGCAGAATGCCGCCGAGCATCTCCTTCTGCGTGACCATGTGGCGAATGAGCGCGCGGCTGTAGCCGCCCGTGCACACCGGGCAGGTGCAGGTGGGATCGATGGGACCATCGTCGTGCGCAAAGCGCGCGTTGCGGAAGTTAAGGCGACCTTCACTGGAGAACGCCGTACCCATGCGGCCAGTGCGCGTCGGCAGTACACAGTCGAACATGTCGATGCCCACACCCACACCGCGCACGAGGGTGGTGGGGTTGCCGACGCCCATCAGGTAGCGCGGCTTGTGCTTGGGCATGTACTCGCTTACGAGCGGTGCCAGAGTCTCGAACATGGTCTCGTGGTCCTCGCCCACCGAGTAGCCGCCGATGCCGTAACCAGGGAAGTCGCCGCACTCCTCCAGATGGCGCAGCGAGCGCAGGCGCAGATCTAGGTGCATGCCGCCCTGGACGATGCCAAAGAGTGCCTGGTCATCGCGGGTGTGCGCCTTGTAGCAGCGCTCGGCCCACATGCTCGACAGCTCGACGGCACGCTCAACGTAAGCGCGCGTGGCGGGATAGCCTGGGCACCTGTCTCT
>CABSNL010000083.1 GCA_902479095.1 uncultured Collinsella sp. | reverse complement strand
GGTCAGGGGTTCGATCCCCCTCGTCTCCACCCGAGCATTGAATGAGGCTCCAACGTAAGTTGGGGCCTTTTTTCATATAGGAACACAAGGTCAAAGGCGGCACCATGATCCTCCTGGTCGACAAGATCGAAAAAAGCTTCGGCGCGCACGTCCTCTTTAGCGGCGCGTCCTTCCAGATCAACCCCGGCGAGCGCTTCGCGCTCGTGGGACCCAACGGCGCCGGCAAAACCACCATGCTCAAAATCATCATGGGCATCGACAGCCCCGACGCCGGCCAGGTCCAGTACGCCAAGGACTGCCAGGTAGGCTATCTAGAGCAAGAAACCAACCTGGAGCACAAGGACACCACCATCCTTGCCGAGGTAATGGCGGCCGCCAAGGAAATTCGCCGCATGGGCGAGCGCGCCAACGAGCTGCAGGCTCAGATCACCGAGCTCTCCGAGCAGGGCAAGGACGTCGATGCGCTTCTCAACGAGTACGGCCAGGTCCAGGACCGCTTTGAGCACCTGGGCGGCTACGAGCTCGAGAGCAACGCGCGCAAGATCCTGTCCGGCCTGGGCTTTAAGGTCACCGACTTTGAGCGCCCGTGCTCCGAGTTCTCGGGCGGCTGGCAGATGCGCATCGCGCTGGCCAAGCTCTTCCTGCGCCACCCCGACCTGCTGCTACTGGACGAGCCCACCAACCACCTGGACCTCGAAAGCGTCCAGTGGCTGCGCGGCTTTATCGCGAACTACGACGGCGCCGTCCTCATCGTCAGCCACGACCGCGCCTTCATGGACGCCTGCGTCGACCACGTCGCCGCTCTCGAAAACCGTCGCGTGACCACCTACACTGGCAACTACAGCAGCTACCTTAAGCAGCGCGAGGACAACCTGGAGCAGATGCGCGCCAAGCGAGCCGCCCAGGAGCGCGACATCGCCCACATGCAGGTCTTCGTCGACAAGTTCCGCTACAAGCCCACCAAGGCTGCCCAGGCTCAGGAGCGCATCCGAAAGATCGAGCAGATCAAAAAGGAGCTCGTCATCCTGCCCGAGGGCCACAAGCACATCGACTTTAAGTTCCCCGATCCGCCGCGCTCGGGCGACATGGTCGTGGGTCTGGAGGGCGTGTCCAAGTCTTACGGCAACAAACACATCTACAGCGATATCGACCTCAAGCTCTACCGCGGCGAGCACGTGGCGCTCGTCGGCCCCAACGGCGCCGGCAAGTCCACGCTCATGAAGATCCTCGCCGGCCTGGAGCCGCCCACCACCGGCACCCGCGATCTGGGCACCAACGTGGGCGTGGCCTATTACGCCCAGCACGCGCTCGAGGGCATGACCGAGTCCAACACTGTCCTACAAGAGATCGACACCGTTACGCCCAAATGGACCGTGCCGCAGCAGCGCAGCCTGCTGGGCGCCTTCCTGTTTAGCGACAACGACGCAATCGAAAAGCAGGTACGCGTCCTCTCCGGCGGCGAAAAGGCACGCCTGGCGCTTGCCAAAATGCTCGTGGCCCCCGAGGCGCTCCTGTGCCTGGACGAGCCCACCAACCACCTGGACATCGACTCGGTGGACATGCTCGAGAACGCCCTGCAGAACTTCCCCGGCACCATCGTGCTGATCAGCCACGACGAGCACCTGGTACGCGCTGTGGCCAACCGCATCATTGACATCCGCGATGGCAAGGTCACGGTCTACGACGGAGACTACGACTACTACCTCTACAAGCGCGAGGACCTCGCAGCCCGCGCCGCCGCCGAGGCGGTAGGGGAGAGTGCACCGGCCGCGACCAAGTCCGCTAAGGTCACCGCGGCCCAGCCCGACACCCCCGCCACCGCTTCCAAGCCTGCCGAGGGCAAAAAGACCAAGGAGCAAAAGCGTGCCGAGGCCCAGGCCCGCGCTGCGCTCAACAAAAAACTCAAGGGCGTGCGCAACCAGCTCAAGAAGATCGAGACGGAGCTCGACAAAAAGCGCGCCCGCTATGACGAGCTTATGGAATTGATGGCAAGCGAAGAGCTTTATGCCGATCAGGACAAGTTCAACGCCGCGCTGGGGGAATATAACGGCCTTAAGCAAGAGCTGCCCAAGCTCGAGGACGAATGGCTGGAACTTTCCACCCAGATCGAAGAGGAGACCGCGCGTGAACTCTCGTAAGGCCGCTGCCGTGGCGATGAGCATCATCGCCATCGCCTGTCGCATCTGCGGCATCTTTATGAGCGCGATGACCGTGCTGCTGTGCTTTAGCGGCCTCACCGCCAAGCTGCAGATCGTTGGCTTTGTCGTTGAGCTTTCGCGCGCGCTGCCGAGCGCCATCGCCGGCTACGGCGTCATCACCTCTCCCTTTGGCGGCGTCTTCCGCCTGGATTACGCCATCGTGGCCGTCATCCTGTTTGTGGCCGACTACCTGCTCACGCGCGCCTCGCGTCGCGTCCGCTAGGGGAGCGCCATGTCCAGCAGCTACATCATGAGCCTTCTCGCCAGCGCCGTCGCCGTCATCGTGGGTATCGTGATCCACGAGAGTGCGCACGCCGCCGCGGCCTGGGCACTCGGCGATAAGACGGCCCGATCGCGCGGCCGCGTCTCGCTTAACCCGCTTAACCACATCGACCCGTTTGGCACCATCATCCTGCCGCTGCTCATGCTCGCTGCCGGCGGCCCGGTGTTCGCCTTTGCCAAGCCGGTGCCCGTCTATCTCAACAACCTCAAGCACCCCAAGCGCGATGAGGTCCTGGTGAGCGCAGCCGGCCCCGCTTCGAACATCGCGCTGGCATGCCTTGCGGCCGCCCTCATGCACACCGCATACGGCAACCTCTACACCAACATGTCCTTTGCCGTGGCAGCGCAGATCATGAACTTCGGTGCCACGTTTATCGTGGTCAACATGTCGCTTGCGTTTTTTAACCTCATCCCGATCCCGCCGCTCGACGGCTCTTCGATCATTGTGCCGTTCCTTAAAGGCAAGGCGCTCGCCAACTACTACCGCCTGCAGCAATATGCTATGCCCATCCTCATCCTGGTGCTGTACCTGCTGCCCATGTGGACCGGCATCGATGTGATCGGCCGCTATTTCGACGTTACCGTGTATCCGCTTGCTGAACAGCTGCTCAACTTCGCAATCGCCGGCATCTAAGGTAAACTTACAGGTCGACCGTGCAAAACGGTCGCAACATGCACCCAAACCGCGCCGCGAAGGCGCCGTCAAAGGAGGTCGAAGATGTCGTATCGCGTGTCGACGCAGGTCTACAGCGGACCGTTCGACCTGCTGCTGCAGCTGGTAACCCGCCAAAAAGTAGATATCGGCGCCATCTCAATCAGCGAGGTGGCCGAGCAATACCTTGCCGAGGCCGAGCGCATCGAGGCGCTGGACCTGGACGTGGCGAGCGACTTTTTGCTGGTCGCGGCAACACTTTTGGACATCAAGGCCGCCTCCTTGGTGCCGCAGGAGGCCCCGCGCAAAGTCGATGACGACGATGACGAGTTCGACGAAGACCTCGAGGAGCTCAGTACGCTCGACGGCGACGCCCTTCGCGAGGTCCTGATCCAGCGCCTGATTGCCTACAAGCAGTTTAAGGGCGCGGCGGCGGCCCTCGGTGCTCGCATGCAGGCCGAAAGCCGCATGCATCCGCGCGTAGCCGGCCCCGACCCCGAGTTTTTAGGCCTTATGCCCGACTACCTGGCCGGCATTACCCTGCGCGGCCTCGCCGTCATCTGCGCCGACCTGGACGGCAAGCGCCAGACCTTCCTGCTGGAGGCCGAGCACGTGGCGCCGCATCGCGTGCCGCTCGACCTGACCGTGGCCTCAGTCGACCGCTTTACCATGGCGCACCAAACCTGCACCTTCCGCGAGCTGCTGGACGGCGACGCCACCACCGAGCAGCTCGTCGTCACCTTCCTGGCCATGCTGGAGCTCGCCAAACGCGGCTCGCTCACGCTGAGCCAAGACGAGATCTTTGGAACCATTCAAATCAAACGAGTCGAGGGAGCCGAGGCATACGTGCCCGGCGAGGGCCCCGAGCTCACCGAATAGGAGCCGCAACCATGTCAACCCTTTCCACGCTGGAGGCAAACAGCCTCAAAGGTGCCCTCGAGGCGCTGCTGCTGGTATCGAGCGACCCGGTGAGTGCGCCCGCGCTGGCCGGCGCACTGGATATCGCCCCCGGCGAGTGCGCGTCGCTGCTCGCCGAGCTCAAGGTTGAGTACGAGGAGGCCAACCGCGGCTTTCAGCTGCGCGAGGTCGCCGGCGGCTGGCGCCTGTTTACGCACCCCGCCTACCACGACGTGGTCGAGGCCTATGTGTTGAGCTGGGACACGCAAAAGCTGTCGCAGGCGGCGCTCGAAACCTTGGCCGTCATCGCATACCACCAGCCCGTGACGCGCGAGGTGGTCAAGGGCATCCGCGGCGTCAATTCTGACGGCGTCATCGCGTCGCTCGTGGACAAGGGCCTGGTGCGCGAGCTCGGCCGCGACCCCCAGCGCGGTCAGGCCATCATCTACGGCACGACCAACGCCTTCTTGGAAAAGTTCGGCCTGCGCTCCACCCGCGACCTGCCCGATCTGGAGCAGTTTGCCCCCGACGAGCAGTCGCGCCAGTTTATCCGTGAGCGCCTGAGCGGCCGCAGCATTCAGTCCACGCTCGAGGAGCAGGCCGAAGATCTGGACGAAGAGCGCGAACTGCTCGATACCGATGTTGAAGATGTTGAGGCAGTCGAGGACTTTGAGACCCTGGTCGTCGACGAGACCTCGGAGGATATGCATGACGAGGACTAACGAAGTAGGGGAGACGCGCGCCATGGGCAACGCAGTGCCCGCAACCGACGCCCAGCCTGTCTACCCGCACACCATGCGCCTGCAGCGCTTTTTGGCGCGCGCGGGCGTTGCGAGCCGCCGCGGGTCGGAGGACCTGATGACCGCCGGACGCGTGACCGTCAACGGCGAGGTCGCGACCGAGCTGGGCACCAAGGTCGACGTCGACCGCGACCATATCGAGGTCGACGGCATGCCCGTCAAGCTCAACCAGGGCGCCGTGTACCTGATGCTCTACAAGCCGACCGGCTACCTCACCACCATGAGCGACCCGCAGGGGCGCCCTTGCGTGGCCGACCTGGTCCCGCGCGACCGCTTTCCGGGGCTCTTCCCGGTGGGTCGCCTGGACCGCGACACCACGGGCCTTTTGCTCTTTACCACCGACGGCGACCTGTCGCAAGACCTACTGCACCCCAGCAAGCACGTCTACAAGACCTACCAAGCGCTGGTGGACGGCCACCTGACCGATCGCGACTTGGAACCACTCCGCCGCGGCATCGAGCTCGACGACGGCTTATGCCAGCCGGCAATCTGCCGCGTCATTAACGCCCGCGAGGCCGATGCGGTGGCTCCGCAAGGCGTTAAGCCCGGCACCACCGCCGTGGAGGTCATCATCCGCGAAGGCCGCAAGAACCAGGTCAAGCGCATGCTGAGCAAGATCCACCACCCGGTGATCCGCCTGCATCGCTGTAACTTTGCCGGCCTGGAGCTCAAGGATGTGGCCAAGGGCTCGTGGCGCGAGCTCACCGACCGCGAGGTGCAGATCCTCAAGGCCGGCGGTATCCCACCCAAGCAGGCGAGCGCCAAACGCGGTGGCAAGCCTCAGGAAACCCTCGCCAGCCGCACGCGTCACCACGGCAGCCACGGCTCCGCACCCAAGCGCAACACCTACCGCGAGCGCTACACGGGCTAGGCAACCCGCCGCGCCCCAACGCCCGCGAACCATACCAGCACGTCAATCATCGAAAGGAAGCATTGCATGATCGTCGCCATCGACGGCCCCGCCGGATCCGGCAAGTCCACCATCGCCAAGGAGATCGCCCGCCAGCTGGGCTTTAACAAGCTCGACACGGGCGCCATGTACCGCGCCGTCACCTTCGCCGCGCTCGACCGCGGCATCGACCTGGATGACGAGGCAGCCATCGATGCCCTCGCCGAGCAGATCGAAATTCGCTTTACCAACGGCACCGGCGAGGATACGCGCCTGACCATTGACGGCCAGGACGCTTCGGCCGCCATCCGCACCCCGCAGGTCGACGCCAACGTGTCCAAGGTCTCGGCCTATCCGGGCGTGCGCGCCGCCATGCTCATCCACCAGCGCCGCGCCGCCGAGGACCGCGATATCGTCGCCGAGGGTCGCGACATCGGAACCGTCGCGTTCCCCAACGCGCAGGTCAAGGTCTTCCTAACCGCCGACCCGCGTGAGCGCGCCCGCCGCCGCGTACTGCAGCGTCACCAAAACGACGCCCAGCCGCTCACGACCGAGCAGCTCGAAGCCGAGGTCGACGAGACGCTCGACGCCCTTAAGCAGCGCGACAAGCTCGACAGCAGTCGCGAGGTCGCCCCGCTCGTGCCCGCCGAGGACGCCGTACACGTCGACTCCACCGCCCACACCATCGACGAGGTCGTCCGCATTATCGAAGACCTCATCAACCAAAGGAGGTAGCCCATGCGCCTGTTTAAGCAGACGCCCGAGGATTATTACAACGCTCCTTATGCAGAGTTTCCAGCGCTCATCCGCGGCACCGTCGTCGTGGTCATGGCAATCCTTTGGGCCTTCTCCAAGCTCATGTGGCGCTGGAAGGTAGAGGACGCCGACCTACTGTTTGAGCGCCAAGAAGGCCGCGGCAGCGTGATCATCTGCAACCACACCTCGATGGCCGAGCTTTTGGCCGTGGAGACGGCGCTGTTCTTTGGGGGGCGCCGCATTCGTCCCATCTTTAAGTCCGAGTTCGCCAAGAGCAAGATTGTGCGCTGGGCCTTCAGCCGC
>CABSNL010000082.1 GCA_902479095.1 uncultured Collinsella sp. | reverse complement strand
CTTCGTCGGCAGCGTCAGATGTGTATAAGAGACAGCCTTCAACCCTCCCCGCCCCCATCGATAAGCTCGCCATCGTCGTCGTTACGTACAAGCGCCAGGAACTCCTGGCCAACTTGTTCGACTCCATGACCGAGCTCACGGCAACGCCCTGGCGCATCGTGATTGTCGATAACGAGAATTCGCGCGAGACCGAGGCCATGTGCACCGCATTCAACGAGCGCCTGGCCAACCTGTGGGGCATCGACACCGAGCAGCCTGACGCGCAGGGCGGCACCGACCGTGTCATCTACGCCCCGCAGCTCGAAAACGGCGGCGGTGCGGGCGGCTTCTCCGCCGGCACTAAATGCGCCTACGACCTGGGCGCCCAGTGGTTCTGGGTGATGGACGACGACGTGCTCGTCATCCCCGAAGGCATCGAGCGCTTGGCCAAGTGGACCGACCGCTACGACGTCATCCAGGGTTCGCGCCTGGACTTTGACGGCGGCGCCTTCTTTTGGCAGTACCAGCTCATCCTTTCGCTCGGCATTCCCAACCCAGTCGCCAAGTGGGACTTGGGTCCAGAGGGTTATCGCGCCATGAACCAGCTGTGCTTTGAGGGCGGCATGTTCTCGCGCCGCGTGGTCGACAAGATTGGCCTGCCCGACGCGCGCTTCTTTATCTACGGCGACGATGCCTGCTATGGCTACGTGGCCAGCCAGCACTTCCCCGCCGCCGTTGTTGCCGACGTGGTGCTCAAGCGCGCCCGCGCCGTCTCTAACTGGGACATCGCCGGCAAACGACAGCTCAACTCCACGAGCGACACCAACCGCTACTACATCATGCGCAACCGAGGCTTCCTCGCTCGCTATATGCAGATCTACGGTGACTACCACCCCATGCTGTTCCGCTTGGGCAATGCCGCAACCTTCTGCAAGGAATTCATTCGCCTGGCCGCGGTCGACAAATGCTTTAAGACCGGCATTCCGGCGCTGCGCCGCGGCATGAAGGATGCCCGCAAGATCATCAAGGATCCCGACTGGAAGCCCATGCCGCCCATGAAGGATACCGAGTAACGGAAGCCGGAAACATCTCGGCGCTTAAAGCCGCTGGCACACCGTAGCCACATGCTGCCCATCAAAACCGAACCCCCAGCGCATGCGACCCACGCCGGGGCGCGGTACACGGATTTCGTCGATGCCATCGCGCTCTATGTCGAGTAGCGACTGCACGGCCAGCAATTCCAACCCCAGCGCATCCACATCGGGGTCATACATCATATTGATCGTTATAAGCGGGCGCTCGTCCAGCATGCCAATCGTATCGGCTATGTCGAACACAGCGCCCGTAGGAAAAACCTGGATGTCCCAGCGACCCGCGCCACACTTTCGCCTCGAAGCAGGATTGGCATAGCCCGGCAAGCCAAAGCAGAGCCCCTGCAAGAGCAGATGATATGGCAGCGGCTTATCTGGGTCGGTCTCACCGATTCCCGCATCCCCCAGGATGCGGCTTAGCGCCCGCTTCACGGTATCCTCGTTCCCACGGCACAGCCCGTCGCGAAACGCATCGACGTCTCGAATGTCTTCGGCAGCGCACTCAAACCACTCAACAATCACTAGACGCAAGGCCTGGCGAAGCTCTTTATTGGGCAATCGCAAAGCACGGAGGCGATCGCCATGCTCTGGCTCCTCAGTCATATCCGTCGTCAGGAAACCGGACAGATATAGCGCTGTCCACATGCCATCGTCAGGCGAGACATCTGGCTCTGCAGTGCCCAAACAAAGCGGGACCTCAGCGCACCCATGGGCCTCGAGCAAATCGAACAAGACCGAAAGGCGGTCGAGATTCCACCCGGCAACTACCTTACTCAGGCAATCGGCATATCCATACAGATCGGCACGCACGGGCGCCGTGCAGCCTCGGTCCAGAAAACCGATCACACGCGCTGGATTCGAGCAATAATCCCTACCAAACCGATATCCCTCGAGCCATTCACGCGCATCATCAAGGTATTCCTCGCGCCCAGCATGATTCAACAGAGCCTGGACCTCGGCATCCGAAAAGCCGAACCAACGGTCACACCACGTCGAAAGCGGCGTCGTCAGATAATACGAGCAGCCGTGCAAAGAAAGCGCCGCTTCGGCAGGGCCGGGACACTCCCCCATCAGACATGCAAAGCGTAGCGAATGGCCCGCGGCAGCAATGGCGTCAAACAGCACACGGTCAAGTAGCCCTGCCGGATCGGCGCCGGAAGCGCCCCTTGCGCTCGCACGGCCCAACCACGCCGCGTCGTACCCATCAACGAGCAATACAACTTGCTCATCGCAGGCAATCTCCAGCAACTCAATGAGCACGCCAAGCACCGAGGCGGCCTCGTCCTCGCTCGCCGCGCCACGCGCAACACGTTCGATGTGACGCACCTTATCTCGAGCTAAATCCGGGGCCTCCAAGAGCGCCAACAAGCGAGCGCACTCGCCCGAAAGGGCATCGCGCACGACGCCGGCAACAGCGGCGCCACGCCTCGCAGCGCCAGAAAAGTCCAGCGATATCACCGGATAGCAAGCGTACTCATCCCGATAACGTCCGCCGTCCGCATCCCAAATCTGAGCATCGCCAAACAAAAGCTGACCAGCGCGACCGACCGCTGGACGCTCCAGAAAAGCCCTGAGCATCGACAAGTTCATGCTCTTGCCAAAACCCTCGGGTCGACAGCACACCACAACGGACGCGTCGCAGTTCAACACATCGGCAATAAACATGGTCTTGTCGACCAGCGTGCAGCAACCAAGAGCCTCCGCATAGTCGCGCACGCCAATGGGCAAAGCCGCATCGTCGGCACAGCCGATCAAACGCACGCCAAAGCCGGCAGCACAACCATTATTTGCCTGTTCAGACACCAAAACGTTCCCCCTAAATCGCAACACGATGCCAATTGTAATGACCGCATCGCATGTACCGATATCGCCGCGCAAACATATCGGGCAACGGTAGCAACAAGAGGTGTGAGGGGGCACAACTAATCGTTGCACAACAAAACGGGGCCCGACGCATTCGCACCGGACCCCGTCCCGATTCTTTAGTTATCTGGCAACCGAGAGGCTACTCCTCCGAGCCGTCCTCCCCAGAAGCCTTCTTCTGCTGATCGAGCTTATGCTTACCACTTACGATAGACGTAGCGCCCAGTGTGGCCAAGCTCGCGCTGGCAAGGCTCGCCATCACAATCAGATCGCCCGTCTTGGGCATGTTGCCGCCCGAGGACTTGGTAGCTGTAGTCGTCGTGGTCGTGGTGGTCACCGTTTTGGAGTCATTTTGCTCCTGATTCTGGTTGTCAGCACCGTTCTTGTCGTCGTCTTCGGACTGTTTCTTTTCGTCCTCGGTCTTTTTCTTTTCGCCCTCGGTTTTGCTCTTGTCCTTCTCCTCAGATTCAGACTTCTTACCCTCGTCCTTCTCATCAGAGCTAGGACCCTTATCGGATTCATTCTTCTCGGAAGCCTTGTCCTTGGAGTCGCCCTTTGCGGCTTCGGTCTTTTCCGTGGAAACCTGATCAGAGTTGTCCTTGTTCTGGGTCGAGCCGTTATTGACGCCAGCCATCAGCGAAGAGCCCAGCGTAGAACCAAGCTGCACGGAGAAAGAAGGCTTCTTGTCCGGCGAAGCAACGGGAGCGTCCGGCGCCTTATTCGAGTCGCCCTTGGAAGCATCGGAATCAGGGGTTGCGTCAGAGCCGGAGCCGTTGTTAGAGCCGGTGTCAACGGACGAATCGCTCGAGCCGGTAGATGAGTTAGAGGTGTCAGCGTCGGTCGAACCAGAAGCGTCGCTGTCCGTATTGCCGGCAGAGCTTGAAGGCGAATCGCCCGCAGCAGAGCCGTTCGAATTGGAGCCGTTCGAGGTAGAGCCGTCGTTGGTAGTGCCACCAGCAGAGCCATTACCGTCAGCATCGGTCGAGGGCGCATCCATCCTGTCATCGTTGGCATCGTCACTCGAGTCGTCATTCGAATCAGGTGTCGGAGAGGGCGCCGGTGTGGGCTCGGGCTGCACGGGCGTCGCGGCGGCAGCCTCGTCCTCAGCGATATAAACCAAGCAGTCCTTCAGCTCATTCTTATAACGGTTCTTCCAGCCCTCATGATACTGGGGCTGGCTCGAATACTTGGTGGCGACATTGTTGACCACGCTATTGGAGAGCGCCGTCACAAACTCACGGTCAGTCATATCATTAGAAAGATTCGCCCAGCGGAAGAAGTCCCTGCAGCCACCGGTGCCACACATGTTGGTGATGCTCCACACCATGCCCTTGACGCAATCGGCACGGCCCGAAATATCAATACCAAGGCCGCTCTTGAGCCACGCCTCGGTCACCGCATAGTACGAGTTGAACGCATAGGCATCTTGAAGTGCTGAGAACTCAACAGGATCGGTGTTGTACGCACCTTGGAAGGCATCCTGAGCGATATGGCCCAACTCGGTGAGCTGACCGTTCTCGTACATGGCATTGCTCGTGTTGGAAATCTCGCTGCCGCGATCAATCGCATCCTTGAGCATGCTGTATTTTTCGGGGCTGTAGTTGTAGACCTGCTTCATAAACGGAATGAGCGACCAGCGGCGATCAAACTGATAGTAGCCCAGTGCGTTATAGCCGTCACCGTACGAAAAGCCCTGGTTGTAGTTGCCATGGCTCTCGTACTTGGTAAAGTACTTCATCTCGGGAGTCACGTTGACAAACGAAACGCCCTGGACCGACCTCAGCACGCCCGAGAAGGACTGCTGGGTGTAGAGACCCTTATCGATATCGGTGGCATCCGAGGCAACGCCCGGCGTGGGCTCCTCGGCAGCGGCGGGTGCCGGCGCGGAAACGGCGCCAAACGAAAGCGCCAGCGTCAGGCCCGCGACAATAGCAGAATGCTTGGGCTGCATAAGATCCTCCCTGCATTGGTGTAGTTAAAGTGCAGTTTGCAAAGATAAGAGTAAGTATTGCAGCTCGCCCGTTGTTGCACAACAACCCCTCGGTAAACGGCAACAACCTTCCGCGAAATCTTAAGGAATTAAACAAACTGGTCGTCGGGCGCCATCAGAAGCTCGCCGTATCGCTCCATCAGCCCGTCCCTCAACTGACAGAAAGCGGGAATATAGACGTTCAAGATGCGCTGAATCAAATCTTGAGCGAGCTTGTTGTCATAGATATGGACGTTCGTATTGCGGTCTCTGAGCATATCTAGCCAGGCCGCCTCATCAATAAAGTCATAGAATCGGTACGACTCCTTCAAGATGGCACGAGGAGACCCCGACGCGGCAAGCGTGGCACCCTCATACTCGAGCAGACGCTTAAGGAGCTTCCAGCTCAGTTCAAATTGAAGATTGAACTTATTAATCAATCCACTCTGAACAAAATCATTGTTGAGATCCTGATTGGGCGCATCCTCAAGATTCGCCAAGGCACTGGCAAAGTTCTCATATTTTTTCATACAGAATCACACCATCCCTGGCAATTTCATCGAGCAATTGCTGCGACAAGGACTCGTCGAGATTGACGACATCTACATCTAAAAGAGTATCAAGACGCTCCTCGATCAAATATGAGAAACGGCCGAAATCCCGACAACCTGCTACGGCGATGTCAATATCGCTCTTGGGTAAGTTGTCGCCTCGAGCACGAGAACCAAACAGCACAACCTTCTCGGCGTCACATTCCCGAGCAAAAACTTCGATTTGTTTGCACACCTTGTCGAGAGATGCCATTTGCAGCCCTACAGCTTAATGTCAAAGTTGATTTCGGGAACGGCGGCCAAGTCGGCCAGCGTTACGCCGTCGACATAGTTCTCGATGACCTCGTCCAGGCCGCGCCAGAACTTGACGGTGGAACACAGGTCACTGCGGGCGCAGCTGTTGTCGATGCCGTCGCACGCCACGGGCGCCGTGCTGCCCTCGACAGCGCGCAGGATGTCGCCCGCACGCACCTCGGCCGGGTCCTTGGCCATCATGTAGCCGCCGCCCTTGCCGCGCACGCTCTTAAGCAGGCCCGCCTTCATAAGCGGACGAACCAGCTGCTCCAAATACTTTTGCGAGATATGCTCGCGGTCGGCAACCTCGCGCAGGGCAATCTTGCCCTCGGCGTCGCCCAGCGCCGCGATATAGATCATCAGCCGGAGGGCATAGCGGCCCTTAGAAGAAATGAGCATACCTACCCTCCCATCGTTACTGGGACAAAACCAGGCTTGTTTGTCCCAAATCCTATGCACGCGGGGCAAACAAACCTGGTTTTATGTCCCTCATCTAAAAAGTCGAGTGGATTAGTCGGGTTTTCCCTTGACTAACGCCGAACCCATAGTAACTTTATTCCGAGAAGATTCCTAGGGTTTAGTACACCTATGAGTACACCATATACAGAGAGGGACAGCATGAGCGCAAATCCGCTGCTTTCCATCGAAGGTCTGACCGCCTCCGTGGACGAGAAGACCATCCTCCACAACGTCAACCTCAACGTCGCCGCCGGCGAGACCCACGTGCTGATGGGACCCAACGGCGCCGGCAAGTCCACCCTCGGCCACCTGGTCATGGGCGACCCCATCTACACGGTCAACGACGGCCGCATCGTCTTTGATGGCCAGGACATCACCGAGCTCACCGCCGACAAGCGCTCGCGCGCCGGCCTGTTCCTGAGCTTCCAGGCCCCGGTCGAGATTCCGGGCGTGCCGCTGTCGAGCTTTTTGCGCGCCAGCATCGCCGGCCGCCCCGGCCTGGAGATGAAGGGCAAGGAGTTCCGCCGTCGCGTCAAGGAACTCGCGGCCGAGCTCAACATGGATACCGCATACCCTGTCTCTTATACACATCTCCGAG
>CABSNL010000081.1 GCA_902479095.1 uncultured Collinsella sp. | reverse complement strand
GCGTGTCCCGGGCGCTCGGGCATCTCGACGCGCGTCCAGGTGGCACCGTTATACGTGCCACGGCGGCAGCGGTCGAGGGCCTCGGCAGAAGGCGTGGCGGAGCCCAACACGAGCGGGCAGCGGTAGCGTCGCGCCATCTCGGCCGCCACCTCGCGCGCATGGTAGCGCGGACTGGAGCCCTGCTTGTAACTGGTCTCGTGCTCCTCGTCGATGATGATGAGACCAAGGTCGCTGAGCGGACAAAAGAGCGCCGAGCGGGCGCCGACGACCACGCGGGCCGCACCGCTGGCGACCATATCCCACTGGTCCAGGCGCTCGCCGGCCGAGAGGCGCGAATGGAACACGGCGACCGTCTCGCCAAAACGCGAGCGGAAGCGGCCGACGGTCTGGGCCGTCAGCGAGATCTCGGGCACGAGCACGCAGGCCGAACGGCCGGCCGCCAGCACGCGCTCAATCGCCGAGAGGTAGACCTCGGTTTTGCCGGAGCCAGTGACGCCGTCGACAAGCACCACGTCGCCATGAGCGTCCAGACGGGCGCGATCAATCTGCGCGAGCGCCTGCTGCTGGCCGTTCGTAAGTGCGACCGGCGCTTTGCCGCTCGCTGAGGACAGCGTAGTCTGCTCGCTGCAACCGCGCCAGGCACGGCGCTCCTCCACCACCACGACGCCGCGCTTTTCAAGCGCCTTGATGGTCGCCGACATGCTGTTGTAAAGCAGGTTGAGATCGCGCGTCGTGACCGGGCCGCACTGGAGCGCCTCGATGAGCTGACGCTGGCGGACCGCGGTCTTGGGCGGCGTGTAGTCGAAACCCTCGGGCGTAAGCATGACCCAGCGGTTTTGGATGGGTTTGACGGCAGGGCGCTCGACAGTCCACACGCCGTCGTCGCCTTTGACCACGCGCGGGCTTCCACCCGGTGGCAAGAACAGGCGCAGGCACTCGGAAAGCGTCGCGACGTACTCGCGGCTCATCCAGCGTGCGATACGGGCGGCCTCTGCGGTAAACAGCGGCTTGCTGAGGATAGCCTCGATAGGCTTGATACGCGCGGGATCGAGAGCGCTGTTGCCCTGCAGGTCACCCAGCTCAGACGCAATGTCGACGATATAGCCCGCGGCCGCACGGTTACCAAAGTGGACCAGGACCGTGGATCCGATCTGCGCCTCGTAGGCAAGAGTTTCCGGGATGCCGTAGGCGAATGGCTCGGACAGCGCACGCGTCGGAATGTCCAGGACTACGCTCGCGTAGGCGGCGACGGGCTCAGGTACAGGCTCGGACTTGGCCGGGGCAACAGCAGGCTCGGGCGTGGCCGGAGCCTCCTCCGGTTCCGGCGAACCAAACAGCGAAAGTTGCTCAGCCATGGCCCCAGCACCTCCTATCCCATACGTCTACGGAAACAAGAGCCCCGCTCTGAGTGAACGGGGCTCGGATACAAACGTTTGCGCAGCGATTACAGCGCCATCGTGCGGGCGCGATCGATGCGCGCCAGGCAGTCGTCGCGGCCGACGAGTGCCATGGTCTCGCCCAGCGGAGGGCTCACCATGTTGCCGCAAACGGCGACGCGCACGGCCTGGAACACCACGCGCTTCTTAAGGTCCATCTGCTCGGGCAACGGATCAAGCGCAGCGTCGATGTTGGCAGCCGTCCACTCGTCCACGCCCTCGAGCGCGGCCTTGGCGGCATCCAGAATGGCACCCATGCCCTCCTTGGCCAGGCCCTTGTTGACGGACTTCTCGTCATACTCGAGCGTCTCGGCCGTAGCGAAGATGGGAGCGGCGACGGTCACGGCGTCGGCCGGCATCTTGGTGCGCGGCTTAACGATGGCGGCAAGCGCGTCGATCCAATCCTCGCCGTACTCGACATTACCCTCGATGAGACCCGCCTCGTGCAGCTCGGGAACCATGATCTCGTCGGCAAACTGAGCATCGGACATGCCATTGATGTACTCGGCGTTGACCCAGTCGAGCTTCTTGGGGTCGAAGGTCGCCGGGTTCTTGGAGATGCGGTCGAGCGAGAACTTGCTGGCCAGGACATCGCGCGGGATGATCGTGGTCTCGCCGTCGAGCGACCAGCCGAGCAGCGCCAGGTAGTTGACGAAGGCGTCGGACAGGTAGCCGGCGTCGCGGTACTCCTCCACCGAGGTGGCGCCGTGGCGCTTGGAGAGCTTTTTGCCGTCGGCGCCCAGGATCATGGAGATGTGAGCGAACGTGGGCACGGGAGCGCCGAGGGCCTCGTAGACCATGACCTGACGCGGGGTGTTGGACAGGTGGTCGTCGCCGCGGATGACATGGGTGATCTTCATCATGGCGTCGTCGACAACGGTCGCGAAGTTGTACGTGGGCGTGCCATCGGAGCGGAAGATGACAAAGTCGTCGAGCTCCTTGGCGTCGAAGGTCACCTCGCCGTGGACGGCGTCGTGGATAACGACGTCGCCGCGGTCCTCGGGCACCTTGATGCGCAGGACGTAGGACTCGCCGGCCTCGATGCGACGGCGGGCCTCCTCGGGATCAAGATCGCGGCAACGGCGCTGATAGCCCTGGAAGGGGTCCTTGCGCTCCTGCGCGGCCTTGCGGTCGGCATCGAGCTGCTCCTTGGTGCAGAAGCAGGGATAGGCCTTGCCCTCGTCCCAAAGCTTCTGGGCGGCCTGCTTGTACAGGTCCAGGCGCTCGGTCTGGGCGTAGGGGCCAAAGTCGCCGCCCACCTCGGGACCCTCGTCCCAGTCCAGGCCCAGCCAGCGCATAGCGCGCAGGATGATCTGCGTGTTCTCGTCGGTGGAGCGGGTGGGGTCGGTGTCGTCTATGCGCAGGATGAACGTGCCGCCGTTTGCGCGGGCGAAAGCCCAGTTATAGATAGCGGTGCGGGCGCCGCCGATGTGCAGCTTGCCCGTGGGTGAGGGTGCAAAGCGGACGCGAACGTCTGATGCCATGGAAATCTCCTCGATTGCAGGATGGATGTCTAACCGCACCAGTATAAAGCATCAAAGCTGCCTCCGCACAAAGGGCACCGACCCAATCATTGGGGACAGACTTAAATGACCAGTCGCTGGGAACGTTCTTGGTTTAAGACTGATCATTTAAGTCTGTCCCCAATGAGTAGGTGCGGAAAGGGTGTGAATGTTTGATTTACGCGCTATGATGTGCCCTTGCATAGAGAGCCCGGCGGAATGGTAACGGTCGCCGGGACACGTTTTTTGAAAGGACAATCATGTCAGAAGAACTTCGTTCCATCCCGCCCCAACACGGGTCCTTCGTTTTTACGTCGGAGTCGGTGACCGAAGGTCATCCCGATAAGATCGCTGACCAGATCAGCGACGCCGTCCTCGACGCAATCCTCGCCAAAGAAATAGAGCTCCAGGAGCAGGGCTACATCGCCCCCAACGGCGTGCCTGCCAACGTGGAGAACGTCCGCTGCGCCTGCGAGACCCTCGTGACCACCGGCACCGTCATTGTCGCCGGCGAGATTCGCACCCAGGCCTACGTAGACGTTCAGGAAATCGCCCGTGGCGTTATCCGCCGCATTGGCTACAATCGTGCCAAGTTCGGTTTTGACTGCGACACCTGCGGCGTCATGAGCCTCATCCACGAGCAGTCGCCCGATATCGCCCAGGGCGTTGACGAGTCCTTCGAGACCCAGACCGGCGCTACCACCGACCCGATCGACCTGATCGGTGCCGGCGACCAGGGCATGATGTTCGGATATGCCTCCAACGAGACCAAGACCCTCGTGCCCATGCCGCACTACCTGGCAAGCCGCCTGGCCGAGCGCCTGGCCGCCGTGCGCCACGACGGTACCCTGCCCTATCTTCGTCCCGACGGCAAGACCCAGGTCACCGTGCGCTACGAGGAAGGCAAGCCCGTCGAGGTCACGACCATCGTCATCTCCACGCAGCACGCTGCCGAGATCGAGGACATGGGCAAGATCAAGGCCGACCTCATCGAGCACGTCATCACCCCGGTCATGGCCACTGAGAACATGCCGTGGGACAACGCCGACATCTACGTGAACCCCACTGGACGCTTTGTGGTGGGCGGTCCCATGGGCGACACGGGCCTGACCGGCCGTAAGATCATCGTCGACACCTATGGCGGCTACGGTCGTCACGGCGGCGGCGCCTTTAGCGGCAAGGACTGCACCAAGGTCGACCGCTCCGCCGCATACGCCGCTCGCTGGGTCGCCAAGAACGTGGTCGCCGCCGGCCTTGCCGACCGCTGCGAAGTCGAGCTGGCCTACGCCATCGGCGTGTCCAAGCCGCTGTCGATCATGGTAGACACCTTTGGCACCGCACATGTTGCCGAGGACAAGATCGTCGAGGCCGTGGAAAAGACCTTCGACCTGCGCCCGGGCGCCATCATCCGCGACCTGGACCTGCGCCGCCCCATCTACGAGAAGACGGCAGCCTACGGTCACTTCGGCCGCGAAGACCCCGACTTCACCTGGGAGAAGACCGATCGAGTCGAAGAACTCAAAGCAGCCTGCGGCCTGTAAGCTAACAAGAAAAGCCACAGCCAAATATCGATGCACCAAAAGAGGTACCGAAACAACCGGTACCTCTTTTTTATTAACCGGTGGTGAAGATGAGCCGACATGGGACGCAGAATAGGTCCCCAGCTGATGAATTTTGCAGTAAGCGTGCCTCTACCATGTATCCTAAGTTCCGAGGGCTTTGGTATTTGGTCGATCGCGAGTTCCGCACGAGCCGGAGGCCACTTAATGTGGCCTCCGTGCGAGCAGGACTGTCCGAGCAGGCGACCAAATACCAAAGCCCTCGGAACGGCGGGAAAGAGTATGCCCCGCCCCTCGGGACGACGAGACAAGGCAAAGGAGCAGCCATGGCAGGCAAGCCGCAAACACTAGCTACGACCTCGGCATTCGAGATCTTGGGCCCCGTCATGGTCGGCCCCAGCTCTTCGCACACCGCCGGCGCCCTGCGCTGTGCCCAGGTTGCCGCCAGCCTGCTGGAGGGACGCATCACCAAGGTCACCTTTGGCCTGTGGAACTCCTTTGCCCACACCTACCGCGGCCACGGCACCGATCGCGCGCTCGTCGCGGGCATCTTGGGACTCGATACCGACGACGAGAACATCAAGCAGGCCTTTGACCTCGCGCTCGAGCAGGACCTCGACTATCACTTTGACATCAAGGGCGACGACGCCTCCATCCACCCCAACACCGTCGACATCGACATGGTCGATGACACGGGCGCCACGGCACAAGTCCGCGGCGAAAGCCTGGGCGGAGGCAAGATGCGCATCAGCCGCATCAACGGCGTCGGCGTCGACATCTCGGGCATGTATTCCACACTATTTGTGGCGCACCAGGACGTCCCCGGCGTGCTCGCCGCGCTCACGAACCTGCTTGCCTACGCCCACGTCAACATCGCCTTCTGCCGCACCTACCGCACCGAGGTGGGCGGCCAGGCTTATTCCGTCTTTGAGACCGACGGTGCTCCCGACGACACCGTCATCCCCATGCTGCGCAAGCTCGACAATGTCGATTACGCCACGTTTATCGAGCTCCCGGGCTCGGCCTCGTCGCTCTCCCCCGGCGTCTCGGCCAAGGAGATCTTCGACGACGGCGAGCAGCTGCTCGCTGCGTGCGCCGAGCTCGGTATGAACATCGGCGCCGTCATGGCCGTGCGCGAGGTGCGTCTGACCGGCGAGGCCCATGCTATCGCAGCCATGCGCCGCGTGCTCGACGTCATGCGCGAGGAGACCACGGCCCCCATCGCCAATCCGCAGCGATCGCTCGGCGGGCTTATCGGCGGCGAGGCCAAACTCGTCGATGCCACCCGCCGCAACGATTTGAACACAAGCCTGATGGGCCCCGTTCAGACCGAAGCCGTGGCCCGCGCGATGGCCGTGCTCGAGCGCTCCGCCACCATGGGTGTGATCGTCGCCGCCCCCACGGCCGGCTCCGCAGGCGTCGTCCCCGGCTGCGTGCTGGCGCTCGCCGATCACCTCCAGCTCGACGATGAACAGATCATGGATGCCCTCTACTGCGCCGCCGCCATCGGCCTCAACCTCACCACGAGCGCCTGCGTCGCCGGCGCCGAGGGCGGATGCCAGGCCGAGGTTGGAAGCGCTGCCGCCATGGCTGCCGCCGCGCTGGTCCAGATGCTGGGTGGCACACCCGAGCAGGCGCTCGACGCCAGCTCCATCGCGCTGAGCAACCTGTTGGGCCTCGTTTGCGACCCCGTCGGCGGCCTTGTCGAGGTGCCCTGTCAAAACCGCAACGCCATCGGCGTGGCCGCAGCCTTTAGCTCGGCGCAACTCGCCCTCGCCGGCATCAAGAGCCTGGTGCCGTTTGATCAGATGGCGCACGTCATGCTATCGGTGGGCCACGCCCTGCCCGCCACGTTGCGCGAGACGGCCAAGGGCGGCGTCGCGCAGGCTCCGGCAGCGCTTTCGGCGTGCGCAAAATGCGGAATATGCGGATAACGAGCAAAGTGAACGATAGGTGGGACATATGTCCCACCTATCGTTTATCGCCACCGTTTTCGTAACACAAGCAACTGCGTAATCGCTATAATTCAAGCCCAGTTAAAACACGATGAGCCGCAAAGCGAAACTCGAAGGAAATATACACGATGTCGCAAATCGACCGCAGCCAACTGATTCCCGATCCGCAACAGCCAAGTAGGCAGCCCGGTGGCATCCAATCGCCGCGTCCCATCGCGCCAGCCCATGGTCAACAGCACGGCGCGGCAAAGACCTCCCCGCGCCGCAATCAGGGCCAGCATCAGCAGCGTAAGCAATATCAGCAGCACCAGCATCGTTCCGCAAATGGAGCCGGTCACAACCAGGGCTGTCTCTTATACACATCTCCGAGCCCACGAGACCGAGGCTGA
>CABSNL010000080.1 GCA_902479095.1 uncultured Collinsella sp. | reverse complement strand
CTCGGAGATGTGTATAAGAGACAGCTGCTCGACCAGATCGCCGCACAGGAGACCGTGCTCAAGGAGAAGAAGGACGCCGAGGAGAAGGCCAAGGCCGAGCGCGCTGCCGAGCGCGGCAACCGTCGTGGCGGCAACAACGACCGTCGCGGTGGCCGTCGTAACGATCGTAACGCCTCCGACAACAACTCCGAGCGCAATGCCTCCGAGAACCGTCCCCACAGCCATCGCACTAATGCCAGCAACAACGTCGCTGCCGGCATGGACTTCCCCAACCCCGACAAGCAGGGCAAGGGCAAGAAGCGCAAGGGCGGTCACAACAACGAAGAGGACCACTACAGCCGCATGGCTCGCGAGGCCGAGGAGTACAGCCGCGAGAAGGTGCTCGAGGAGGCTCGTGCCGCCGTCGAGGAGGCCTCTCGCGAGTCCACTGGTCGCCGCAAAAAGCGCAAGGAGAAGCGCGAGCGCGAGGCCGCAAAGGCTCAGGAAGAGCGCAAGATTGAGGAGGCGCTGGCCCAGGGAGTGAACCCCGAGGAGCTCGACGCCATCAAGGTCTCCCAGGGCGTTACCGTCCAGGAGCTCGCCGAGGCGCTCGACGTTCCGGCCAACGACATCATCAAGCGCCTGTTCCTGCTGGGCACGCCGCTTACCATGACTCAGTCCATGTCCGACGACCTCGTCGAGCTCGTTGCCGACGACCTGGGCCGCCAGATCAAGATCATCACCCCCGAGGAGGAGAACACCTTCTCGTTCTACGACGATCCCGCCGACCTTAAGCCGCGTGCTCCGGTCGTCACCGTCATGGGCCACGTCGACCACGGCAAGACGAGCCTCCTCGACGCCATCCGTCACACCGGCGTCGCTGCCGGCGAGGCGGGCGGCATTACGCAAGCTATCGGCGCTTCGCAGGTCATGATCAACGACCGCAAGATCACCTTCATCGATACCCCCGGTCACGCGACCTTTACGGCCATGCGTGCCCGCGGCGCCAAGGTTACCGACATCGTCATCCTGATCGTGGCCGCCGACGACGGCGTCATGCCCCAGACCATCGAGTCGATCAACCACGCCAAGGCCGCCGGCGTTCCCATCGTCGTCGCCGTCAACAAGATCGATAAGCCGGGTGCCAACCCCGATCGCGTGCGCCAGGAGCTCACCGAGTACGGCATCATCCCCGAGGAGTGGGGCGGACAGAACATGTTCGTCAACATCTCGGCCAAGCAGAAGATCGGTATCGACGACCTGCTCGAGACCGTCCTGCTCCAGGCCGACGTGCTCGAGCTCAAGGCCAACCCCGATACGTTCGCATCGGGCAACGTCCTCGAGGCTAAGCTCGACAAGGGCCGCGGCTCGGTTGCCACCGTGCTCGTGACCCGCGGTACCCTGCGCGTGGGCGACACGCTGGTCGCCGGCCTCACCTATGGCCGCGTCCGTGCCATGCTCGACCCCAAGGGCAACGCCGTCACCGAAGCCGGTCCCTCCGACGCCGTTGAGATCTTGGGCCTGCAGTCCGTCCCCAACGCCGGCGATGAGTTCCGCGTGTTCGAGGACGAGCGCGAGGCGCGTGCGCTGGCCGACGAGCGTTCGCTCAAGGCCCGTATCGAGGAGCAGAGCCGCGTGAAGCACGTGACGCTCGAGAACCTCTTCGAGACCATCGCCGACGCCGAGGTCAAGGAGCTCAACCTGATCATCAAGGCCGACGTCCAGGGTTCCATCGAGGCCCTTCAGGACTCCCTCGACAAGATGGATCAGTCCGAGGTGCGCATCAACACGATCCACTCCGCCGTTGGTGCCATCAACGAGACCGACGTGGTCCTGGCCGACGCCTCCAACGCCATCATCATCGGCTTTGGCGTTCGTCCCGACGGCAAGGCCCGCTCCGCCGCCGAGCGCGAGGGCGTCGAGATCCGTTGCTACGACGTCATCTACAAGTGCCTCGAGGACCTCGACGCTGCCCGTATCGGCATGCTCAAGCCCACCGAGGTAGAGGTCTCCACGGGCACTGCGACCGTCCTGGACACCTTCAAGGTGCCCAAAGTCGGCATCGCCGCCGGTGTCCGCGTCGAAGAGGGCGAGATCGCCGCGACCGATTCCGTACGCCTGGTGCGCGACGGCATCGTGGTCTTCAACGGTAAAATCGCCTCGATGCGCCACTACAAGGACGAGGCCAAGAGCCTCAAGAGCGGCTCCGAGGGCGGTATTGGCCTGGAGAACTTCCAGGACATCAAGCCTGGCGACACCATTGAGGGCTACCGCATTGACCAGGTTGCCCGTACCGAGTAGGGGGTAGCGCTATGAAGCAAACGCAGGCAACCCGCCGTCTGGGCGAGCAGCTTCGCGAGAAGCTCGGTTATATCCTGCTCTTTGAGGTTTCCGATCCGCGTCTCGACCTGGTCACCCTGACCGCGGTCGAGGTCGCGGTGGACCGCTCGTTCGCGCGCGTGTACGTGTCGTGCGATGCGAGCCGCTACGACGAGGTCATGGAGGCGCTCGCCAGCGCCAAGGGCCGCATCCGTAGCCTGTTGGCCCGCTCGCTCGATTGGCGCGTCACGCCCGAGCTCGATTTTCGCATCGATCGCTCGACCGATGAGGCCGAGCGCATCACGCGTGCGCTGGAAAACGTTCCCGCCACGCTTGCGATCGAAAAGGACGAGGACGGCTATCCCATAGCGGATGCCGTCCAGGAGGCAGCTTTAGATGAGTAATTCCGCCGACCTCGCATCGTGCGAGTCTGCAGATATTCAGCGACGCATCCTCGAGCTCATCGAGGGTGCGTCCTCCATTGCGATTTCGGGACATACGTCTCCCGATGGTGACGCCCTGGGCTCCGTGCTGGGTCTGGGCTTATCGCTTATGAAGTTTTTCCCCAACAAGGACATTGCCCTGCTGCTGGCAGACGATGACCCGGTTCCGCGCATCTACCGCTTTATGGAGGGCGCCGACCGTCTGGTGCCGGCATCTGCGTATACCGGCAATCCGGATCTGTTCATCTCGGTGGACGTGCCGGTCGTCGAGCGTCTGAACAACTCCGCCGAGGTGCTCCGCCGCTCGTCGCATGTGGTGTGCTTCGATCACCATCCGGCGCGCGAGGAATTTGCCGAGCTGAGCCTGAGGTGCGTCGGCGCCGCGGCCTGCGCCATGATCATCGACCGCTTTTTGGACAATTGCGGCATTGTGGCTCGCAACGGTGTCGCGACCTGCCTGCTGTGCGGCCTGGTGACCGATACCGGTCGTTTTCAGTACCAAAACGCCGATGCTGCTGCGTTCCATGCCGCCTCGCGCCTGGTCGCGCACGGTGCCGATCCCGCGCGTGTTGCGCTCGAGGTCTACCAGAGCATGCGCGTAGAGTTCTTGCATCTCAAGTCCATCGTTATGGGTCGTATCAAGACCGTGGCGCACGGTCGCGTGGCATATAGTTATGCGTACCAGAGCGACCTCGAGGCCTGCGGCGTCACTTCGGATGAGTGCGACGGTCTGGTCGATGTGGTGCGTTCGGTGATGGGCGTTGAGGTCTGCCTGTTCCTAAAGGGCATCGAGGGCGATACCAAGGTGCGCGGCAACCTGCGCTCCAAGGGTGACCTCGATGTGTCCGAGATTGCTGCCAACTTTGGCGGTGGCGGGCATCATGCCGCCGCCGGCTTTTCCAACAACGGAACGATTCGCGAGACGCTCGCCGTGGCACTTCCCATGCTGGCCGAGCTGGTGGGGGAGGATCCCGCTTCGGTGACCGTCGAGCTCTAACATTTTGGATGGTACATGGCTCGTCGTACGCCTTCTCAATTGAATATGCTGCTCGCCGTCGATAAGCCGGTGGGCTGCACGTCCCACGACGTGGTATCGCAGTGCCGACGCGCTCTCCATGAGCGACGCATCGGCCATGCCGGTACGCTCGACCCCATGGCCTCGGGTGTCATGGTGGTGGGCGTGGGCCAGGCGACCCGTCTGCTGGGCATGCTAACCCTCGATACCAAAAGTTATGTTGCCGACATTTCGTTTGGTGTCGAGACCAATACCGATGACGCGGAGGGCGAGGCCGTCCGCACGGTGCCCGTTGCCCCCGAGCTGCGCGATCTCGCTTACGCCCGTGAGCAGCTGGCCGCTATGCTTGGCCCGCAGATGCAGGTGCCGCCAGCGTTTTCGGCCATCTCGGTTAATGGCGTTCGCGCCTATAAGAGTGCTCGCGAGGGCAATGCGGTTGAGTTGCCCCCGCGCCCCGTCGAGGTCTATGCCGCCGACCTGATCGCCGTGGGCGGCGAGGGCGATACGTGCGTCTGGACCGTGGCGTTTTCGGTAAGCAAAGGCACCTACATTCGCGCGCTCGCTCGCGATCTGGGTCGTGCCTGCGATGGCGCTGCACATATTTCCGCGCTGCGCCGTACGGCCTCCGGCGTGGTTTCCATTGGCGCCTGTCATGCGGTAGAGGAGCTCTCTGCCGAGACCGCTGCCGGTTTCGCTCTGGATCCCATCGCCGCCCTAGGTGCCACGCGTGTCGATTTGCCGGGTAATCTTGCAGACGACCTGCTTTGTGGCCGCCGCATTCCCGTTGAACGCGCGCGTGCGGACTTCGATACGGCAAAGGCGCCGTTCGCGCTCGTGCTCGATGGGGGATTGAAGGCGCTTGCTCGTATCGAGGGCGGCCGCTTTGTGATGGAGCACGTCTTTCCGCAGGCGATCGGCGGTGTTCGATGATGCTGGCGCCCCGCGAGCTCGCGCGTATCTTTTTCGCGGGTGAGTTGGATGAGGCCCGTATCGTTTCTGCCGATGCATTTGATGGGTGCGAGTTCTTGGGTGCCGCGTCGATCGCCATTGGCGTGTTTGATGGCGTGCATCGTGGGCACCAAGAGCTGATCGAAGCGGTTATTCGCGATGCACATGATCACGGCAGCAAAGCGGTCGTGGTCACCTTCGATCCTGATCCGGACGTCGTGGTGAGTCCGTCGCCCGCCCAAAAATTGATGACGACGGCCGACCGCCTGCATGCCCTGGCTCAAACCGGGGTCGATGCGGTGGTGGCCGTTCCCTTTACGTCCGCCGTGGCGGCACTCGACCATGTCGGGTTTCTGGCGCTGTTGTCGCGCGTTGTCGACATTCGCTCCATTCGTGTAGGTAGCGATTTTAGGCTCGGCCGCGGCGGCGCTTCGGGCGTTGCCGAGATGCGCGCCTGGGGCACTGAACGTGGGGTTGACGTTTACGGTCACGACCTGCTCTGCGTTAACGGGCAGACCATCTGCGCCACGCGCATCCGCCATGAGCTGGGCCAGGGTCATGTGGAGCTGGCTGCCGAGCTTCTCGGCCGTCCCTATATGCTGCGCGGCGTTGTGGCGGCTGGCCGTCACGAGGGCTCCGACATGGGCTTTCCCACAGCAAACATCCAGGTTCCCGACGGCATCCAAGTGCCTGCCGATGGCGTCTATGAGGGTCTGGTGCTGGTCGACGATACCGTATGGCCTGCTGCCGTTAACGTCGGCCTGCCGCCGACCTATGCCGATGATGCCGCCTCGGCGCATCTCGAGGCCAACTTGATCGGCTATGCGGGCGACCTGTATGGCGCTTCCGTGTCGCTGGCGTTTACGCGCTGGCTGCGTCCGTCTCGCGTGTTCGATTCCCTGGACGAGCTTATCGCGACCGTCGAGGGTAATATCGACGATATCCGTCATAACTTGGGTGAGCAGGGGGTGAGTATCCGTGATTAGCGATGAGGAAAAAGATCAGGTACGCGCGGCGTCAGACTTGGTTGCCATCGTGCAGGAAACGGTTGAGCTCAAGCCCCGCGGCCATGAGTTTTGGGGCTGCTGCCCGTTTCATGGCGAAAAGACCCCATCGTTTCACATTATCCCTGCTACGCAGGTGTGGCACTGCTTTGGCTGCGGCGAGGGCGGTGACGTCTTTACCTATATCATGAAGCGCGAGAACCTGAGTTTTCCCGATTCGATCCGCTATTTGGCTGATCGTGCGGGCATTGAACTGCACGATACCGGTGCGCAGCGCGATCGCGGCACCAAGCGCGCTCGCATCTATGACCTGTGCGCCGAGACGGCTCAGTTCTACCACACCATGCTTATGCGCGGTAAGGACAGCCGTCCGCGCGAGTACTTTGCCAGCCGCGGTATGGGTGGCGATGTCTGCCGACGCTACTGCCTGGGTTTTGCGCCTGGTCGCAACGCGCTGGTTTCGCACCTGTCTCAGGCGGGCTTTACCCCGCAGGAGATGATCGACGCCAACGTGGCCGTAAGCCGTGGGCGCGGACAGCTCGCGGACCGCTTTTACGACCGTGTGATGTTTCCCATCTTTGATGAACAGGGTCACAATATCGCCTTTGGCGGGCGCATCATGGGCGATGGTCAGCCCAAGTACCTCAACACCGCCGAGACGAGCGTGTTTCATAAAAAACGAAACCTCTATGGCTTTAACTGGGCCAAGGAGTTTATCGTCGCGCAGGATACCGCCATCGTGGTGGAGGGCTATACCGACTGCATCGCCTGCTGGGAGGCAGGGATCAAAAACGTCGTTGCCACGCTGGGTACGGCGCTCACGGAGCATCACGTAAAGACGCTCACCCGCTTTGCCAAGCGCATTGTATATATGTTCGATGGCGACGCCGCCGGTCAAAAGGCCGCGCGCCGCGCGATTCAGTTTATCGAGCAGGATTCGATGGACCTGCGCTGCGTGGTGCTGCCCGACGGCAACGACCCCATGGAGTTCATCACGGCGCATGGCGGCCAGGAACTTCAGGCGCGCATTGACGCGGCCGAGCCCCTCATGGATTTTGTGTACCGCTCGCTACAGGAGTCGAGCGACATTACCACGCCGGGCGGTCGCGCCAAAGCGCTCGAGGACGCGCTGACGCTCATCTATCCGCTACGTGACAGCTATATGATCGACACGTACTTTATCCAGATTGCCGACCTGTTGGGTTTGGACCTGGAGACCGTGCGCGCGAGTTCGGGTCGTGTGTTTCGCGATGTCGCCAAGCGCGAGGATGCGGAACGACGTCGTGAGCAGAGCTACGAGCGTCAACGCGCGCAAGCTGAGCGCGCGTTGACGCT
>CABSNL010000079.1 GCA_902479095.1 uncultured Collinsella sp. | reverse complement strand
TCTACACTTCTAGCTTCGTCGGCAGCGTCAGATGTGTATAAGAGACAGACGTTGAGGTGCGGGTAGCCGATGGAGTTACGGACCTGCTCAAAGGCGCGGCCGGCGGCGAACATGGCAAAGGTGCTCGCGAAGGCAACGCGGCCGGTGGTCGCGATACCGGCGGCGACGCCCATCAGGTTGCTCTCGGCAATGCCCACATCGAAGAAACGATCGGGGCAGGCGGCCTTGAACTTGCCGGTCTGCGTGGCGGCGGCCAGGTCGGCGTCGAGGACCACAAAGTCATCGTGCTCGTTGGCGAGCTCGACGAGGGCCTCGCCGTAGCTTACGCGCGTGGCGATTTTCTTGACGTCTGCCATCCTAGAGCTCCTCTCCGGCGGCCGTGAGCTCTGCCATGGCCTGCTCAAACTGTTCATCGTTGGGGGCCTTACCGTGCCAACCCACCTGGTTCTCCATAAAGGAAACGCCCTTGCCCTTCATGGTCTCGGCGATAATGGCGGTCGGCTGCCCCTTGGTGGCGCGAGCCTCGGCAAAGGCGGCGCGGATCTGGTCGAAGTCGTTGCCGTCGGCGAGCTCCACCACGTGGAACTTAAAGGCGCGGAACTTGTCGGCGAGCGGCATGGGGTCGTTGACCTCCTCGACGGGGCCGTCGATCTGCAGGCCGTTGTGGTCGACGATCACGCAGAGGTTATCGAGCTGCTGGTTGCCGGCAAACATGGCGGCCTCCCAGACCTGGCCCTCCTCGCTCTCGCCATCGCCCAGCAGGGCGTACGTGCGGTAAGTATCGCCCCAGTGCTTGGCGGCAACCGCCATGCCCACGGCGGCGGAGATGCCCTGGCCGAGCGAACCGGTAGACATGTCAACGCCCGGGGTGTCGTTCATGTTGGGGTGACCCTGCAGGTGACTGCCGATGTGGCGCAGCGTCTCGAGATCCTCCTTGGGGAAGAATCCGCGCTCGGCGAGCACGGCGTACAGACCAGGCGCGCAGTGACCCTTGGAAAGCACGAAGCGATCGCGATCGGCCTTGCGGGGATCGGCCGGGTCGACGTTCATTTCCTCAAAGTACAGATAGGTCATGATGTCGGCAGCGCCGAGCGAACCGCCCGGATGGCCGGACTTGGCAGCGTGCACGCCGGTGACGATGCCCTTCCTTACCTCGTTGGCAACCTTTTTGAGCTCTTCGTCGCTCATTGTGCCTTCCTTTCATCCTCATTAGACAAAATGCGCACGGCACCGAAGGTAGTCCCAACACAGCCGCAATGCACGTACGTCATTCATTATGCTGGAAACTGATGGCTTTACCAGAGTTTTTATCATTATTTGAACAATTTAGCAGGCAGAACCGCTGATGAAACGGTTTATCAATGTGAACGTCTTTTGGATGGAACGCGGTCGCCCCTACGCGCTAATGTCCTTAAAGCCCTCGCCGAAGGCTTCCGTAACGTCGGCAACCGTCACGATGGCATGAGGATCGCGCTCGCGCACGATCGTCTTGAGGGTATTGAGCTCTCGACGGCTCACGATGACCATAATCACCGGCTTCTCGGCACCCGAATACATGCCAGTCGCCTTAAACTTGGTACAACCACGACCCAGGCCATACATGATATCGGCAGCGATATCAGGGAACTTGTCCGAGATGATGAGTACCATACGGCGTTTGTTGCCGCCATCGACCACGGCATCGATCACGTAGCCGCTAATGACCATCGAAAGGCCTGCATATAGTGCGTTTTCGATTGAAAAGACCGGAGCCGACAGCGCACACACGGCAACGTCGATTGCCATGACGGTCGAGCCCACCGGCAGCGAGGTGTTACGCGAAATGATTTGGCCAATCGTGTCCGAGCCGCCGGTGTTGGCGCCGGCGCGCAACACCATGCCGTAACCGATGCCCGTAATAATGCCGCCCCACATGGCAGGGAGCATCAGGTCCGCATCCGCCAGAGGTGCTACAAACGGGGCGAACAGATCGGTAAAGAAGCCCAGCAGCACAAAGCCCGTCGCGGTCTGCACCACGTAGAACATGCCGCCCTCGCGCATAACGACCAGCAGCAGCAAGGCGTTCATCACGATGGTCTGGATACCGACGGGAAGCGACACGCCTCGCGCCGCGCCGACCGCCTGGATAATGGTGGCAAGGCCCGTAACGCCACCGGCAGCAAGGCCGTTGGGAATCAAAAACAGGTCGGTCGCAATAGCGGCCAGAGCGCACCCCAACATAATCTGGGGCAGGTCGTGAAAGAAGTTCATCGATAGAATGCGCTTGATGTCCAGACGATATGCCATGCTGCCTCCCTCAAAAAAGCGCACCCAAACGGATGCGCTTCGAACTTCTTGCTGTATTCGATTCTACCGATTCGCCGGACAAAAACCACCCCTGCGCAGGGTTTGCTCTGGATACAAACCCGTCCAACCGTTGGGCTTAGCATCGGCTTGAAGCCGCCCGATGTTTTAGACCTCAGAGCCTTCTGCATCGGCGTTGCCGGTCGCCCAGCGATGGTAGCCAATAACAAACGGGTCCAGGTCGCCATCGTCAAGAACGGCCTCGACATTGCTGGTCTCCACGCCCGTGCGTAGGTCCTTGACCATCTGGTACGGGTAGAGCACGTAGCTGCGAATCTGGTTGCCAAAACCAATCGTGGTCTTGGGTCCGCGAATCTCATCCAGGGCCTCGGCGCGCTTCTCGAGCTCAATCTCGTACAGGCGAGCCTTGAGGATCTGCATGCACGCGGCCTTGTTCTGGATCTGGCTGCGCTCGTTTTGGCAGGTGACCACAATGCCGCTGGGAAAATGCGTCACGCGCACGGCGGAGTCGGTGGTGTTGACGCCCTGACCGCCCGGGCCGCTCGCGTGATACACGTCCACGCGGATGTCATCGGGACTGATTTCGATGTCGATATCATCGGGTAGCACGGGGATGACCTCGACGCCGGCAAACGTGGTCTGGCGGCGCTTCTTGTCGTCGGTGGGGCTAATGCGAACCAAGCGGTGGACGCCAGCCTCGGCACGCAGCATGCCAAATGCGTCCTTGCCCTCGACGGTAAAGGTCGCGCGGTCGATGCCGATGACCTCGGCCGCGGGACAGTCGTTGATGGTGACCTTCCAGCCGCGACGCTGGCAGTACTTCATGTACATCTTAAAGAGCATGAAGGTCCAGTCCTGGGCCTCCAGACCACCCTGTCCGGGCTTGATGGTCACAATGGCATCGCCGTGATCGAACTCACCGGTAAACCAGCTCGAAAGCTCAAGCTCGTCGATAGCGCGAGCCAGGCGCTCAGCCGTGGCTGCAGCCTCCTCGCGAAGGGCGGCGGCGTCGGGGTCATCCCCCATCTCCTCGGCAAGCTCCAGCGCGGCGCGGGCATCGGAAAGCTCGCCGCGCGCGGTGTCCACGGCAGCGATATCTTCCTTGGTACGCGCGATCTCCTCCATGGTGGCACGGGCGGCGTCGGCGTCATCCCAAAAGCCAGGGGCAACACTTTTGGCCTCGAGCTCGGTCACGCGCGTGCGCTTTTCGTCCAGGTGGAGATATGACTCGACCTCACCGAGCCGGTCCGCGAACGCGTCCAGCTCGGCGGGCGTTACCTCTAAAGCCTCAGCCATTAACGATTCCTGCCGTGGCAGTACTTAAACTTCTTGCCGCTACCGCAGGGGCACGGGTCGTTGCGGCCCACGTTGACGTACGGATCGTCGCTCTCGGACTTGCGATAGGTGGTCACCTTGCCACCGTTGTTGACGGCAGCCGGACCACCCTGGACAGCCGTGCGGGCCTGCACCTGCGCCTGCTTGCGCAGCACCGAGTCGCCGTTGTCACCATCGACCTCGGCAGGACCGGAGAAGCGCGCGCCCTCGAGCGCGGGCTCCTCCTTGTGCTCCACGGCACGCGGGGCAGCCTTGATCTCGATGCGCAGAACCGTGCGCAGGTAATCCTCATACATGGTATCGACGAGTATCTGGAACGCGCCGTAGGCCTCGGTCTTGTACTCAACCAGCGGGTCGCGCTGGCCAAAGCCGCGCAGGCCGATGCCGGTCTTGAGGTAGTCCATCTCCTGCAGGTAGTTCATCCAGCGGGTATCGATGACGCGCAGCATGACCTGGGTGTTGAGCTCGCGCATCAGGTCCTCGCCCAAGCGCTCGGCCTTCATGTTGTAGCACTTCTCTACGTAAGCCAGGACATCGGCAGCCAGGGCCTCATAATCCTCGTCGGGGAACTTCGGCGTATCGATGTGGCCGGTGAGCTCCACAACCCACTTGCGCAGGCCCTCCAGGTCGCGCTCGCCATCGTGACTGTCCTTGGTGCAGAACTCCTGCACGCAGCGGTACACGGTGTCGTGCATGACCTCGGTGATGTGGTCGGTCAGGTCCTTGCCGTCCAGAATCTTATTGCGCTCGGCGTAGATGACCTGGCGCTGCTTGTTCATGACGTCGTCGTACTCAAGGACGCTCTTACGCATGGAGAAGTTGATGCTCTCGACCTTGTGCTGGGCGCTCTCGACGGCCTTGGAGATGATCTTGTGCTGGATGGGCATGTCGTCGCCCATGTCGGCCGTGACCATCATTTTGGAGACGCGGTCCATCTTGTCGCCGCCGAACAGGCGCATGAGGTCATCCTCGAGCGACAGGTAGAACTGGGTCTCGCCCGGATCGCCCTGACGACCGGAGCGGCCGCGCAGCTGGTTGTCGATACGACGGGACTCATGGCGCTCGGTGCCGATGACGGTCAGGCCACCGGCGGCAAGCACGCGCTCGCGCTCGGCCTTGCAGGTCTCCTTGGCCTCGGCGTTAAACTGCTCGAGCTGCTCGGGCGTCACGTCCTCCATGGTCAGGCCCTCGTACTCAAGGCGCTCGCGCACCAGCTCGTCGGGGTTGCCGCCCAGCAGGATGTCGGTACCACGACCGGCCATGTTAGTAGCGATGGTCACGGCGCCGTAGCGTCCGGCCTGGGCCACGATATGGGCCTCGCGCTCGTGATGCTTAGCGTTGAGGACCTCGTGCGCGATGCCGCGCTTGGTAAGGGCGGCCGACAGCTTCTCGGAGCTTTCGATGGAGACGGTGCCCACCAGGACCGGTTGGCCCTTGGCGTGACGTCGCTCGACGTCGTCGGCAACGGCGTTGTACTTGGCCTGGACGGTGCGGTACACCAGGTCCTCGTGGTCAACACGCTGCACGGGCTTGTTGGGGGGGATGACCTCGACGGGCAGTTTATAAATCTCACGGAACTCGGCGTCCTCGGTGAGTGCCGTACCGGTCATGCCGGAGAGCTTGTCATAGAGACGGAAGTAGTTCTGAAGGGTGATGGTGGCCAGCGTCTGGTTCTCCTCGCGCACGAGCACGCCCTCTTTGGCCTCGATGGCCTGGTGCAAGCCCTCGGAATAGCGGCGGCCTTCCATGATGCGGCCGGTGAACTCGTCGACGATCTTGACCTCGCCGTTAGTGACCACGTACTGCTTGTCGCGATGGAACATGTACTGGGCCTTCAGCGCCTGCTGCAGGTGGTTGACCAGCTGGCCGGAGAGATCGGCATAGATGTCATCGATACCCAGGCGGCGCTCAATCTTCTTAAGGCCGCGCTCGGTGGCGGCGATGGTGTGCTTGGCCTCGTCCATGACGTAGTCGCCCGTGGGCTCGACGTCCTCGGTGGCGGTGAGCATGTCGTGCGACACGTCCTCACCGCGCTCAAGGCCGCGCACGGCACGCGCGAAGTCCTTGTAGGTGCTGGCGGACTTGGTGCCGGCGCCCGAGATGATGAGCGGCGTTCTGGCCTCGTCGATCAGGATAGAGTCGACCTCGTCGACGATGGCGTAATGGTGGCCGCGCTGTACGCGCTGCTCGGGGCGGGTGACCATGTTGTCGCGCAGGTAGTCGAAACCGAACTCGGAGTTGGTGCCGTAGGTGACGTCTGCCTGGTAGGCCGGGCGCTTGAGTTCGAGCGGCATGTTGTTCTGGAGCAGACCGACGGTCATTCCCAGGTACTTGTAGATGCGGCCCATCCACTCGGAGTCGCGCTTTGCCAGGTAATCGTTGACAGTAACGACATGCACGCCCTTGCCGGCGATAGCGTTGAGGTAGCCGGCCAGCGTGGAGACCAGGGTCTTACCTTCGCCGGTCTTCATCTCGGCGATATGGCCCTCATGAAGCGCCATGGCGCCGATGAGCTGTACGTCAAAGTGGCGCATGCCCGTGATGCGCTTGGAAGCCTCGCGCACGGTGGCAAAGGCCTCGGGAAGCATGTCGTCGAGCGACTCGCCGTTGGCGTAACGCTCGCGGAACTTATCGGTCTGGGCGCGGAGTTCCTCCTCGGTCATCTTCTCAAACTGGGGCTCAAGACCGTTGATCTGGTCGACGATCTTGTAGTAGCGCTTAAGGTCCTTATCGGATCCAAAGGACAGCAGCTTTGACATGAATCCCATGTGGTTTTCCTTTTTGGCCATCGCCCACGCCGTGCAGCTGCGGGCGAGTTAAACACAGATGATTGTACTTTAGCCAAACAAGGCGCGGCCTATACGATCGACCTCGACCGCCACGTAATAACTACGACCCGACCGACCTGCCAAAAAGGGACTGGTTTATTTTGGCAGGTTTTATCTGGGAAAACGCCGTCACTCTGCCATTTGGTGCAAACCAACCCGTCCCCTTCGCACCAATCTGGTGCAATGGGAACGGGTTAGCCTGCACCAATAAAAAGAAAAGGGCCGCGCACCCAAACGGATGCACGGCCCTTTTGCCATGAATGCGAGCGATTCCTCGGCGAGCTATTTACTCAGCAGCCTCGGTGGTCTCGGCCTCGGCAGCGGCCTCCTCGACGGGAGCCTCTGCGGGAGCCTCGGCGGCCTGCTTGGCAGCCTCCTCGGCAAACTTAGCAGCACGCTTGGCCTTCTCGGCAGCCTTAGCCTCAGCGGCGGCCTTGCGAGCGGCCTCGGCCTCAGCAGCCTTGGCAGCCTTGGCAGCCTTGGCCTCCTCGGCCTTCTTGAGCTGGGCGGCAGCGGCGCCACCGAACTTGTCGGCGAAGCGCTGGACGCGTCCACCGGTGTCGACGAACTTCTGCTGGCCGGTGTAGAACGGGTGGCACTCGTTGCAAAGCTCAACCTTCATCTCGGACACGGTAGCGTGCGTCTTGAAGGTGTTGCCGCAGGAGCACGTCACCGTGCACTCGACATACTGGGGATGGATACCCTGCTTCATGGTAGGACTCCTTATTGGTCAGGCGCTGGTTACCGATCAGCGCATAAGGCGTCTTGGTTTCCGACCAAGACAACAAACTCGGCTATGGTACCACGGCGCCGCGTGTCCCACAAAAGGTTCACGGTCTTTTCGGAACGACACGAATCTGACCCATCGAAACACATCTCCACCGTTCCTTCAACTGGGAAAATGCCGTCCCCGGGGCCTGAGAAGGGCCCCGGGGACGTTCGACTGACTGCGGGAACGGCCTTTCCGCTCAATGTGTTCGGCTGAGATCGGAAATCAACCAAACTGAACTAGGTTCAGTTGACATGGTTAAAAACGAGGGGCGACGCTTTTGCGTCACCCCTCGT
>CABSNL010000078.1 GCA_902479095.1 uncultured Collinsella sp. | reverse complement strand
GCGTCAGATGTGTATAAGAGACAGGTGCTGAGGTCGGTTCGGGCGATGTGACGTTCGAGCTCTACCAGGCCCCCGCGAAGTCGATGGACGTGAGTGTGGGCTCGGGCGATGTGGAGATGATGGTTCCGAACTCGACGGGCTTTAAGGCGGGCCTCACCTTGGGCAGCGGCGACTTCGAGAGCGATTTCCTTCCGCTTGGCTACGACGGCGAGACCATTTTGAATCTTGAATTCGATAACGGCGATAAGTCTGCTACGTATCGTTTTGAGGTCGGTTCGGGCGACATGTCATTTAATTCAGAGTGACGGGCGGTTATCGAAGACTTATATACCATAGCTGCGCTGTTTGATGGAGGCGTCGGAGCCGTGACGGGCTCCGACGCCTTTGCCTTTACAATGGGGTCATGGAACAGATTATCTTGAACATACTCGAGGCTCTGCGTCGCGGCGAGACCGTGGACGACAAAGCGCTCGTCAAACTGATACATGCCGAGGCGCGCCGTGAGGGTGCCGACAAACGCGATTTGGCCAAGCGCCGTCTGCTGCCGTTCTACCAGCGGGTAAAACGTGAGGAGCCGGCTCGTTGGGCTGGGTGGAATGTCGATGCCGAGCTGGAACGTCGACTGCTGCAGGTGCTGCGTATGAAGCCTCGTCGCACGGCTTCGGGCGTGGCGACCATTACCGTTATCACCAAGCCCTGGCCATGCTCGGGCGATTGCCTGTTTTGTCCCAACGATCTGCGCATGCCCAAAAGCTACCTGCACGCCGAGCCGGCGTGCACCCGTGCGGAGCAAAATTGCTTTGACCCGTATCTGCAGGTGAGCGCTCGTCTGACCGCGCTTTCGCAGATGGGGCACGCAACCGATAAGATTGAGCTCATCGTGCTCGGTGGCACCTGGAGCGACTATCCGCAAGGGTATCAGACGTGGTTTATGTCGGAGCTTTTCCGTGCGCTCAATGACGATGCCGTCGCCGGCGTGGCGGCCAACCCCATGCTGGCGCGTCCGGGCATCAGCCGTGCCGAGGCGGGGCGCCTGCTCGATGACGCTCCCGCCGATGCGCTGCCGCCGGTGGTAACAGAGCGCCGCGAGCGCTATCGGGTTGCCGGCATTGCGACAGACGAGGCTGAGCTTGCTGCTGGCGTTGCCGACGAGCAGGAGCGTGTGGATGCTGCCGTGGGCGGCTACAACCGCGCGGTGCGTCGTCTGTACGGCCCTGGTACGCCGTGGGGCGAGGTTGCCAAGTGGCAGACGGCAACGATGGAGGAACTTGAGCGTCAGCAGCGCATCAACGAGACGGCGAAGCATCGCGTGGTGGGGCTCGTTATCGAGACGCGCCCCGATGCCGTAACGCCGCAGGCGCTTACGCTCATCCGCCGCCTGGGCTGCACCAAGATCCAGATGGGTATTCAGAGTCTCGACCAACATTTGCTCGATATCAACGAGCGTCGTATTTCGGTGGCGCAGATCGAGCGGGCGTTTTCGCTTGCGCGCCTGTTTGGCTTTAAGATCCACGCGCATTTTATGCTTAACTTGCTGGGCACCACGCCCGAGGGGGACAAGCGCGACTACGAACGCTTTATGACCGAAGGGGCCTTTATGCCCGACGAGGTCAAGGTTTACCCGTGTGCGCTCATCGAGGGCTCGCGTCTGGTGGGCTGCTACGAGCGCGGCGAGTGGCGTCCCTATACCGAGGAAGAGCTGCTCGATGTGCTGGCCGACGACATCGTGGTGACGCCGGCGTTCTGCCGCATCAGTCGCATGATCCGCGACTTTAGTTCCGACGACATCATGGTGGGCAACAAGAAACCCAACCTGCGCCAGCTCGTCGAAAACCGCTTGGCCGCTCGGGGTGACGGTGCGACGGTGCGCGAGATTCGCTATCGCGAGATCAGCACGGCGGGTGCCGACTTGGATGAGCTATCTCTTGATGAGGAGGTGGCGTACGAGACGCCGGTGACGCACGAGTGCTTTTTGCAGTGGGTGACGCCGCAGGGCAAGATCGCGGGCTTTTTGCGGTTGTCGCTGCCCGACCATTCGTTTGTTGCCGCGCATGCGGACGAGTTGCTGACGATGCCGGACGAGGCGATGATTCGCGAGGTACACGTGTATGGCATGGCGGCGCGCGTGGGGTATCAAGGCCAGGCGGCCCAGCACCATGGGTTGGGGCGTCTGCTCGTAGAGCGTGCGTGCGAGATTGCCCGGGATGCGGGTTATACGCGCATCAACGTGATCAGCGCGATTGGTACGCGCGAGTACTATCGCCATTTGGGTTTTTACGATCATGGACTCTATCTGCAAAAGGAGCTCTAGATGAACAAGCCGAGTGTTTCTGCTGGCGTCGTTGCCGGCGTTGCCCTGGGAGCCGCGGCGCTTGGTGCGGCCGCCGTCGCTGTTCGTGCTGCCTGTCTGCAGGTTGCGCGAACCCGCAATGGGTTGGCGCGTGTGAAACGCGTGCACGATGGGGACGGCGATGAGATTCGCGTGTTGGTGCAAGGCGGCGTCTACCAAAGCGCAAGCTACGTTGGTGAGCGTTGGGCGGAGCCCGTCTTTGCGTACTATCGTGCGTTTGACGACGTGTTTGAGTCCGAGGATGCGATGCACGATGCTTATGGTCACGGCATCAACCGCATGCTTGTGCTGGGTGGCGGCGGGTTTGCCTATCCTAAGTTCGCGCTGATGTCGCACGAGGGCTTGCGCATGGACGTCATCGAGTATGACGGAGAGATTACGCGCCTGGCGCGCCGCTGGTTCTACCTAGACGAGCTGGAGCGCGCGGCGGGCGATCGCCTGCGGGTGATAACCGCTGAGGCTCGCTCGTATTTGGGTGTGACGAGCGTGGGCCATCGTCGCTACGACGTGGTCGTGAGCGATTGCTTTGGCGGTGCCGAGCCCGTACGCGAGCTGGCGACGGTTGAGGCATTGCGTTTGGTGCGGGGCAGCCTAAATGTCGGTGGCGTCTACGTTGCCAATATCGTGAGTGCAAACGAGGGGAGCGATGTGACGTTCCTGCGCGACTGTGCCGCCACGGCGCTTGAGGTGTTCGACCATGCTTGGGTGGTCCCATGTGGCGATGCAGAGTTCGGCGGCGAGGAGAACTACCTGCTCATCGCCAGCGACGGCAACTACGCCTTTGCCGAAGCCGTGCCCTTCGACACTGACTTCCTCGGCACCGTTCTTCACGACAAATAGGTCTCCCCGTCCCAAAAAGACTGGTCTTAGGCGTGGTCGCGCCAGCCGAGAACGCGCTGCTTCATGTCTTCGATGTCGAGCACGCCTTCGGCAAAGCCTTTGCGCACGAGCTCTTCTGGAACGAATTCGTCGTACCGATCAAAGTAAGGCACCTCGCCGGGATAGACGAGGTCGATGGGGTCGAAGTCCTTTTCGGCCTCGGCTGCGAGCACTTCAAAGAACGTCTCCTCGTCGGCCTTCATCTTAAACTGCATAAAGTACGGGCGTGACGGGTCGAGTCCGCGAAGGCCCAACTCAGCGGCGCATTTAATCTTGAGCATGCGCTCGAGCGCCAAAAAGGCGTAGCTGCCCAACCAGGGGAAGAGCACCCAGGTGTCGCCACCCAGGTTGATGAGCGGCTTAGTTCCCGCGCCCGAAATCTCGGCCGTATGGCGAGCCTGCGCCAGACGGGCCCGCGCGTTACCCATCAGGTACGGATACGCCGCGTGCTCGTTGAGCGCCTTGCGCATACGCTCGAGTACGTGTGTATTGATGTCGCCGGGGCAGTCGCCAAAGTAGGCCGGCACCCGGCCCTTGACCTGCGTGGCAAAGACGGTGTGACGCTTCCAGTCCACTTCCTCGACAATCCAGCAATGGCCGGCGATGGCAATGCGCTCACCGGGCGGGGGCGGGTTGACAATCGTGCCCAGCTCGGCCGATTCGCTGCGAACGGTGAACTCCTCGTTTTCCTGGAACACGGCGTAGAACTTAAAGTTGTTGATGATGCGCTCGCCCGCGAGACCCACGATGAGCCCGCCGCCCTCGGTGACTTGGATATGGTCGATCTTAATGAGGTGACGCAGCAACACGCGATAGTCATCGGCCGAGATGCGATGGAAATAGCTGAGTGTGAGCACGCGCTGGGCAAGCTCTGCCGGCGTGAGTTCGCCGGTGCTGGCAAGCGTCGACATAGTCTGGTGGTAGAGCAGGCTGTAGGGGAGTCGATCGAGCTCGGGCGGCTCGACCCACTTTTCCTCGCGATAGAGTTGTACGAGCGCGATGCCCTGCAGGAGCTTCCACGGAATGGTCTCGGGCATCATCGTGCGCGGCTCGGGTTCCTCCTCGCGCATGACAAACCACATCTCGGGCGGAAGATCGCGGCGCCCCGTGCGGCCCATTCGCTGCAAAAAGGAGCTGACGGTAAACGGCGCGTCGATCTGAAACGCACGCTCCAGACGGCCGATATCGATACCGAGTTCCAGCGTGGAGGTGGTGACGGTTGTCTGTGCCTGCTCCTCATCGCGCATGAGTTCCTCGGCCGTTTCGCGCAGCGATGCCGAAAGATTGCCATGGTGGATGAGAAAACGGTCGGGCTCGTGCCGGCTCTCGCAGTAGCTGCGCAGCATGGAGCACACGGCCTCTGCCTCCTCGCGCGAGTTGGCAAAGACCAGGCACTTGCGCCCGCGGGTGTGTTCAAAGATATAGCCCATGCCGGGATCGGCGTTTTCGGGCGCGGTGTCGGTGGGGTTGAGGAGCGCCTGCTCATCGGCCCGGGGGATATCGACTTCGCCCTCGGGGGCCGAAGAAGTGCGACGGTCTTTGGGAGCGGCCTTGCCCCGTGCCCGCTCACGACGTTGACGGCGTTCCTCCTGTGTAAGCTGTCCGCTGTGGCGCACGTCTTGGGCGCCAGCCGGCAGCGCCGCGGGCGCCGCCGGCTCAATACGCTCGCAAGCAAGCATCTCGGCTTCTTGTGGACCCGTGCTCTCGAATCCCCGCTGCTGTGCCTGGGGACCCGAGTTGTAGAAGTGCTCCATGGAGATGCGCCACACGCGGCGCGGTTCCTCAAAGCGGGGGATGATGCAATCGCGTCCTGTTCCCTGTGAGAGAAAGGCGCCCGTGCGCTCGGGGTCGCCGATGGTGGCAGAAAGGCCGATGCGGCGGGGCTGCACGCCCGCCATGCGCGAGAGGCGCTCGATAAGGCAGAGCGTCTGACCGCCGCGGTCGCCGCGCATGAGCGAATGAACCTCGTCGATAACCACATAGCGCAGGTCGCAGAACATACGAGGGATTGCCATGTGCTTATGGATTAAGAGCGCCTCGAGTGACTCGGGCGTAATCTGCAAGATGCCGTTCGGTTTTTTGATGAGCTTAGCCTTGTGCGACTGCGAGACATCGCCATGCCAGTGCCAGACAGGGATATCGGCCTCTTCGCACAGGTCATTGAGACGGACGAACTGATCATTGATGAGTGCCTTGAGGGGGCCAATGTAGAGGGCACCAACGCTTGCGGGCGGGTTCTCCCAAAACTCGGTCAGGATGGGAAAGAAGGCCGCTTCGGTTTTGCCGGAAGCTGTGGATGCCGTTAGGAGCACATTGTCTTGTGTGTTAAAGATGGCGTCTGCCGCCGCAACCTGGATAGAGCGCAGACTCTCCCAATCGTGGGAGTAGATGAAGTCTTGGATAAACGGGGCGTAGCGGTCAAAGGCGTTCACGGGGCCTCCTCTCAAAAACGAATCTCTCAACGCGGCTGGCAACGGCTTGCTGCATTACAGTCTCAACGTTCGCCCAGATAAAACCTGCCAAAATAAACCTGTCCCTTTTTGGCAGGTTAGATGGTGAATTCGGCGAAGTTACGGTCGCCGCCTGCGGTGCCGGTGTCGCCTGTTGCTGCTGCCGGCACCAGCGCGTCGCCGCCGACGCTTTGCAGCAGCTCGGCTACGTTGGCGTCGGGGTTTTGGCATAGGATGTCGAGCAGCTCGATAAAGTCGCGAATGACTTCACGCGGCGTCAGATGTGTGTCGGCTCCCACACGACCGAACTCGATCTTGAGGAAGTCCACCAAGTCGTTCTCGGTAAGCGTGGGCGTCCAGCCAAAGTAGCCGGCGTGAATTTGCATGAGTTTTTCGATCAGCACCAGCAGCTCCTCGTAGGTGAGTGGCTGCAGACGGATGATGGGCGCGAGCATGTCCTTAAGGTCCTCGCGTGCAAAGCGGCCTTGAGCGAGTCGGCTGCGCAGGGCCTCGTAGGAGAACACGCCGCGGCGGCGGTCTTCGATGGAGGTTGGCGTGCCGCCCATGATCATGCCCAGGTACTGCGCCTTGCCCTGGAGTGTGTCGTTGTACATGGTCAGGATCTTCTCGTAGTTGTACTGGCGCGTGATCGCGTTGGGAATCTTATACAGATTCACGAGCTCGTCGATGAGCACCAACATACCCTTGTAGCCGCTGCAGACCAAAAAACGCGCGATGAGCTTAACGTAGTCGTACCAGTCGTCATCGCTGATGATGGTCGAGGAGCCCAGCTCGGCGCGAGCCTCGCTCTTGGTACGGTATTCGCCGCGGATCCATTTGGTCACGCGGCTCATGGCTTCTTCGTCGCCCTCGGATACGGCCGTGCGATAGCGGCGGAGCATGCGGGTGAAGTCGAAGCCGTGGACCATTTCCTCGAGCGGGGCCAGTTGGGCATTGACGACCGACTCGTCGACGTCGGCGTACGAGGCGACCCAGCGATCAAGAATAAGGTTGAGCGCACCGCCCTCGGGGCGCGTCTTGGTCGATATATTGCGTATGAGCTCGCGGTAGGTGGCAAGGCCCTGCCCCTGCCCGCCCTGCAGACGGCGCTCGGGGGATAAGTCTGCATCGGCGACGACGAATCCCTCACCCATGGCGTGCGTGCGGATGGTCTGGAGCAAAAAGCTCTTGCCGGCGCCGTAACGACCGACCAGAAAGCGGAAGCTCGCACCACCGTCGGCGATGAGACTCAGATCGGTGAGCAGGGCGCGGATCTCGACCTCGCGCCCTACGGTAATGTAGGGAAGGCCGATGCGCGGGACCACGCCGCCCTTGAGCGAGTTGAGAATGACGGCAGCGACGCGCTTGGGCACGCGGGGTGCTGCGGATGCGGTATCACTCATGGTCTAGGTATCCTCTCACGTCTGCTTCGTAGTCCTCAATAATCTGCGGCCCTGCCGCGCTAAATTCAATTACGGTGTCGCCCACCAGGTCAAAGAGCGCCTCGTTGATGGTATCGACGAGCATGTCCTCGCTCTGTCCCGAGTGCGCCACTGCCGATGTCGCTTGCGCTGCGTTTTGCTCGAGCAGTGCGCGAAGGAAGGCATCTGCGGCGGGCGCGAGTTCGTTTGTGGCGTCAGCGGGCGCAGCAGCTGCGAACGCGGGCGTCGGCGCGAGAAGCGGTGCCACGACACCAAACTGTTCGGTGGATATGGTCGGCTCGTCGGTCAAGTCCTGCCGAATGGGTGCCACGACCGGTTCGACAATCGCGTCGGTTACGGGCTCGGCTTCCGGTTGCCCTGAGTCCGCTGCCTCGGCTTCTGCGGATGCGTCGTCCTCGCGTTCCTCATCGATCAAAAGCGCTTCGCGCGTTTGCGCGGCGGCGCTCCGAATGTGCCCCAGCTGGCTCAAATCGATATCGATCTTGATGGGCTGGTGTGCGGCGTCCCACGAAAGCCATGCCATGATCTCGTCATCGATGATCTTGGCCAGATATTTGGGGACCTTCTCCTCCTTCAGGGGGTGGGTGGGGTCTAGGGC
>CABSNL010000077.1 GCA_902479095.1 uncultured Collinsella sp. | reverse complement strand
GCGTCAGATGTGTATAAGAGACAGGTTGTACTGCGCACTGGTGAGCGGCAGCAGAATGGCAGTGGCAGGATCAGCCGCGCCAGGCGCAAGCAGGGGCATGGCACTGTTGGCGATACACATCATGCCGGCGATGCCGCCCAACGCAGCGGAGCCACCAAACTCACGTGCCGCGTTATAGCCCACCAAGATGGGCAGATAGGCAAACAGGGCCCAGCCCATGGAACGAATGCCCTGGTACCACCACTCGCCTGCAAGCGCGCCTGCCGTCGAGACGTTAATGACGTTGCAGATACCGTTGATGAGGCCAGCCGCAATGATGCCGGGAAGCAGGGCGACGAAGACATTGGAAATCTTCTTGAGGAAGGCCTGAACCGGCTTGGACTCGTACTTGGCCTTCTGCGCGGCCTTGTTTGTGGCCGCAGCGTCAACCACGCTCTCGTCAGCAACGCCTTTCGCAAGGCCGGTGAGCTTGGAGAACTCCTCGAGCACCTTATTCACCTTGCCCGGACCCAGCACGATCTGCATCGTGTCGTCCTCGACCAGGCCCATCACGCCGTCGAGCGCCTTAATGCCCTCCGTGTCGACGTTGCCCGCGTCTTTGACGGTCACGCGCAGGCGCGTCATGCACGCCGCGTTTGCTAGCACGTTGTCTTTACCGCCCAAAAGGTCCAGCAGCTTTTGAGCCAGCTCTTTATTCGTCATAACTCCTCCTTGTATTGGGTATCTCGTCTGGATGTCATATCAGCTCACGCCGCGCACCTATTGGGCATCGGCATTGCTCTTCTCATGGCCACTCACCGCAGCACGGACATGGCCTCGCGCCCGCTCAAGAGCTACCGCAGCCTGCTCGGCATCGCAGTCCAGCAGTACCGAGACAATAGCGGTTTTTACGTGGCCGCCGGCATCTGCAAGCGCCTGAACAGCGCGCTCGCGCGTGCAGCCGGTCGCCTCCATCACGATGTTCTGGCCGCGCACCACCAACTTCTCGTTCGTCTGCTGCACATCGACCATCAGGTTTTGGTATACCTTGCCGATCTTGACCATGGCACCGGTCGAAATCATGTTGAGAATGAGCTTTTGAACCGTTCCCGCCTTGAGCCTCGTTGAGCCGGTCAGCACCTCGGGACCGGGCACGGGCTCAATGGCAAGATCTGCGCTCTCCCCGATCTTCGACCCTTGGTTGCAGGCAATTGCAATGGTCTTGCACCCAGTTGCCTTGGCGTACACAAGGCCGCCCACCACATAAGGAGTACGACCGCTTGCCGCCAGGCCAACGACAAGATCCTTGTCCGAGAGTCCACGCTCTCGCAGGTCGTTCGCGCCAAGCTCCTCGCTGTCTTCGGCACCTTCGACAGCCTTGATAAACGCCGTCTCGCCTCCGGCAATGAGCCCGACAATCAGATCGGGTGACACGCCAAACGTGGGCGGACACTCCGAAGCGTCGAGTACGCCCAGACGACCGCTGGTGCCTGCGCCCATGTAAAAGACGCGCCCGCCGCGCTCGAGTGTCTCAGCAGCCCAGTCGATTGCTGTGGCAACCTGGGGCAGCACTTTCGTGACCGACTGGACGGCACGAAGATCCTCATCGTTCATCGTCGTGACGATTTGCAGCGATGTCATTGTATCGAGGTCCATTGACCTTTGATTACGCTGTTCGGTCGTGAATTTTGTTAAATCGAGCATTTCATTCACCTCATCTTTCCTGTTTCTCGATGTAGTTTTGCTTAATGACATGCGTCGCCCGTTCGTAGTCGCTGGCAACGTAAGCAGCGTACAGGGTATCGACAACCATAAGCTGGGCCATACGCGAAGCCATGACACCGCTGCGGACCAAGGGTTCACTCGCAGCGACGCCGAGCACGGCATCGGCCATGGTGGCAAGCTTGGATGATCCATCTACTTTGGTAACGGCCACGACGGGACAGTTGTGACGTTGAGCCTCGGCGGTGCAGTCCAGCACCTCTTGCGTCAAGCCCGAGTAGCTAAAGGCGATTGCCATATCGCCCTCATGCATGTTCTTGGCACACAAGAGCTGATCATGCCAGTCGTCGTACAGATGGCACTCTTTGTCGACACGCATGAGCTTTTGCGCCAGATCGTGCGCGACCAAACGAGAGGCACCAATACCGAACAGATTGACCGCGCGTGCCCGCTTAAGACGGGCCGCGCATCGCTCCAAGACGGTGTAATCGAGCGTTCGCGCCGTCGCCTCGATCGTGCGCACGTTGCTTTTCATCACCTTCCCCACGATACGTTCGACGCTGTCATCCATGGAGATGTCCTCGAGAGCTATGTCTTTCTTGTCACCTAAGAGCGCCAGCTCGGCAATCAGTTCGCGCTGGAACTCCTTGTAGCCCGCAAAACCCAAACGCTTGCAAAAGCGCAAAATGCTCGAGGGCGAGGAGAACGTGACATCGGCAAGACCGCGGACGGACAGCCCGACCACCTCGTGCGGATGAGCGCTTACATATGCGATGACATTGCGTTCCGCCGGGCTCGCGCTGAGCTCACGCTCGCGAAGCCGCAAAAGCAATCCGTTTGCCATCTCAAACACCTCCGTTGAGAAGAATTAAAGACCAACGAACGATTCGTACCGGATACAAACAGCTTTTGCGGTACATTGTGCCGCATCGTGGCGCACAAAGGGCGAGCGTTCTACCGCTCGCCCCTCAAATCCGACCGCTCGGAAATACGCGCGACACAAAATAATTCAACGAGGTCGCATTATCAGAAACGGGTTTGCTACCGGCTAGCGCCTCGCATGGGCGCCGATCGGCCGAGTCGCATGGCGTACCAACGCCGCTGCCAGCAATACCAACAGCATGGCGGTGACATAGCCCGCAGCATCGAATCCTAAATCGATAACGTCGAAATGCCTGCCGGGAACAAAGATCTTATGTACCTGATCGCCAACGGAGCAGGCGGCGCAAAAGAGCAATACGGGCACGCAACGGGAGCATACGCTCCACGGACGCCTGGAAAAGCAGACCACGACCACCGAGGCGAACAATCCGACGAAGAAAAACTCTACGGTATGGGCAACGCGACGGACGTTTGTGCCCATCCACATGCGAATGGAAACAAGTCGGCCAGACCGGACATTCGAGGCAGCCGAATCGGCGCCCCCGGTCATTCCGTTCTCCGTCTGGGCTTCACCCGTGGCATCGGTAGCCTGAACGCCCGTAGCCTGACCCTCCACCACACGCGCGGTGGACTCGCTCAGCAACGACGTCTGCACCGCGTTTTGCTCCGTCAGCACCCAGATGCCCGCCAGCGTTGCAGCGAACAGAACGACCGCGGTCCATCCGATTATTTGTTTTACGCGCGCCAAGGGCCAACCTCCTTTTTTGAATATCAGCGAGTGTAGCCCCAAATGACATCGTCACCGTATCAAAATTTGAATCGCAACAGGAAGCGACAAAGCGACGCAAACCCCTACCCCGCCTCGCGCATCCAGCGATCGAACGTCCCCACGCACACGCCCAGGCACTTTGCTGCTTGGCTGCGGGTAATATCGCCTGCCTCATAGCTATCGCGCACCAGCTCAAACTGAGGAGGGCACGGCTTGCGAGGTCGACCGAAACGGACCCCTCGCGCCCGCGCCGCTGCAATTCCCTCCGCTTGGCGCCGATGGATATTCTCGCGCTCCACCTGCGCCACGTAGCTCAGCAGTTGCAGCACAATATCGGCAATCAGGACGTTGGTCACATCCGGCGCGCCGCTGGCCCTAGCGCGCGTGTCAAGCAATGGCATGTCCAACACCACAATGGCAACCCCGAGCTCCTTGGTAATGCGTCGCCATTCCTCAAGAATCTCGGAGTAATTACGGCCAAGTCGGTCGATAGAAAGCACCACCAGCACGTCCCCGTCTCCCAGGACGTGCAGCAGCTCGCGATAACGCGGTCGATCGAAGTCCTTGCCGCTCGCATGGTCGGCATAAATATTCGCTGAGCCCACGCCATAGGCGCCCAGCGCATCCAGCTGCCGATTCAGATTCTGATCGCGCGAACTCACCCGCGCATACCCGTACACCGTCGCCATCTCATCCCCGCTTTCTTGTAAACCTGCCAAAAGGGACAGGTTTATTTTGGTAGGTTTTACCTCTCAAATAGCAGGTAAGCGGGCGGCCGAGCAGACGGCAAGGTAGTCACGATTCAAATGCGGAGGGCGGCCCCGAAAGACCGCCCTCCGCTCTCTCGCCACGAGTCGGGATTTAGCTAATGGATAAGCTTAAAGTCCAAGTGCCCACGCGTGGTATTGACGCGCGAGACCTCGATAATCACGCGCTGGCCCAGTTCATAGCGAGTCCCCGTGTCGGCGCCCGTCAGCGTAAGCGCGTCCTCGTCGAACTCGAACCACTCGTTGCCCAGGCTCTTAATTGAAACCAGGCCCTCGACCTGTGTTAGGTCCAAGCGCACAAAGAGGCCCATGCTGCTAACCCACGAGACGGTTCCGGCATAGCGCTCACCCAGACGGTCCTCATAGTACTGGGCAATCTTGATCTTTTGCGTCGCATGGCTGGCGGCATCTGCCGCGCGCTCGGCATCGCTACATGCGCGGCAGATCTGCGGCAGAATGCGCGGCAGCGACTCGCGCCCCTTGCCGATCAGCCGCGGCGTACGGACCAAGGCGTCCTTGCCGCCGAGCTGCTCATAGGCCAACTGCAGTTTGAGCACGCGGTGCACCACCAGATCGGGGTAGCGACGGATGGGACTCGTAAAGTGACAGTAGCACGGCGCGGCGAGCGCAAAGTGGCCCTCGTTGCGCGGCTTGTACAGCGCGCGCTGCATGCTGCGCAGAAGCAGCGTGTTGACGAGCGGTGCGTTGGCCGTACCGGCGGCAGCATCAACTGTAGCCTGCAGCTCATCGGGGCTCCCCAGGGCAATACCGGCAGCACGGCGATCGTCGATGATGCCTAGCTGCGCCAGCGCAACGGCAGCACCGTGCAGGCTATCGGGGCTCGGATCCTCATGCACGCGATAGCAGGCCTCGATATCACGGTCTGCCAGCCACTCTGCAACGCACTCGTTGGCGAGCAGCATAGCTTCCTCGATAAGCGACGTGGCACACGAACGTTCACGCGCCACAATCTGCACGGGCACTCCGTCCTCATCCAATAGAGCGCGAATCTCGGCCGTGTCAAAATCGACTGAGCCGCGGGCGCGACGAATGCGACGGCGAAGTTCGGCGAGTTCGTTGGCGGCGACAAGGAAATCGCCGAGGTCGACGTTGTAGCCGCGGGCGGCCTCCTCGCACGCAAGACCGCGCTCAAGCGCTTCCTCGCGCGAGGCCTCGGCAGCCGCAACATCCTCGGCTGCACCCTCCAGCACCGAATACTCAACCGCGCCGGCACGCACCAGCAGCGCCTCGGCGCCGTCATAGTCCATACGCACACGCGAGCGAATCACGCTGGAATACGGATCGTAATGCCGCACGCGACCCTGTGCATCGAGCTCAATGTCAACGGTAAACGCAAGACGGTCCTCGTCAGGGCGAAGCGAGCACAGGTCACAGGACAGGCGTTCGGGCAGCATGGGAAGCACGCGATCGGCCAGATACACCGATGTCGTACGATGGCGAGCCTCAAGATCGATATGCCCGTCCCAAGCCACATAGTGTGAAACGTCGGCGATATGCACACCCAGCTTGTAGCCACCCTCGGGCGTGCGCTCCAACGAAATGGCATCGTCAAAGTCGCGCGCGTCGACCGGGTCGATCGTGATGACAAAGCGGTCGCGCAGATCGCGGCGGAGTGGGTCCTTAAGCGCCGCGGACACATCGAGCGAAAGCCCCTCGGCCTCGTCCAGCGCGGCCTCGGGATAGCTATCGGTATAGCCGTAGCGCGCCATCACATATTGAACGCCCAAATCGGGCGCGTCATCTCCGCCAATGCGGCGCTCGATCGTCACGGTGCCCGATTCCAGGCGCGTCGGGTAGGTCAAAATGCGCGCGACAACGACATCGCCCGGGCGGACGCCCAGGCGATCCGCCGAGGTATCCTCGGGCAGAATGAAGAAGTCGGCCTTCAGACGCGAATCGAGCGGCTCAATCACACCGAGCGGACCAGCGGTCTGGTACGTGCCCACCACGCTTATGGCTGCGCGCTCAACCACGCCCTCGATCACGGCGCGACGCTCGCCATGCGGGCTGTTCTTAATGCTCACGGCAACGGTATCGCCATCCATGATCTCGCGCTTACCGCGGCCCATGACCTTGTAGTCGCCGTTTTCGGTTACAACGTAGGCGCTATGCTCATGGAGCTGCACGCGCCCGGTCAGGCTCGGACGGCGTTCGCTGCGCACCGGCCCGCGCTGATTGCGAGCTCCACGCTTATGCTTGTTATTGCGCCCCATGGCGCCTCCTAACTATCGATTGCGAACTCCAAAGAGTCTACCCAAATGATTCGCTTTCCTGCCGTCCCCTAGGGATCAAAAAACGGGCCGCCCCATAAGAGACGACCCGTTGGAAGGGATGAATTCCAAGCATGCCTACACGCGCAGGTAGCGGCGCATGGCGATGGCAGAACCAAAGAGACCGATAATCACACCGACCAGAATCAGCGCAGCATAGGTCACCAGGTAGTACTGCATCGGCAGGGCAAACGACATCCAGCCGATGCTCTCCTGCAGACGCGGGATCATCAGATTGCGCAGCAGCTCCAGAACGCCGATGGAAAGCAGCGAGCCCAAAATGGCCTGCAGCACGCCCTCGGTGATAAACGGGCCACGAATGAAGCCGTTGCTGGCGCCGACCAGACGCATAATCGCAATCTCACGACGACGCGCCGTGATGGACAGGCGAATCGTGTTGTTGATGAAGATGAATGCGATAAAGGTCAGAAGACCAACGAGCACCACGGCGGCGATGCGGATGTAGTTGGTCACCTGGAACAGGCGGCTCACTTCCTCCTGGCCGTACAGCACGCTCGCGTTGACGTCGCCGTCATCCGCGATCTTCTGGAAATCGGCATCCTTCTTGAGCTTCTTTGCCGTGCTCTCGACCTTGGACGGATCGTCCATCTCAATAGCGAAGGAAGCCGGCAGCGGGTTCTGGCCATCGAGCGCGCTCATGGTGGCGTCGGCGTTGCCCGACATCTTGCTCGTATACTCGGCCAGCGCGTCGTCCTTGTCCTTATAGGTCACGGACTTGACGTTATTCCACGTCTTAAGCTCGGCCTCAAAAGCCTGAACATCGGCCTGATCAGCGTCATCGCTAATGAACGCGTTGATGACAACCTGATCCTCGACGGTGCCGATCACGGAGTTCAGCATCGCGGAGCCCATGATGAACAGGCCGATGATAAACAGCGAAAGGAAGATCGTGATGACGGCGCCGAGCGAGGTAGTCCAGTTACGGAAGAAGTGGCTGATTGCCTCTTTGAAGGAGTAGCCCACGTTAGTTGGTGCCATAGTTGCCGTAACCTCCCCTCTCCTGGTCGCGGATGACGTGGCCGCCCTCGAGGGCGATCACGCGACGGTGCATGCTATCGACCATCTCGCGGTCGTGCGTGGCGACGATCACGGTGGTGCCGGTGCGGTTAATACGCTCAAGCAGCTTCATGATGCCCAGCGAGATCGCCGGGTCGAGGTTGCCCGTGGGCTCGTCGCAGATCAGCAGCGGCGGACGGTTGACCATAGCACGGGCGACGGCAACGCGCTGCTGCTCGCCACCGGAAAGCTGGTCGGGCAGCGAGTCCATCTGATCGGCCAGGCCGACCAGACGCAGCACCTCGGGCACCTGGCTGCGAATGACGCCCTTGGGCTTGCCGATGCACTGCAGCTGTCTCTTATACACATCTGACGCTGCCGACGAAGCTAGAAGTGTAGA
>CABSNL010000076.1 GCA_902479095.1 uncultured Collinsella sp. | reverse complement strand
CGTCGGCAGCGTCAGATGTGTATAAGAGACAGCCCAGGCGCCGTTGCCGCTAAAGATGCTGTCGAAGATGTCGCCCCAACCGCTGGCACCCGCGCCGGCACCGTAGCCGCCGCCATACGCGCCGCCCGCGCCCGGCATGCCGCCAAACATGAGCATCTGGTCGTACTCTTTGCGCTTCTTCTCGTCCGAAAGCGTCTCGTAGGCCTCGCTGATCTCCTTGAACTTGGCCTCGTCGCCGCCGGCATCGGGGTGATATTTTTGCGCGAGCTTGCGAAACGCGCTCTTGATCTCTTTGTCGGAGGCGCTCTTGGATACGCCCAGGATGTCATAGAAGGTTTTGCCTGCAGCCATCGTAGCTCCTCTCCTGTTTCACCCGCCGCCCAGCGGGCGGCGGCTCATGCTTTCATATGGCACTTGGCCAGAAAGGGCCCCGGGTGTTGCCCCGGGGCCCTTCTCAATTACTCCTCGGTGCTCTCGGCCGTATCGGCCGCAGCATCCTCGGGCGCCGCTTCGGGCTCCGGTGCGGGGCGCTTCTCGCCACCGTAGGTCACCGTCACCATCGCGGAGCGCAGGATGCGGTCCGCCATGCGGTAGCCCTTCTGGTACACGTCGTTGACGGTCTCGTCGTACTGCGATGCGTCCTCGACGCGACCCACGGCCTGATGCTCGAGCGGATCGAACGCCTCGCCCTTGGGGTCGATGGGCTCAACGCCCTCGTGCGCAAACACATCGAGCAGCTTGGCATGTACCGCGTCAACGCCATCGACGAACTGCTTAAAGTCGTCGGCAAGCTCCTGGCTGCGGGCATGGTCGATCGCGCGCTCGATATCGTCGATCACCGGCAGCAGCGCGGTGACGAGCTTCTCGGTCGCGCGCTCGCGCTCGGCGATACGCTCATTGGCGGTGCGGCGACGGAAGTTCTCCCAGTCGGCCTGCAGACGGGCGGTACGCTCGGTGGCGTCCTTTGCCTTGTCCTCGGCGGCCTTCTGAGCCTCTGCCGCGGCATCGAGCTCATTGCGCACGTCGGCAAGCTCTTTCTGAGCCTGCTCGAACTTGAGCTTAAAGTCGTTGTCGGCGGCTTCCTCACCGGCGCGGATAGCGGCTTCCACCATCTCGTCCTCGGTCATCGTCGCCTCCTTGTTGGAATCCTCTACTTGGTTCTCGGCAGCCTCGGCGGCCGGGGCCTCGTTGGCCTCGGTAACGTCTGCGGCCTCTACGGGAATCTTCACGTCCTTCTCCTCAGAGTCAACGGGGGCGGCACCAACGGCGGCCGCCTCCGTGCGAGCTTTACGGGCGGACATGATTATTTGTCCTCGTCGTCCACAACCTCGTAGTCGGCGTCGACAACGTCATCGTCGGCAGGCTGGGCGCCAGCGGCACCGTCGGTCTGCTGCTGAGCGTCGGCATAGACAACCTGGGCCAGCTCGTAGGCCACGGACTGCAGGGACTCGCCGGCGGCCTTGATGGCCTCGACGTCAGAGCCCTCGAGCGCCTTCTTGGCGTCGGCGATAGCGGCCTCGGCCTTGGACTTCACGTCGGCGGAAACCTTGTCGCCCAGCTCGTTGAGGGTCTGCTCGGTGGAGTAGCACAGACTGTCGGTCTGGTTGCGGACCTCGACCTCTTCCTTCTGCTTCTTGTCCTCCTCGGCATGAGCCTCGGCGTCCTTGACCATACGATCGACTTCGTCGTCGGACAGAGCAGTGGAGCCGGAAATGGTGATCTGCTGCTCCTTGCCGGTGCCCTTGTCCTTAGCGGAGACCTTGACGATACCGTTGGCGTCGATGTCGAAGGTGACCTCGATCTGCGGCACGCCGCGGCGGGCAGCCGGGATACCGGTCAGCTGGAACTTACCGAGCGACTTGTTGTCGCGGGCAAGTTCGCGCTCGCCCTGGAGCACGTTGATCTCGACGCTGGTCTGGTTGTCGGCAGCGGTGGAGTAGACCTCGGTCTTGGAGGTCGGGATCGTGGTGTTGCGGTCGATCATCTTGGTCATGATGCCGCCCATGGTCTCGACGCCCAGCGACAGCGGGGTAACGTCGAGCAGCAGGATGCCCTCGACGTCGCCGGTGAGCACGCCGCCCTGAACGGCAGCGCCGTCGGCAACGACCTCGTCGGGGTTCACGGACATGTTGGGCTGCTTGCCGGTCATGGTCTTGACGAGCTCCTGGACGGCGGGCATACGGGTGGAGCCGCCGACGAGGATGACCTCGGTCAGATCGGAGAGCTTAAGCTTGGCGTCGCGCAGGGCGTTGGTGACAGGCTGCTTGCAGCGCTCGAGCAGGTCGCGGGTGATCTTCTCGAACTCGGCGCGGGTCAGCGTGTAGTTGAGGTGCAGCGGGCCGGACTGGTTCATGGTAATGAACGGCAGGTTGATGGTGGTCTGCTGGGCGGCGGAGAGCTCCTTCTTGGCGTTCTCGGCGGCCTCCTTCAGACGCTGCAGGGCCATGGGATCCTGACGCAGGTCGACACCGTTCTCCTGCTGGAACTTATCGGCCATCCAATCGATGACGCGCTGATCCCAGTCGTCGCCGCCCAGGTGGTTGTCGCCCGAGGTGGACAGAACCTCAAACACGCCGTCGGCGAGGTCGAGGATGGAGACGTCGAAGGTGCCGCCACCCAGGTCGAAGACCAGGATGCGCTGGTCGGTGCCCTGCTTGTCCAGGCCATAGGCCAGGGCAGCAGCGGTCGGCTCGTTGACGATACGCTTGACGTTGAGGCCGGCGATCTTACCGGCGTCCTTGGTGGCCTGACGCTGGGCGTCGTTGAAGTAGGCCGGGACGGTGATGACGGCGTCGGTGACAGTCTCGCCCAGATACTTCTCGGCGTCGGCCTTCATCTTGGCGAGCGTCATGGCGCTCACCTGCTCAGCGGTGTAATCCTTGCCCTCGATGTCGACGACGGCACGGCCACCCTGGCCCTCCTTGACCTCATACGGCACGGTCTTGATCTCGGAGGTGCACTCGGAGTACTTGCGGCCCATGAAGCGCTTGATGGAGAACACGGTGTTCTTGGGGTTGGTGACAGCCTGGTTCTTAGCGGCCTTACCCACGACGCGGTCGCCGTCAGCACGGAAGCCCACGACGGACGGGGTGGTGCGGTCGCCCTCGGCGTTCACGATAATGGTCGGAGAACCGCCCTCGAGGACGGCCATTGCGGAGTTAGTAGTACCAAGGTCGATACCAAGAATCTTGCCCATTAGAAATTCCCTCTCTCTTGTGCGTTTACACCGACTCGGCGGTCTGCCGAGCGGTGTTTCGGCTTGTCTTTCAGGATGTAGTGTATCCCCTTATGGGCCGGAATATACAAAATCTAAGTCAATTCATATAAGATTTCTTATTGCTGAGAGTTTAGGTTCTTAAATGCGCAGGTAGACGCACTGTTTGAGTTCTCGGCAAATCTATCGAGATCTATGTAGAGATGACTGAGGTTTGCGTCCGGGGGTGCCTGGGGGCCGTCTTGCGGAAAGCTCATCCCGGTTTGAGCGTGGATTCCGGGTCGCAGTTTCCGTCTGAAGGCTCAACCGGAAACCGTATCCCGTTTTGAGAGCTGATACCGGCTCGCATTTTCCGCTAGCGGGCCTAACTGGAAACTGCAACCCGTTTTTCGACAAAATAATGGGATGCGGTTTCCGCAAGCACGCTCAATCGCCCTATTTTTCAAGTCACCTTTAGCTAACATTTATGCAGCTCAACGGCCCCACCTGCGCGTTTTTTAGTAAACCTTGGCATACTCGGCGAACGGTATGAAGATGCCGGCCAGAGGGTATTGCAAACGGTCGCTCCCGTGGTATGTTTTTGCCCGAATCAAACCGGCGCGCATCGCCTGTAGCGTCGGTCAACAGAGAGGAAACTACCATGGCTCATCCCGTAATTGATGCCGACGAGTGCATCGCTTGTGGCGTTTGCGTCGACTCCTGCCCCGCTGGCGTTCTGGAGCTCCAGGACGTCGCTACCGTCGCTGACGAGGACTCCTGCGTCGCCTGTGGCGCTTGCCAGGACGCTTGCCCCGCTGGCGCGATCACCGAGATCGTCGAGGAGTAACAACTCCCCCACTTGCACACTCAAAAGTACACCGTGCACAAAAAAGGAGGCTTCCGCATCGCCGCGGAGGCCTCCTTTTGCATATGTGGGCAGCTAATTTGGAGCGGGACCCTTGGCAGTTGCGGTGGAATAGTTCCTGTTTTATGGCTTAGATGCCGATTTTAGGAACTATTTCACCGCAACTTATAGATGCAGCGTCGGCTACGAGAGATCATCCTCGTAGGGCATTAAATCGGCAAGGTAGCCTTTCTCCTTGAGCATCGCCTCGATCTCGTCGAGGGTCTGTTCGTCCTCCGCCGCAATACGATGGAAGTGATAGCCGCTCGTCACCGTTAGCAGCGGAAAGCTCTTGCCGCTCTCGATATCGCGCAGATAGCGCTCGACATCGCGGCGGTTGCGGATGTCCAGGTCGGCCGTGATCTTGCCGTACACACGATGGTTGACGATCACGTTGAGCACGGCGCCACCCGCGTCGACGATACTCGTGAGCTCATCGCCTGCCTGCTCCACGCTGTGGCGAACCTTGACCAAGCGCGTAGGCACGGCGGGGCTGCTGGGGGCCTCCTGCAGCACGTAGCCGCGGTTGGTCGCCACGATATCGTGCCCATCGGCGCGCAGCAGGGCGATGTCCTGCACCACGACCTGGCGGCTCACACCCACCTCGTGGGCAAGCGCGCTGCCCGATACGGGTCCCTTGGCTCCCTCGAGCACGGCCATGATGGCACGGCGACGCTCGCGGGCGTTCATTATTTACCGTCCAGCAGACGCAGGTGCTTAAGCGAGAGGTCGAGGATCGGCGCGGAGTGCGTCAGGGCGCCCGAGCTAATGAAGTCAACGCCCAGGTCGGCGAGCGCGCGGATATTGCTGACATCCACATTACCCGAGCACTCGGTCTTGGCGCGGCCGGCGATAAGCTCAATCGCGGCAGCCATGTCGTCGTGGGTCATGTTGTCGAACATGATGATATCGGCACCGGCCTCCACGGCCTCGCGTACCATGTCCAAGTTCTCGCACTCAATCTCGACCGTCGTGGTAAACGATGCGTGGGCACGTGCCATCTCGATCGCACGCGTCACACCACCGGCGGCGTCGATATGGTTGTCCTTAAGCATGACGGCTGTCGACAGGTTGTAGCGGTGGTTGCTGCCGCCACCGATCTCGACCGCGGCCTTCTCGAAGACGCGCATGCCCGGCGTGGTCTTGCGTGTGTCGACAAGCACGGTCTTGGTACCCTCGAGCGCTGCAGCCATCTGGTGCGTGTAGGTAGCGATACCGCTCATACGCTGTAGATAGTTGAGCGCCACGCGCTCGCCCGAAAGCAGCACGCGCGCGTCGCCGCGCACCTGGCCCACGTGGTCGCCGGCGTGCACCTCGTCACCGTCGGCAACATCAAACAGCACCGAGCTCTGCGAATCCAGCAGCTCAAAGGTGCGAGCGAACACATCCAGGCCGGCGATGATGCCATCGGCTTTGGCGATAAGCTCCACCGTGGCGGGACGCGCCGTGGGGCACACGCTCGCCGTGCTCACGTCCTCAAACGTAATGTCCTCGCGCAGAGCCTGCAGAATCAGATCATCGACGACGAGCTTCATGGTAATGGGATTCATGGTCTACTCCTCCACGGCCTGCGTGCCGGCGGCACGGGCCAAATCATCGATTGCCAGGGCGTCGGCGCTCAGGGCGCGATGACGGCCATCGAGCGCGGGATCGCCCGCCTGCTCCACGGCCAGCGACTCGCCGGTACGCATGTACCACGCGGCGCGACGACCCCAGACCAGTGCTTCGAGCAGACTGTTTGATGCAAGGCGGTTCTTGCCGTGAACGCCGTTGCAAGCCGTCTCGCCCGCGGCGTAGAGCTCGGGCATCGAGGTGCGGCCGTCCTTATCGACCCATACGCCACCCATAAAGTAGTGCTGCGTGGGCGTGACGGGGATGGGCTCGTCCAGGATGTCGCGACCGTCCTCAAGGCAGCGCGCGCGGATGTTGGCGAAGTGCCCGGTCACCACGTCGCGCTCGACAGGGGCAAAGCTCAGCCACTCGTGCTCGGTACCGTCCTGCTTCATCTGCTCGCGAATAGCGGCGGCGACCACATCGCGCGGCTGAAGCTCATCGGTAAAGCGCTCGCCGGCGGCGTTAAGCAAAATCGCGCCCTCGCCGCGGCAGCTCTCGCTGATCAGGAAGGTGCGGCCCGGCTGCGGCGAGAACAGCCCCGTGGGGTGAATCTGCACGTAGTCCAGGTGCTCCATCTTAATGCCATGCTCCTGAGCAATGTAGCAGGCATCGCCCGTGAGCTGCGGGTAGTTGGTCGAATGGTCGTATACGCCGCCAATGCCGCCCGTTGCCCACAGCGTGTGGCGGGCATGGATCTTAAACGGCTCGCCGGCATGCGCGCCCTCGGCGGCATTTACCAGCTCGTCGGCGGGACGAACCGAGTTGTTCTCGTCCACGGGAACGGCGACGATACCGGTGCACACCGTGGCGCCGTCACGCTCGCCCGTCAGGATGTCGGTCATGGCCACGTGCTCCAAAATCTGCACGTTGTCCAGCTTGCGGACAGCCTGAAGCAGATTGGTCGTAATCTCCTTGCCGGTGATATCGGCATGGAAGGCAATGCGCGGACGGCTGTGTGCGCCCTCGCGGGTAAAGTCGAGGCCGCCGTCGGCCTTGCGCTCAAAGTCCACGCCCATCGCCAGCAAGTCGTTGATGACCGAGCGGCTCGAGCGAATCATGATGTCGACGCTCTCGCGGCGGTTCTCGTAATGACCGGCGTGCATGGTGTCCTCAAAGAAGGCATCGTAGTCCGAGCCTTCGGGCAGCACGCAAATGCCGCCCTGCGCGAGCATCGAATCGCACTCATCGACCGCGCCCTTGGAGAGCATGATCACGCGCGTGCTCGTCGGCAGGTTGAGAGCTGCGTACAGGCCCGCCACGCCGCAGCCGGCAATAACGACGTCGCACTCCATGTCGGGGTATTGTTTGGTTTTCACAGGAATCCTCTCCCTTGTAATGTGGCATAAGGGACTGCCCCTCATGTCACATTGTTCTAGCGCGCTGCGTACTCGAGCATACGGTCGAGCGTAAGTTTTGCCTGGTCGGCAGCCTCGTCCGACACGCCGATCTGCACCTCGCCCTCGCCCGTCTCCAGGCAGCGCACGAGCTTTTCGAGCGTGATGAGGTCCATGTTGACGCAGGTGGGCTGCACCGCGGGGAAGTAGAACTTCTTGCCGGTGCCCTGGCAGCGGCGCTCGAGCTCGTAAAGCACGCCGCGGACCGTCACGATAATGAACTCGCTCGCGTCGGACTCCTCGGCATACTTGATGATGCCGGCGGTGGAGCCGATGTAGTCGGCCTCGGCCAGGACGTCGGCCTTGCACTCGGGGTGCGCCAGCACGAGCGCGTCGGGGTGGGCCTCCGTCGCATCGACGATCTGCTCGACGGTGATGATGTGATGGCGCGGGCAGTAGCCGTTGTTGAGGATGATGTGCTTTTGCGGCACCTGCTCGGCTACGAAGCGGCCCAGGTTTTGGTCGGGAATGAACAGGATATGCTGCTGCGGCAGCTCGGACACGATCTTAACGGCGTTGGAGCTGGTGACGCACACGTCGCTCCAGCTCTTGATCTCGACCGTGGAGTTGACGTAGCAGACCACGGCAAGGTCGTCACCGTACTCGGCGCGGGCGGCGTCGACCGTCTCGCGCTTGACCATGTGAGCCATGGGGCAGTCCGCGCCCGGCTCGGGCAGCAGCACGGTCTTAGTGGGATTGAGCAGCTTGGCGCTCTCGCCCATAAACTCCACGCCGCACAGCACGATGGTCCGCTGTGGCAGGCTCTTGGCGAGCTTGGCCAGGTAGAAGCTATCGCCGACGTAATCAGCCACGGCCTGCACCTCGGGCGCCACGTAATAGTGCGCTAGGATCACCGCGTCACGTTGGGTTTTTAGTTGCTGAATGGCCTCGACGAGCTCTGCGGGCACCAGTGCCGCGCGCTCCGTTGCCGTCGTTGCCGATGCTAGGCCGGCCGCGATATCGCGTGCAAGCTCCGACGCATCCATGTTCGCGCTCTGTGCCATCAAGGCCCCTCTCTTTTGGCGAATCTTGGGGCTTTAGTATGACACCTAGGTTTACAGCTGACAAGACAGCTGTAAACCTAGGTGTAAAGTTGAAATAAAGATTCGATCATGCGGCAGGTTCATTTTCGAACTGGCAAGCTGAGGATTGCCGAGCCCTCGGTAGCGCAGGAGGCATCTTTCGCCACCGCAATACCTGTCTCTTATACACATCTGACGCTGCC
>CABSNL010000075.1 GCA_902479095.1 uncultured Collinsella sp. | reverse complement strand
CTACACTTCTAGCTTCGTCGGCAGCGTCAGATGTGTATAAGAGACAGGGTGCAGGGTGCGACGGGCATCGACGTTGCCGTGCTGGTGGTCTCTGCCGTGGAGGGCGTGATGCCGCAGACGCGCGAGCACGTGCATGTGCTGGAGTTGCTGGGTGTAACGCATATGGTGGTCGCGCTGACCATGTGCGACCTGGCCGATGCCGAGATGACCGAGCTTGCCGAGCTCGATGTCGATGACTTTTTGTCGGGTACCGTGTTTGCAGGCGCGCCGATTGTGCCCGTGTCGTCTAAGACGGGCGAGGGGATCGACGGGCTGCTTGCGGTGCTCGACGAGCAGGTAAGTGCCTGCTGGGATGCCTGCCGCGACCGTGTCGAGCGGAGTGATGCCGCGCCGCGCCTGCCGATTGACCGCTGCTTTACGATCAAGGGCGCCGGTACCGTGGTGACGGGAACGTTGCACGATGCGCCGGTTGCGGTGGGCGACGAGCTGATGGCTTTGCCGTCGCGTACGGTCTGCCGTGTCCGCGGGATTCAGGTGCATGGCGATACGCCGCGCGCGCTGCCTGGGCAACGCGTGGCGCTCAACCTGGTTGGTGACGGTGTCGCGGCGCTTGACCGTGGCGAGATGCTGGGCGTGGCGGACCGCTTTGGTCAGACGTTGCGCTTTATGATGACGTTCACTTACTTGGGTCGCGAGGGGGCCAAGCCGCGTGTGCTCGAGTCGGGTGCGCGTGTGCACGTGATGGCGGGTACAGCCGAGGTTGTCGGTCGTATCATGTTCATGGAGGGCGAGGCCCCCATGGCGGTGGGCGAGACCCGTACCGTGCAGGTGCGCCTGGAGGACCCGCTGCCGCTGTGTGCCGGAGACCATGCCGTGGTGCTGTCGTATTCGCCCGTTATGCTTATTGGCGGCGGGCGCGTGCTGCTTTCGCGCTGCCGTCGCTCGCGCGAGCTTTCTGCCGGCGAGCGCGCACTGTTTGCGGCGCTTGAGTCCGGCGATACCGCGGGCGGTGTGGGCGCTTGGCTGGCGCTGCAGATGCTGCCAGTTACGGCGGTTGATGTTGCCGACGCTTTGGATCTTGGTGTCGGCGAGGCCGATGCCGCACTGCGCGGGTTGGTGTCGCAGGGCTCTGTTCGCAAGCTTGCTGTGGGTGATGCGGACTACTTGGCGGACGCCGTGGTGCTCGACGCCGCGATGGATGCACTGGCGGCGACCCTGTCAGTCATGCATGCGGCGGCTCCCAAGGAGACGGGCTTTACGCCCGGTGCCGTTGCCCATGCTGCGTGGCCTGCCGCTGATGAAGCCGTTGCCGCGGCTCTGATTGCCGAGGGCTGCTCGCGTGGCGTGTGCGCCGCCGAGGGCGCCGAGGTATTCGATCCGCATTCGGCCGCCGCGGCGGCACGCGTGGTGCGAGAGGCTTGCGAGCGCATCGTCGCGCTGCTTGACGAGGCCGGCTTGGATGCGCCGGCGCTTCCCGAGGTGGGCGAACAGCTGCAGCTCGGCCGCGACACCATGACGCGTGCCCTGCGCGAGCTTTCCCTCAACCGCGCAATCGTTAAGGTCGAGCGCGACGTTGCCCTGTCCGCTGCTGCCGAGGCCCATGCGCGTGAGCTCGTCGCCGCCGCCATTGAGGCGGCCGGCGGCGCTGCCACCACGAGCGTGCTGCGCGAGGCCCTGGGCGTGTCGCGCAAACGCGCCATCAGCATCTTGGAGCACCTGGATGCCGTGCGCTTTACGGTGCTCGACAAGGATGCCGGCGGCCTGAGGTCCCTGCGCTAGGCCGGTCACTCGCTCCCGCCTCCTCAGTTGCGGTGAAATAGTTCCTGTTTTTGGGGTCTTGCAGCCTAAGCAAGAACTATTCCACCGCAATTTCTTGTTCGTCTTTTTGGGATGGAGCCGTTTCGGTTTGGTAAAATACCGCCGCACTTGGGAACGGATGGGCTCCGGTGGGCTCCGCGGTCCTCAAAACCGTTGCGAGGCGTGCAAAACGTCTTGGATGTGTTCGATTCACATACGTTCCCGCCATACGCTACCAGCGCTTTTGTGCTCGCGGTCTTGCTGCGTGCCGCAAAGGCGCTGTTTTGTTTTTGCATGGGTTTGCCGTGCCGCCCGCTTTATCGGCGACGGTATTTGGCTTCGTGTGCTGGGTTTTGAGCATGCCGATGGGGGTGGTTTGCCGTATGACTACCGTAAGACGGGCCGATCTTTCTTGTGTCGTCCAGGCGGGCGGGTTGTCGTCGCGCATGGGCTGCGATAAAGCGCGCATGGCGTTTTGCGGCGAGCCGCTCATCGAGCGCGTGCTGGGTCGGCTGGCGCCAGTTGCCGGCGAGTTGGTCGTGACGACTTCGCGTCCCAGCGAGCTTGCCTACCTTGAGGAGCGCGCGTTTGGCGGCCTGGTGCCGCGAATAGTGTCGGACCTTGAGGGGCCGGCGGGCGCCATGCGCGGCATCGCGAGCTCGTTGGCCGCGGCCCGATTGCCGCTCGTGGCGATCGTCGCCTGCGATATGCCGTTTGTCTCGCCGGAACTTATCGGCGCGCTTGCCGATCGTGTTGAGGCCGAGGCGCTCGACGTGTGCGTGCCGTGCGAGGAGCGGGGGATTGAGCCGCTTTGCGCCGTCTGGCGCCGTGACGCGTGTGCGCCGGTTGCCCATGAGCTGCTCGCCTGCGACCGCCAGCGCATTCGCTGCCTGATCAATTGCGTTCAGGCTGGTTATATGGATGAACCGCAGATCGTTAAGGCCGCGGGCTCGACGCTCTGCTTCGAAAACGTCAATACGCCCGAGGAGTTTGCGGCGGCCGAGTTACTCGCCTAGACGATTGGAGTTGCCATGTCTCACGATATTTGTCCCGACACGGGAGAGCCTTGCACTTGCGATGGTTCCGAGCCCTGTACCTGCGGCTGCGGTGGCTGTGGACATACTGCGGAAGAGGAAGCGGCCGCCGCGGCGTATCGTGAGGCACACCGCGAAGGTCCGTCCGGTGATGCCCTCGACCCCGAGCGCAAGATTATCGTGTCGTTTGACAGCACCTTCGATGTGATGGAATGCGAGCAGCTGTGCCTTGCCGCCGGCGTGCCCGGGCGCGTTATGCCTTTGCCCGGCTCCATTACCGCAGGTTGCGGGCTGTGCTGGGCCATGCCGTTCTCGGGCGATGCGCTCTCTGCCTTCCGCGCTGCCACCGAGGGCCGCATAACCCCCGCCGACTACCATCAGCTCGTCCTCTAACCACCACACCACCACAAAGGCGCCCAATGTGGTGGTTTGGAACATGTGGACGAAACAGCTTCGAAACACGCGATTTGCGCGTTGGGTGCTCAAAAACGCCTCTACCTGCATCGTAATCAAAACGAAACATCTGCTCGTCGGCTTATGCGAAACTTTGCTGCAACAGTGCGATATTATCCATACTCGATAAAGCTCGCGGCGCATGGGGCGCCTCGAACGACACTTTTCTTTTCCATCAATTGGAGGAAGCATGAGCTACACGCAGAAAGTTCTCGACGAGCTCAAGGCCCGCTATCCCGAGCAGCCTGAGTTCATCCAGGCCGCGACCGAGATTCTCGGCACCATCCAGCCGGCGCTCGACGCCCATCCCGAGTACGAGGAGGCCGCCCTGCTTGAGCGCCTCGTCGAGCCCGAGCGCATCGTCATGTTCCGTGTTCCCTGGGTCGACGACCAGGGCAAGGTTCAGGTCAACCGCGGTTACCGCGTCGAGTTCAACTCTGCCATTGGACCCTACAAGGGCGGCCTGCGCTTTAACCCGACGGTCACCCTGGGTATGCTCAAGTTCCTGGGTCTGGAGCAGATCCTCAAGAACAGCCTGACCACCCTTCCCATGGGCGGCGGCAAGGGCGGCTCCGACTTTGACCCCAAGGGCAAGTCCAACAACGAGATCATGCACTTCTGCCAGTCCTTTATGACCGAGCTCTATCGTCATATTGGCCCCAACACCGACGTTCCCGCCGGCGACCTGGGCGTTGGCGGCCGCGAGGTTGCCTACCTGTTCGGTCAGTACAAGCGCCTGACCAACGAGTGGACCGGCGTTCTTACCGGCAAGGGCCTCTCCTTTGGCGGCTCGCTCGCCCGTACCGAGGCCACCGGTTATGGTCTGGCCTACTTTGTGGACGAGTACCTTAAGAGCCGCGGCGACTCCTTCGAGGGCAAGAACGTCGTCGTGCACGGCTCCGGCAACGTCGCTATCTACGCGGTCCAGAAGGTCACTCAGCTCGGCGGCAAGGTGCTCGCCTGCTCCGATACCCACGGCTGGGTCGAGGATCCCGACGGCATCGACTACACCGTGCTCGAGCACATCTACAACAAGAAGCGCTCTGGCCACGACAAGGGTGTTACGCTCGCTATGTACGTTGACGAGAAGCCCAACGCCGTGTGGCACGAGGGCGACGGCCGCGGCGTGTGGCAGCTTCCCTGCGATATCGCGCTGCCCTGCGCTCGCGAGAACACGCTGCTGCTCGAGGACGCCCATGCACTCGTCGCCAACGGCTGCAAGGTGGTCGGCGAGGGCGCGAACATGCCCACGACCATCGAGGCCACGACTTACTTCCAGGAGAACGGCGTCGCCTTTATGCCCGGTAAGGCTGCCAACGCCGGCGGTGTTCTCGTGTCCGGCCTGGAGATGAGCCAGAACGCCGAGCACCTGTCCTGGACCTTCGAGGAGGTCGACGGCAAGCTCGAGCAGCTCATGCGCGGCATGTTCCACAACGTGGACGACACCGCCAAAGAGTACGGCCAGGAGGGCAACTTTGTCATGGGCGCCAACATCGCCGGCTTCCTGAAGGTCGCCGACGCCATGCTCGCCCAGGGCGTCTGCTAAATCTTCGCTCGACATAGCATGTGATGAGGCTCTCAGCTATGTGGCTGGGAGCCTTTTCTATCCCGGAGGACTCCTCATAACTTGCGGTGATATACGGACTGTTTTGCGTTCCAGAACGGCTAATCAGTCCGTATATCACCGCAAGTTATGGATGGGTGGGTGGATTTTGTCCTAAAACGGTGTGCGGTCCCTCGTTTGGTACACTTAAACGTACTGGACAAGTGAAGAGATGGGGGAGAACGTGCTCAAGTTCGGTACCTACGTCCGTGTTGGAAACGCGGCCGAAGCCTATGAGCTCTTACAGAAGAACCGCAACAACAAGATTGTGGGCGGCGGCATCTGGATGCGCCTGGGTTCGCGTCGCGTGGCGACGGCGATTGACCTTTCGGCCTGCGGACTCGATCAGATCGAGGAGACCGAGATCGAGTTTCGCATCGGTGCCATGTGCACCCTGCGCCAGCTCGAGCGTCATGCCGGGCTCAACGCGCTTGCCAACAATGTCTTTGAGTTCGCCGTCCACGACATCGTGGGCGTACAGCTGCGCAATACCGCCACGGTGGGCGGCAGCATCTACGGCCGCTTTGGCTTCTCGGACGTTCTCTCCGCCTTTCTCGCGCTCGATTCCTATGTTGAGTTGACGGGCGCCGGCCGCGTGCCGCTCGCGGAGTTCGTTGACATGGGCTACGTGCGCGACGTTATCGAGCATGTCGTGGTCGTCAAGCACGATTACCGTGCGAGCTACGAGGCCGTGCGCAAGGCCGCGACCGACTTTCCCTCGCTGAACGTTACCGCCGCCTGGTGGGACGGCTCCTGGCATGTCACCGTGGGTGCCCGCCCGCTGCGCGCGACCCTGCTGCAGGGCGAGGCGTGCGGCCTTACCAACGAGCATCCTTCCGAGGACGAGCTGCGTGCCCTGGCCGCGTCCGTACGCGCGCTGAGCTACGGCACCAACCTGTGGGGCTCGGCCGACTACCGCCGCCGCATCTCGGCCCCGCTTGCCGTGCAGGCCGTGCGCCGCGCCGCCGGCATCGAGCTTTCGGCCGCGCTTGCCCGCGAGCTCGAGACCGTGCAGGTCCCCAAGTTTGCCACGGACGAGTATTCCTGCCGCCGCGTGCCCGGCGTCGATTCTAGCGAGGTGCGCTAATGGCTGCCAAACTCATCGATCTTTCCTTTACGCTCAACGGCCGTAAGGTCAAGGTTCAGATTGCCCCCGACACCATGCTCTTTGAACTGTTGCGCGAGCAGGGTTGTGCGTCGGTGCGCTGCGCCTGCGAGACCACCAACTGCGGCCTGTGCACGGTGTGGCTCGACGGCGACCCGGTGCTGAGCTGCTCGGTTCCCGCCGCTCGCGTCGAGGGCCGCTCCATCACCACGCTCGAGGGCCTCAAAGCCGAGTCTGAGGCGCTGGCCCGTGCGATGGCTGCCGAAGGCGCCGAGCAGTGCGGTTTTTGCGCCCCCGGCCTCATCATGAACGTGCTGGCGCTTGCCCGCGCCGCCAAGGAGGACCCGAGCCTCGTCGCCACGCGCGAGGAACTCTCGCGCCAGCTCGCCGGCAACCTCTGCCGCTGCAGCGGTTACGAGAGCCAGCTGCGCGCCATCGTGCGCTTCCTCAACGAGTCTGGCGTGCAGGTGGGCTTTGAGATGCCCGAGCTGCCGGTCAATGACACAAGCTGCGACGGCGTCGCGTACAAGCAAATCACCCACAAGCAGCCTAAGAAGGACTCGAAGGCCCTGCTCGAGGGTCGTCCCGTCTACACGGGCGACATGGTGCCCGCCGGCGCGCTCATCGTTAAGCTCAAGCGCAGCCCGTATGCGCGTGCCAAGATCCGCTCCATTGATACGTCGCGCGCCCTGAAGGTGCCCGGCGTCGTGGGCGTATACACCTACGAGGACGTGCCCCAGCGCCGCTTTACCATCGCCGGCCAGAGCTATCCGCAGCCGAGTCCCTACGACCGCCTGATTCTCGAGAACCTCGTCCGTTACCAAAACGAGGAGGTGGCGATCGTCGCCGCCGAGACCGAGGAGGCTGCCGACAAGGCGCTCAAGCTCATCAAGGTCGACTATGAGGTGCTCGAGCCGCTGCTCGACTTTACCCAGGCGCTCGATAACGACATCGTGGTCCACCCCGAGGGCGACGTGACCTTTATGTTCCCGCAGGGCGGCGACGTCCCGCGCAACCTGGTGTGCAGCGGCACGAGCGATTTTGGCGACTTGGACGAGGCCTTCGCCCAGAGCGACATCGTCTTCACCCGCACCTACACCAGCCAGGCCACGCAGACCGCGCCCATGGAAACCTTCCGCGCCTTCGCGACGACCGACGCGTTTGGGCGTATCTCGGTGACCACCTCCACACAGGTGCCCTTCCATGTGCGCCGCATGGTCGCGCAGTCACTCGATATTCCGCAGTCGCAGGTGCAGGTCATTAAGCCGCGCATCGGTGGCGGCTTTGGCTCTAAGCAGACGGGCTGCTGCGAGATCTTCGTTGCGTTTGTGACGCAACAGACCGGCCGTCCGAGCTACTGCTGCTACACGCGTGAGGAGACCATCACCGCGGGCAACTCGCGCCACCAGATGCAGATGACCGTCAAGCTGGGCGCCATGAACGACGGCACCATCACAGCCATCGATCTGCACACGCTGTCCAACGCCGGCGCGTACGGTGAGCACGCTACCACGACGATTGGCCTTTCGGGCCACAAGAGCCTGCCCATCTACAACCACGTGAAGGCGAGCCGCTTTAGCTGGGACGCCGTCTACACCAATACCAACCGCGGCGGTGCATATCGTGGCTACGGTGCCACCCAGGGCCAGTTTGCCGTGGAGAGCGCCGTCAACGAGCTCGCCGACATGCTGCACATGGACCCGGCCGACCTGCGCCTTAAGAACATCGTGCGCGAGGGCGAGATCATGCCGCAGTACTACAACGAGAAGCTCAACGCCTGCGCGCTCGACCGCTGCCTGCTGCGCGCGATGGACATGATCGGTTGGCGCGACAAGCCGCTGGCCGTGGACCTGGGCGACCGCGTGCGCGCCCTGGGCTGCGCGCTCACCATGCAGGGATCGGGCATTTCCAACGTGGATATCGCCGGCATCGACATGCGTCTTGAAGAGGACGGCTTCATTACCATCGGCACCGGCGCCACCGATAACGGCATGGGCGTCGACACGATCCTGGCGCAGATTGCCGCCGAGGAGCTGGGCGTGGAGAGTTCAATGATCGTGGTACGCGGCGTGGACACCGACGTGTCGCCGTTCGATGCCGGCTCGTACGCGAGCTCGGGTACGTACGTGACGGGTCTGGCAGCCAAGAACGCCGCGACCGAGCTGCGCGAGAAGATTTGCGCCAAGGCCGCCCAGATGTGGGATGTGGACGCCGCCGACGTGGTCTTCGATGGCCAGTACGTGCGCCTGTCCGACGAGCGTGCCGCGCGCGAGCAGAACCGCTACCTCACGCTGCGCGACTTTGCCAACCCTGTCTCTTATACACATCTCCGAGCCCAC
>CABSNL010000074.1 GCA_902479095.1 uncultured Collinsella sp. | reverse complement strand
CATCTCCGAGTTCCTCACCTTCGTGGCCGGCGTTCAGTCCGGTCCCATCTGGGTGGTCGTGCTCGTGGCCATCGGCCTCACCGGCGTGTACTTCGCCCTTACCGGCATCGCGCTCAAGTCCATCTTCGGCAAGGCGCCCGAGGGCATGAAGCGCCACGAGGTGCCCGCCCTCATGATCATCCCCGAGATCGCCCTCGCGATCGTGGTCATGTGGTTCGGTATCGCCACCCCGGTCGCCATCACGAGCGGCGTCGAGGATGCAACGTCCGTCGTTTTGAACCAGAGCGTCGAAGAGCTCCACGAGGCCCCTCTCTACCGCATGGTGTTCAGTTCCCAGACCAAGACAAGTGAGGTGAATTAGCACCATGGCAGAACCTGAAAAGAAGGACTACGCTCGTCGCTGCGAAAGCCACGTCGAGGCCCTGCGTGCTGCAGTGCCGGGCGCTATCGAGAAGGTCGAGTGGCAGTGCGAGGACCAGCTGACGATCACCGTCAAGCTGGACCGTCTGCCCGAGGCCGTCCACTACCTGTACTACGAGCGCTACGGCTGGATTCCCGTGATCATCGGCAACGATGAGCGCAGCCTGTGCGGCCGTTACTCCGTGTACTACGTCATCTCCATGGAGGGGGAGGACCCCGGCTGGGTGACCGTGCGCACCGAGGTCGATCCCGCCAAGATGACGTTCCCGTCCGTGACGCCGTTTGTCCCCGCCTGCGTGTGGGGCGAGCGCGAGCTGCGCGATATGTTCGGCCTGATCCCCGAGGGTCTGCCCGACCGTCGCCGCCTGGTACTGCCCGATGACTGGCCCAGCGGCCTGTACCCGCTGCGCAAGGACTCCATGGACTACCGCTTCCGTCCCGCTCCCGCGAGTGACATGGAAAACTACGAGTTCTTGGCCGATACCAAGGGCAAGGAGACGACGCTCGTCCCCATGGGCCCGCTGCACATTACCTCCGACGAGCCCGGCCACTTCCGCCTGTTTGTCGAGGGCGAGACGATCGTCGACGCCGACTACCGTCTGTTCTACGTGCACCGCGGCATGGAGAAGGTCGCCGAGACGCGCCTGAACTATGACGCCGTGACGTTCCTCGCCGACCGCATCTGCGGCATCTGTGGCTGCGCTCACTCGGTGGCCTACGCCGAGGCCGTCGAGCGCGCCCAGGGCATCCATGTCCCGCCGCGCGCCCAGTACATCCGCGCCATCATGCTCGAGGTCGAGCGTCTGCACTCGCACCTGCTCAATATTGGCCTCGCATCGCACTACACCGGCTTCGACTCCGGCTTCCAGCAGTTCTTCCGCGTCCGCGAGAAGTCCATGGACCTGGCCGAGAAGCTCTCCGGTCACCGCAAGACCTACGGCCTCAACGTGATCGGCGGCGTGCGTCGCGACATTTTGGCCGAGCAGAAGCTCTCCACGCTCACGACCATCCACCAGCTGCGCTCCGAGGTTCAGGAACTCGTCGACATGCTGCTCTCCACGCCCAACTTTATTGAGCGTACGAGTGGCATCGGCATTCTGGATCGCAAGATCGCACGCGACTTCTCGCCGGTCGGCCCGCTCATGCGTGGCTCGGGCTATGCCCGCGACGTGCGCTTTGACCATCCCTTCGACGGCTACGCCGATCCGGATGTCCAAAAGATGCATGCTGCCACGGCCGACACCTGCGATGCCTTCGGCCGTACCGCCGTTCGCATCCAGGAGGTCTACGATTCGATCGACATGATCGAGACCATGCTCGAGAACTGCCCGTCGGGCCCCATCCTCACCACGGATTGGGAGTACATCCCGCACAAGTACGCCATCGGCGCCACCGAGGCTCCGCGCGGCGAGGACGTGCACTGGGCCATGCTCGGCAACAACCAGAAGTGCTACCGCTGGCGCGCCAAGGCGGCCACGTACAGCAACTGGCCGGTCCTGCGCTACATGTTCCGCGGCAACACCGTGGGCGACGCGGCGCTGATCGTCGGCTCGCTCGACCCGTGCTACTCCTGCACCGACCGCGTGACGGTGACCGATGTCGCCGCCAAGCGCGACCACGTGCTCGACAAGGAGCAGTTCGAGAACGTCTGGCGCGACAAGTCGCCGCTTGCGGGCGAGGGCACCATGGCCGCTCCGCTCGATGAGGAGGCGCTCTAATATGCTGAAGCTTTGGAAGGTCAACGCCAAGGCCGGCGACGCGACGGTCAAGTACCCGTTTGCGCCGTTCCCCACCAACAAGGACATGCGCGGCAAGCCCGAGCACAATGCCGAGCTCTGCATCGCCTGCGGAGCCTGCGGCGTGGCTTGCCCGGCCGATGCCATTCGCATGGACACCGACCTTGCGGCCGACACCATCACCTGGTCGATCGACTACGGCCGCTGCATCTTTTGCGGCCGCTGCGAGGAAGCCTGCCCCATGGAGGCCATCAAGCTCACCGAGGAGTTTGAGCTGGCCGTCATGAGCAAGGACGACCTCACTAGCAAGAGCGTCTACACGCTCGAGCACTGCTCGCGTTGCGGCAAGCCGTTTGCCCCGCATAAGGAGATCGACTACGCCAAGCGCCTGCTGCAAAAGGCCGGCGGCATGGAGGCCGAGCAGGCCGCCCGTACCGTCGGTATGTGCCAGGAGTGCAAGCGTGAGCTCGACGCCCTGCGCGCCGCCTCGGCCGTAAAGACCGGCAACGCTGCCGGCATGGCTGCAAACGAGACGCTTGCGTCCGGTGAGCCCCAGGGCCCCGGCATGGAGTATCTGGGCGGCCACGGCGTGAACCCGGAGTATATCGACCGCGAGCTCAACCCCGATGCGCCCGAGATTCCCGCCGGTCCGGCGCCGGTCGAGGGCATCATCATGGATTTTGAAACGAAGGAGGAGTAACCATGGCCGAACCCACGCTTTTGCCCGAGCGGCTTCAGTACCGCCCGACCAAGATCGAGCTCGACGAGAGCATCGAGAAGGCCAAGGCGACCCTTCTTAAGAAGATCAAGCGCTCGGTGTACGTCTACCGCGTTGACTGTGGCGGCTGCAACGGCTGCGAGATCGAGATCTTCGGTTCCATCACGCCCGTCTTTGACGTCGAGCGCTTTGGCATCAAGGTCGTGCCCTCGCCCCGTCACGCCGACGTGCTGCTGTACACCGGCGCCGTGACGCGTGCCATGCGCATGCCGGCCCTGCGTGCCTTTGAGGCCGCACCCGATCCCAAGATCGTGGTGTCCTATGGCGCGTGCGGCTGCACCGGCGGTATCTTCTACGACAACTACTGCGTCTGGGGCGGCACGGACAAGATTCTGCCGGTCGACGTCTACATTCCCGGCTGCCCGCCCAGCCCTGCGCAGACCGTCTACGGCTTTGCCATGGCGCTCGGTCTGCTGGACCAAAAGCTCCATGCCGAGACCACGGTGGAGGCCGCCGGCGAGCAGGCCGATATCCTGCATCCCGGCGTGCCGTACAAGCTGCGCGTTGCCATTGAGCGCGAGGCTCGCGCCATGAGCGGCTACCGTTACGGCCGCGACCTGGCCAACGAGTTTATGGATACGCTCGAGGGCGCACCCAAGGGCGATATCCGCGGTGCCATGGCGCTGCTCATCGACAAGCAGGACGATCCGCGCCGCGTTGAGGTCTACTCTGCGCTGCAGGATCTGGTGCTGGCCGGAGGTCGCTAGATGGAGTTCACGGACCGCTCTGGTTACTTTGCGGGCCCCGGTATGCTCGGCGGCTCCTTTGGCGACGCCTCGCGCGCAAGCGTCGAGGCCGCCGAGGGCGTCGCCGACCCCTGCCTGGACCACGCGCCCGACCAGGTGGTCTTCTACGAGCTCACGCGTAAGTTTGTGGAGACCGAGGAAGACGTTCCCCAGGAGGCCTGCGACGTGCTGTACTACACGCTCGCCGTGGGCCACCACACCGGCGTGCTCGACTGCTTTGAGCCGCGCCTGTCGGTGCCGGTGGATGTGTTCTATTCGCTCGTCGATGCGCTGCCGGAGGGGGAGGCCAAGACCAAGTTCGAGGCCATCCGTTCCTTTGGCGAGTGCCAGCTCGACAAGGCGGCGGTGCCGTCGCTGCTCGAGGCCTGCGATACACTGCTCGATGAGCGCGGTTTTCGCGGGTCGGCCAAGGCTGGCATCTCGGTGTTCGATGACGACTTTGGCCTGCATGCCCAGCAGGTCGCGTTCTTAATGAAGTTTCGCGATCTGGTTGAGCGCGTGCGCGATGTGTCGGGCGTGTATCTGACGGGAAGGTTGCAGTAATGGGTCGCGTTGTGGATGGTCGTGTGAACGGCGCCCCGTTTGCGGGTATCGTGCTCACGGCGGGAAGCGTGCTGCGTGCCGACGATGCCGCCGGCCCCGTGCTCTCCAAAAAGATGGAGGACGCGCCTCTTGCCGGCTGGTACACCATCGATGGCGGTCAGACGCCCGAGGATGACATCATCGAGGTCAAGCGCGAGCGTCCGCCGCGTTTGGTTTTGGTCGATGCCGCCGACATGGCGCTGCCCGTCGGCGCCATCCGCTTGCTCGACAAACGTGACGTGGCCCGCAAGTCGATGTTCACCACGCATTCGCTTCCTTTGTCGATTCTGATCGAGGAAATCGAACAATCGTGTGATGATATCGTCTTCATTGGGATTCAGCCGGGCGATACGGAGTTCTATAACCCCATGTCCCCGGAGGTCTTTGAGGCCGTCGACGCTGTGTACGACGCCGTGGCCGCCAACGACTTTTCCCACTTTGTCCGCTTGGGGCAGGATCTATAGCAGCGCTTGCCCCTGCTGATTAGGAAAGAAGTGATTGACATGGCAGATTCCAAGGCAGAATATCCCGCTCCCGACTGCCTGGCGCCCGCCGCGATCGAGGCCAAGACCGAGGCCGCCGGTGTGACCAAGGCTAACCTGCCGGTCGCTAAGGCCTTTGTTTTGGCAATGTTCGCCGGCGCGTTTATCGCCTTTGGCGGCCTGTTCTTTACGGTGTTTTTGAGCGACAGCACGCTGGGCTGGGGTGCCCAGCGCGTCGTGGGCGGCCTGTGCTTTTGCCTGGGCCTGGTGCTGGTGCTGGTGTGCGGCGCCGAGCTGTTTACCGGCAATTCGCTTATGGTCTGCGCGCTCAAGAGCAAAAAGATCACCCTGGTCCAGATGCTCAAGGCTTGGGTCGTCGTATGGGTCGGTAACTTTGTCGGTGCCCTGTTCATCGTCTTTTTGGTGTACATGGCCGGCATTTACAAGCTCAACGGCGAGGCGGTCGCCAATTCCATGGTGAGCGTCGCCGCCGGCAAGGTGACGATCGATTGGGTGACGATCTTCTTCCGCGGCATCCTGTGCAACATCTTTGTGTGCCTGGCCGTGTGGATCGGTACCGCCGGCAAGACCGTGGTCGATAAGGTTGTGGGCATTCTGCTGCCCATCGCCGCCTTTGTGGCCTGCGGTTTTGAGCACTGCGTCGCCAACATGTACTTTTTGCCCATGGGTGCCGTGATGCACGCGTGCGGCTATGGTGCCAAGGTTGCCGGCGCCGATGCGCTCAACGCCGCGGGCATTGCGTTTAACCTGTCCGCCGCCACGCTGGGCAATATCGTGGGCGGCGCGGTTCTGGTCGCGCTCGGCTACTGGTTTATCTACGCCAAGAAGTCCGAGGCGTAAGGTACCGTCTGTTTGACGTTGGGCCTCCCGCGGGGCGTTGCCGTGCGGGAGGCTTTTTGGGTCTGGGGCTCGTTGCCGGGCTGTTGGCCTGTTGTGTTTGGCTTGTGAAAGGGGTAATCGAGATGGCATCTGCTGTGGAGCGTGACGGTCGTGCCGTGGTGACCACATGCGGGGGATGCTATGCCGATTGCGCCTTTGCGGCTCATGTTGAGGATGGTCGCGTGGTGGCCGAGTTGCCGGTGCCGGGGCATCCGTGCGCGGCGCGTGCCCTCTGCGCCCGCGGTCGGCATCGCCTGGCAATGCCGTTTGACGAGCGTGACCGCATTGTGAACCCCATGCGACGCCGCCGGGATGGCTCGGGGTTTGATGCGATTACCTGGGACGAGGCGTTTGCTCAGATTGCCGAGCGTCTTTTGGGGATTGTTGACGAGTGCGGGCCCCGTGCGCTGGGCATGACGCTCGGCGTTCCTTCGTTCGACCGCTACTGGGCCTATCGCCTTATGCATGCGCTGGGTTCGCCCAACGTGTACGGTGCCGATGGCGCCTGCGAGGTAAGCCGACTTACCGGTTGGGAACACAGCCTGGGTTATAGTCCCGCCTCCGACCTTGCGCATACCGACTGCATCATGTACCTGGGGCGTTCCATTGTCGATTCGTCGACGATGGGGGCCGTTGACGCGCTCAACGATGCGCGCCGGCGCGGGGCGAAGATCATCGTGGTTGACCCCCGGCGCAGCGGCTCGGCCGCGCTTGCCGATCGCTGGCTGCGCGTACGCCCGGGCTGCGACCTGGCCTTGCTGCTGGGCATTGCGCATGTGCTCATTGCCGAGGATCTGTACGATCACGAGTTCGTGGACCGCTACACCACAGGCTTTGACGAGTTGGCGCAGGCGACCCGTGCTTGGACGCCCGATTGGGCCGAGTCGATGTGCGACGTGCCGGCCGCAGAGATTGTCGCCACGGCGCGCGATCTCGCTGCCGCCGCGCCTGTCGCTGTGGTGGATGCGGGCTTTCATGGTGGCATCGGTATCGCGTATGCCAATAGCACCCAGACCGCGCGCGCTATCTGCTTGGTCGATGTGCTGTTGGGCTGCATCGGGCATGCGGGCGGCGCGCTCAATCCACCCACGCCGCTTGTACTGGGTGACTTGGACCCTGCGCGTTTTGCGACGCCGTCAGTGCCGTGTGGGCCTAAGTTGGGGTCCGAGCGCTATCCGCTGGTAGATCCGGTGCGCGGCCTGTGCACGACTATCGGTCAGTCGATTCTTGCCGGCGATTTGCGTGGGCTCATCGTCTATGCCAGTAACCCCGGTGCGGGCTATGGCAATGCACAGGCTTGGTTGGGTATTTTGCAGCAGCTCGACTTGCTCGTGACGATTGATATTCGCTGGTCCGAGACGGCGCGTGCTTCTGATTTCGTGCTGCCCGACGTGACGTTTCTGGAGGCTGACCGCGGCGTGGGAACGGTGACAGGCGCCAACGATGCGCGCGTGTTCTACCGCAACGCCGTGCTGCCTGTGCAGCATGACGACACACGTCCCGGTCGGGAGATTTTTGCCGGTCTGGCGCAGGCGTGTGGCGTGGGCGAGTGCTTCGACTTTACGTCCGACGACCTGGCGGCTGCCCAGGTGGCGTCGTTTGGGATTGATCTGGACGAGCTCAAGGAGCGCGGTTGGGCCGATACGGGCGTGGCGCTGCCGTCGCGCACGGGTGAGCCGGCGATTCCCCTGGATGGCGGCAAAATTGCGCTGGCAAGCGACGTATGGGAACGAGCCGGCCTGGGTCGTGTACCCAACTGGATCGCTCCCATGGTGGAGCCCGGCCCGGGAATGTTCCGCCTCATTAGCGGCAACCGTCCCTTTGAGTCGCATACCTCGCGCAGGCTCGCGGCCCAAGGTGCCGCCGAGGCTGGATCGGACCTGGATGCCGTGCAGATGAATGCCGATGCTGCTGCGCACATGGGCATCGCCGACGGCGAGGTCGTCGAACTCGTGAGCGATATGGGCCGCGACCGCGTGCGCGTGGAGACGACGCCGTATCTGCATCCGGCGTGCATCTTCACCTCGGCCGCTCCCGGCGGGCGTTCGTTTGGCGCCGATGCCGGTGGCGCTCAAGCCTTGGGCGTGGGCCCGCTCGACCATACGCCGTTGCGTTGGGACCCGTTGACGGGCGCCGCGCTCACCCAGGAAAACGCCGTTCGCGTGGAAAAGATTGTCGCGCGCGGGGATAATGACGAGTAATTGACTCAGCTGATGTATTCGACTGATCCACGTTTCTTTTGAAAGGCCGCACATGAGCGATAGCCAGAACATGTCCGATGAGGTACGCGCCCGCCTGCGCGCCATTCCTTCCGTCAACGAGCTGCTCGCAGAGTGGCCGGTTGTGAAGGCGGCGGGGGAGACCTGCGACGCGGTGGTGCATGCCGCCGTCACGGCCGAGCTCGATGAGGAGCGCGCCGCGATTCGTGCCGGCGCCGCCCCGCGTTCCAAGCGCGAGCTGGCCTCGGCCATCGAGTGGCGTGCGCATCGCTCCGCGCTGCCGAGCCTGCGTCCCGCCGTCAACGCCACGGGTGTGGTTATCCATACCAACTTGGGTCGCGCCCCGCTCGCGGAATCAGCTGCCAAAGCCGTGGCCGAGGTCGCGCGCGGGTATAGCACGCTCGAGTACAGCGTCGACACCTGTTCGCGCGGGTCGCGCAAGGAGCACGCCGCGCAGCTGATCCGCTCACTCACCGGTGCCGAGGACGCGCTCGTGGTCAACAACAATGCCGCCGCGGTGCTGTCTCTTATACACATCTGACGCTGCCGACGAAGCTAGAAGTGTAGAT
>CABSNL010000073.1 GCA_902479095.1 uncultured Collinsella sp. | reverse complement strand
CCTCGGTCTCGTGGGCTCGGAGATGTGTATAAGAGACAGGCCCCGTGGAGATGACGTAGTCGGCTGTCTCCCGCCTGAACTCGTCGGTGTACTTCTTCTGATTGGCGACCATGAGGCAATCCTTCCGTCCATCGGCTTGTATGCAGTCTAGGGCATCGCGGCCACACGATCCCTCCAGCCCGCGTGTCCGAAAAAACGATACAGGTCAGAGGTCGCCCCCGCGGCGCGGCGCCACGCGACGAAGTGCAACCGCAGGCTGATCGACCGCAGGGAGGCCATGGCCGCCGCCGGCAAGAGGCCGTGCATGGCCAACTGCGCCACGGCGCGCGAGATGGCGTGCTGGGTGTGGGCCATAGCCGGGATGGCGGCGGCGTAGCGCGCCGCCGCCCCCGGACACGGGTTCCGACCCCGGCGCGCGCCGCGCTCGAGGCCGTTGGGAGGCCACTCGAGTCCCTTTTCTGGGCGGCGGGAGACCGCCATGCCCGCATAAAGACTCCGATTTCGCCGCGAGGCCCCCAGCCGTAGCAACGAAATGCGCAGCCGAGAAGGCCACGCGCGGATATTAGAATGCCGAACGTGCGTCGAGCAGACACGCCCTCCAGCGGCGCGGTCGCAGGGTGAAGATAGGTAGGCCCGGCCGTGCGCGGTAGCTCCGCGGGCGGCCGGGCCGGTTTTGCCTCTTGGCAATGTTCAACTCATATTAAAAGGGAGGAGTCGACTGATCGGCCCCTCCCACGGCGTTTCGCCGTTTCTCTCTGCACATATTAGCACACGGAAGGAACGTCACCGCTTGCGCCCGTAGCCATCGATGAACCCCTCAATAAATCCGTATTTCTGCCGGTCACCGCTTCCGACGATCATCATGTACGTATCAACCCCGACAGCGCTCTCGAGCTTCTCGAGCTCCCGCAGGCATTTCCGAAGAAAATCTCTGGAACGCTTCTTCTGATGCGTTAGCAAGGTCAATAGGTAGGCCAGGAGAACGATGTAGTCGATTATGGAATTGAAATTCAACCTGTACCCGATAGAAAGATCCTCATCGAGAAGCTCGCCAACCGCGGCCAGGTTTCTGTCGGTCTTGGGATACTTAACCGATTGGCTGAACCTCGAATCAAATACCGCCCCGTTATGGGCGACCGCGTTCCTTAAGGGACGAATCGTCTCGACGATGTTGATGACGATGCCGGGGTTCGCATGTAAGAGACCTAGGTCGCTTGCGATATCGGCGAGGATTTCATCGGGAAGGCTTCTGCATACGCTTGTGAGATCGCCGAGGGTCATCACCTCGAAAATGCTCCAAACGGGCGCGTCATCGTCGCGATCGACATAATGCTTCACGAGATCGTTTTTGTAACTCCGTCTCACGATGTTCTGAAGCTGGCTCTTGAGCTTGAGCTTTTCCCCCATCTGCCCGTTCACGACCCTTCCGTTGACATCCCTGCATGTCCGGAGGCCGCGCTTTAAGAAGGTCGCCAGCCCGGGGTCCTCTATGTTCTCAAGTATTCTGGCCAAGACTATGTTTTTAACCGCCGTTTCGATGAACATTATCTCCGGGTAGATTGCAGCCTTGATGGCGGAATCGAACCCGTATATGTCCATGAGTGCATCGAACGAAGGGAGGGGGAGCGCATTTTTGGGCTTTCGGACAAACCGGAAGCCTTTATAGCCATGGAAATAGCCCATGTTTCTCAGCAGTATCTTTCTGTCGCTCCCCCGCAAATCCTCCATACCGTGATTCGTCCTCATGTGCTTCATGAGGGAATTGATGCTCATGCCCTTCTTCATCGAACCTCCCTTGGCCTCCTTCTAGGAAATTATATCCCAGCCCGCCTCGACGGGGCGAGTCTGTCGTTGGCGCCGGCCTATTTGTGTTTGTTAGCGTCGTGATTGCGGGTTTGATCACATCCGATTTTCAGAATTGAGCACGATAGTTTTTCGGTTTTGAGCACGGCCACGCCGACCAGACCGCATGCCTTAACGTTGTCGGTGCGTCGTATCGGCAACGAGCAAAGGCAGGAGGGAATGATCGACGTGGACAAGATAGAGGACGCAGGTGGCGGGCTGCAGGGCCATGCTCGAGGCCGAGCTCGCGCACAGGGACGCGACCAGGAGGGCACGGCTGCTCAGGCAGGCGAGGCTCCCCGTGCACAAGTCGGCCGAGGGGTTCGACTGGTCGCACGTGCGGTTCTCCGAGGGCTGGGGCCGCGACGACATGCTTTCGCTGGGCTTCGTCGGCGCCCGCGAGGACCTCGTGTTCTTCGGCAAGACCGGCAGGGGCAAGACCCACATGGCCGTGGCCCTGGCGATGCGCACGGCCGCCGCCATCTGGTCGTCGCCGAACACCGCGCCCCACCGGCTGAACTCCAGGTTCGTGGTGATGACCACCGACTGCCGCTCGTAGGCGTCGGCGAACACCTAGAAGAGCGCGCGCGCCGTCGAGATCCAGCGGCAGGAAGCCGAACTCGTCGATGACGAGCAGCCTAGCGCAGCCGATGAGCGCGGCCTCACGGTCAAGGCGCCCCTCGTCGCGGGCGCGCCGCAGCCGCATGACGAGCGATGACGCGGTGAAGAAGCGGGCCTCCATCCTCCGCTCGCACGCCAGCATGCACAGCGCCGAGGCCATGTGCGTCTTGCCGGTGCTGACGTCCCCCACCAGCACGAGGTCCTCGCAGAAACCAGTTTCATGGAGCGTTTCATTGAAAATCCCCCTAATCTAGCAACGGTTTAAAGTCTACTAGATTGGGGGGGGACGCGAGCCAAGTCGACAAAGGCAGTTAACCGGCGGCTATTCATGCCTCGATTTAGAACCGCTCGAGAATCTCCGCAGCATTCTCTCGCAGATAGATATCTAGGTCCGGCACGGCAAACTGCACGTAGCCCCTCTGTGGTGCCTGAATAACCTCTCTTTGTAGCAATTTGGCCCTAATAGAGCTGATCTCATTGGTCTTTTTACCCATGCGCTTAGCAATCTCGGCTGATTTGGACTGTTGTTTATCCTCGCACATCGCCAAAAGGTATTTGATATCGTTAAGTCCCAGTCCAGAAATCGCGGGCTCGTGAACAACATCGTGAAAACGAGCCTCTGCCAGCGCAATGCCTTCGGTGACATCGTGTTCGCTCACAATGGCACTTTTGGCACGATGCAAGTTGGCGCGCTGCCAAATGGAGTAACCGACCATTTGCACCAGATAGGCATAGCCCTTAGTGGTCTTAGCGGTTCTCGACAGCAGTTAAACCATTGTCTAAAGCGAGAAATACTCACTCTCGGCAGATAAGTTAGGCCCCAACCACGGATCACCCGTCAAGAAAAACTCCGGCCAGCGCTGCATAAACAGTGCCTGCTCGCGCTTCCAGCGGCGCAGCTTTTCCTCGTTGGCCTCTTCCCTGCCGCGCGAGGTGAACTCGTAGTGATACAGCTCGGCATAGGGCGTAAAGATGGTGCGGTAGCCCGCCTCCCACACACGAAGGCAAAAGTCCGCGTCGTTGAAGCCGACGGCGAATTCCTCGTCGTAGCCTCCGACCCGCTCAAATACGTCGCGTCGGACCATCTGACAGGCACCTGTTACGGCGCTAAAGCTGCCCGGTCGTACGGCACGAGCAAGATAGCCCTCGCGCTTTGCCGAGAAGTCCTGGTTGGCATGGGCAAGTGCGCCACGCACGCCAACCAAGATGCCGGCATGCTGCACCAGATGATCGGCAAAGTAGAGTTTGGCGCCCACCACGCCCGCATCGGGACGCTGCAGATAACCCATCATCTCTTCGATAAAGTCCGGACTTATGACCTCGGTATCGTTGTTGAGCAGCAGCAGATAGTCGCCCTTGGCATGCTCCACGCCAAAGCTAATGATCTGGGAGTAATTGAACTCGCCCGGCCAGTACACAACGCGCGCGCTACCTTTGCCCTCAGATGCCGCGACCACGCGCTCCGGCAGGGTTTCGTAATACGCAAACGTCTCCGGGGCTTCGCTGTTGTTCTCCACCAAGACGATCTCGTAGTTGGCATACGTGGCCTTCTGGGCGATCGACATCGCACAAGCATCGAGCGTCTCAACATGGTCCTTGGTGGGAATCACAATGCTCACCAGTGGCGCAGGCTCCGGCAGCGCATAGCGCATGCGGTAGACAAACGGCGTCTCGGTCTCCTCGACCGTTCCGTGAACGCCCAGCGAGTCAAAGTGGCGCTGCAGAGCCAGGCGCCCGGCCTCGATGGCATACGGTTTGCTGTCGGCGGATCCGTCGGCGGTCGATCCCGGATGAACGCGCCAGTGATACAGCACGTGCGCAACATGCTCAAACCGCGCGTCCGCCGAAAGGCAGCGAAGCGTCAGGTCGTAGTCCTGGGCACCCGCAACGTCTTCTGGGGACGTGCCGATACGATCGATAAGCGTCTTCTCCACCATCAGGAAATGCGTCACGCAGTTATGGCTATAGAGCAGGTCGACGTTGAGTTTGGTCTTAAAGACCGGCTGGCCCCACTCCCCCGTTTTCTGGAACATGTCCTCGTCGCAGAATAGGACCTGGGGACGCTCGTCCTCGGCCGCCTTATTCAGCGCGGAAACATAGTGGAATAACGCGTCCGGCTCCAGAATGTCATCGTGGTCCAAGAACGCGATGTAGTCGCCCATCGCTTGCTCAATACCTGCGTTGGTGTTGACCACAATTCCGCCGTTGCCGGGCAGCCCAATGCGACGAACGCGCTCGTCGTGGGTGCCTGCCGCAAGGTCGGCAACCGCATCCCATTCAGGTGAGGCATCCATAAGGAGCAATTCCCAGTTGTCATAGCTCTGGGCTAGCACCGAGTCCAGTAGCTCGCGCAGGTAGACCCGATCAGTCTTGTAGCACGGCACCACAATGCTCACGAGCGGCCTATAGGCAAAGGCCGCCGAAGCGACACGCTGGCACGCCAGATCGCCCGGCTTTGCGCGATGCTGCTCAAACCAACGTCGATAAGCTGCGTCGTCAGCGCGTGCATCCTTCATGCGGTTCCAGCTGTCGTCGACCATGCCGTTGTACAGGCGACCATCCATGGCGCAAAACCCGCTCTGGATCTGCTCCGTAGGATCGCTCACAATCGAGACAAAATCTCGTATATCCCGAGGCATCTCAACGCTCAGATACGTTTTATTGACGCGGCATCCGTTGCACTGCGGTACATCGACCTGCGATTCAAACACATGCATGGTGGCATCGATGGCGTTCATATGCGTATCGAAGACCTGGAGCTCAGGTGCGCACTGGGGGTCTCCCACCCACGTAACCTCATAGCGCCACACCGCGCCGGCGTCTGCCGGTAAATAACGAACGGCATCGATCTCATAGCGACCGCAGCACTCGCCGCGCTGTGCATCGCGAACGAGCGCGCACATCGCAGCCTTTGCTTTGTAGTTAATCTTGGATTCCAGCTTGGCCACGCGGCTATCGAGGCGAATGGAGCCCAACCTTTGACCACCGGATGCAAAGACGACATCCATCGACGAGCCATCCAAAAACGGAAGCACCAAGACGGCGAGCTCGCGCTCGTAATCGGAAACGGAAGGGCAAAGCGCCAGCACACGGTCATGATCGACCGGGAGCACCAGCGACGGCACACAAGAACCGCTCGTCGTCGCGCGGGCAAACGCTTGAGAACCCTCCCGCTCAATAAGCGCGGCGACATCCTGACCGGCAAAACGAAGCAGCACAAAAAGACGGCCCTGACTGCGGCAAAGTGCCAAACGCTTGATACTCATCTACACTTCTCGCTTTCCCAGGGCGTTCGCTGCCATGCGTTTGCAGGCACCCAGGCGCCCAAACCTCAAGACGTCGTAATCGAACATGAGCTTTTTGCACCCACGGGCATTGGGGGCCTTGCTGGTAAGCGCCGCACGCGCCATGGCAGCAACAGAAGGAGCGCATTGTGCGAGCGCAGCATCGCTGCCCACGGCAGAACCGGCAAGTGCCGTGGCAACGGCAGCAAACACCTTGCCGCAATCCGAACCCAGCAACCTGAGCGCATCGTACAGCACCAGGTCGCATAGGAAGTACGCCAGGTCATCGGCATACTGGACATCGAGACCGTCGCGCTGCCAGTCAGCCAGCACAGCGGAGTAAATCTTCACATGCTCCAGCAGACGCGTCTCGTCGTCATAGCGCATGGTATCCATGAGCGAACCCTTGCGCGCCACGCGGTAGTCATACAGCTTGCTCGAGATAAGCGCGGTCTTGTGCGAACGACCGTACACGGCAAAATCGAAGACCTGGTCCTCGCCATACTTAACGGTTTCGTCGAACACGATCCCGTTGCCCAGCAAAAACTCACGCTTGCAGGCAGTGCGCCATGCAAAGGGGCGAGAAGCTTCCTTAAACAGCAGGTCGGAGCTATAGCCTTCAAACGACACATCGCGCGGGCTCAGCACATAGTTAAGCCACGGATACCCCGCCTCCAGCGGATACGGATTCGCACCAAAGGTCAACACGTCGCAGCCCTCGCGCTCAAAGGCATCGACGATCACGCGGCATGCATCGGGCGTAAAACGGTCGTCTGAATCCAAAAATGCAACGATAGGCGCCGTGGACGCAGCGATGCCCGCATTGCGGGCGCTCGACAGGCCGCCGTTCGGCTTATCGACCAGCGTAAAACGCGCGTCCTTTTCGCAATAAGCGGCCGCAATATCGCGCGAACCATCCGGCGAGCCGTCGTTGACCAGCACGCCTTCCCAATCGGGCATATCCTGCGCAAGCAAGGAGTCCAGGCACCAGGCCAGACACTCCTCCACCTTGTAGATGGGAACGACAACGGAAATCTTAGGGGTAGCCATAATCACGTGCTCCTACTGCGCCGCCGGCACGTCGTCGGGATGCGGGTTATCGCCGTAGGCGCGCTGATACGTCAGCACGCGCCAAACCAGCGGCAGGCCGCCGATCTTAAAGTAGTGTTTAAACGTATTGAGCTTGCCCGGCTTCTTAAAGTCAAAGCGCGAATCGATATAGGCGCGGGGCGACTTGACCATCAGGCGCAAGTCGGTCTCGCCACGCGGATCAAACAGCGACAGGTCAAAGCGACCGGCATCCCAATCGGCCTTCAGCTCGGGTGAAGCCTTCTCCCAAAACTGCTCGCGCAACTCATCGACCAGACGCTCATCATTCCAGCGGTACGTATCGACCTTCATGCGCATTAAAATGCCCTGGAGCTGAGCCTTGAGCTCAGGACGCTCGTCCAAAAAACGTTGCATCTCGGCATATTCGTCGCACACGCAAAACACCTTGTTGGGCGAATTAACGGAGCTCTTCTCGTTATCCTGGCGATAGCACAAAATGGGGTCCGCAATAAACGCGGCGCGCTCGGCGCAAGCCCAAACCTTAAAGTTAAAGCCTGCGTCCTGATACGAGGCACCCGGCGTGGGAAGGAACCGAATCTGATTGTCGTTGAGGAACTCGCGCCGATAGATAGCCGACCAAATGGAAGGTTTGCGGTAGAAGATGCCCGGGCGATCGACAGGGCGATACGCGGCGCCCGTCATATGCTCGTCGATGATCCCAAACAGCTCACGGCGCTCGCTGGGCGTGGACCAATACAGGTAAAAGTCGCCCTTCACCACATCGGCATGCTCAGCATCGGCCTTGGCGACCAGCTTTTGGAGCGAATCCTCAAACATAAAGTCGTCGGACTCAAGGATGCCCACGTACTCGCCGCGCGCCATCTCCAGGCCGCGGTTCATCGAGTCACCGTAGCCGCTGTTGGCTTTGTCGATCATCTTTACACGGGGGTCGCGCTCCATGTACTCGCGAATGATATCCGGCGAGCTATCGGTGGAACCGTCATTGATGCAGATGATCTCGATGTCCTTGAGCGTCTGAGTCACGGCAGAATCGAGGCACTCGCGCAGGTAGCGTTCGACATTGCAAATGGGAACAAGCAGCGAAACTTTAGGGGTATCAGAGTTCTGCAAGAGAACCTCCTGTTGAATAGCGTGTAACAGGGTTATTTTAGCAGCCGGGTTGCGGCGGGCGGCAGCGCTTGGAATTATATAAAGCGCTCCAGGCAGGCTTTGAGACCGCGAGTCGAAAGATAGAACAGCGTGGCATCTGCCATCGAAACGCCCGAGATCGCCGCAACGAGCTTGTGGGCAACACGGCGAACGGCGCCCTTAGCAGGCATATCCGCCCACTCCGTTCCCAAAAACGTCGTGAGGTCCATGTTGACGCGAGCCGCCACGCGATGGAAGTCGTCGGCATCCAAGCGCGCTAGGTCGAACACAATTAGGTCCAAAAACCAAGTTATCAGCTCGCCGGGGCACAGGTCCCAAAGACCGTAGGCCGCCCAGTCCTCCAAGACCTCCTCGAGCATCCTCATGTGGGCGTCAAGCTTTTTGGCGCGAGCCTCGGCACTGTTGAACTCGTGCGTCGCCGATTCACTCTCCATCACGTAGTGGTAGAACTTGTCCGGCATGACGACGGTCTTGCGGGCAAGCGCATAAGCCGCAAATTGGAAGACGACGTCCTCGCCCAAAGCCAAACCGGGGGCGAAGCGAATACCTTCGCGATTGAGCAGCTCGCGCGAAAAAGCCGCGCGGCAGGCATAGGGCTGCGCATTCGAATGGAACAGCAGTTGGGGATCACGGGCGCCGAAGGTACCAGCTTTGGGGCTCATGAGTTGCTGGACGCGTTTGGGGGCAGCATCGGCAGGTTCACAGACGCCGCCAAAAACGGCGGTCTCGGCATCCGCAGACTCCATGGCCTGTCTCTTATACACATCTGACGCTGCCGACGAAG
>CABSNL010000072.1 GCA_902479095.1 uncultured Collinsella sp. | reverse complement strand
AACAACGACATGGCAGACGAGACCGACCCCGACAGCTGGGCTGCGAAGTTCGTGGCCGCCGGCTTCGAAGTGACGTGCCTGCTCCAGGGTCTGGGACAGAACGTCGCGGTCGACGACATCTACGTCTCGCACGTGGACGACGCCATCGCCAAGCTGTAAACTCGCCGCGCACGGGGGCGCCGGTCGCGCCCCCGTGCAACGGGCATGCGCCTTCCCCGACTGACGGCGCATGCCCGTTGCATTCGCATCCCGCCCGCACACCGCACGGCGCGGGCGGTCGAAGCGATTGAAAGGAACCCCCTCCATGTTGAAGAAAACCCTCGCCTTCGCCCTGTCAGCGGCGCTTTTCGCGTTCTCGCTCGCCGGCTGCGGCGGAAATTCAATCGACAGCGCAAAGGCAAGCGATGCCGATTCCCAGGAAAAGACCGAACAGGCGGCCGATGCGCCCGAGGGCGCAAGCGCTGCCCCCATCACCGCCGACAAGGTGGCCGACGGCACCTATCCGATCACCGTAGATTCCAGCTCGAACATGTTCAGGATTGTGGATGCCCAGCTCATCGTGGAAAACGGCTCCATGCACTGCGTGATGACGCTTTCCGGGACGGGCTACGGCAAGCTCTTCATGGGCACGGGCGACGAGGCTGCCGCCGCGAGCGAGGCCGACTTCATCCCCTATGTGGAAAACGCGGAAGGCAAGTACACCTACGACGTGCCCGTTGAAGCGCTCGACGAGGACACCGCCTGCGCCGCGTGGAGTATTAGAAAAGAGCAGTGGTACGACCGCACGCTCGTGTTCGAATCCGCCGGCGTCGATCTGCGCGCCGACGCACTGAAGTAACGCCATGCGGTCGATTCTTCCCAAGGGGGAAAGCAGGAAGCGCCGCAGCATCGCGGCGCGCGCGATCGCCTGCGTTCTCGTCGCCCTGCTCGCGCTTCCCTTCGCGGGGTGCAGTGCGAGCCCGAACGCGACCGGTGGCACGGCGGGCACTCAGGAATACACTGTGAGCGTCTCGCTTTCCGGTGGGTCAGGGCGTGCAAGCATCGCCTCGCCCACCACAATTGTGAAGGATGGCGACACCTACACCGCGACCATCACCTGGTCGAGTTCGAACTACGACAAGATGACCGTCGACGGCGTGGACTACGCGCCCGTAAACGACGGCGGCAACTCCACGTTCGAGATACCCGTCACGCTCGACGAGGACATCGCCGTGTCGGCCGAGACCGTCGCCATGTCGACGCCGCACACCATCGACTACACGCTCCACTTCGACTCATCCACCATGAAGGAGAAATCGGGCGACGAAGCAAGCGGCGGCTCCCCTGCGGGAACGGCTTCAAGCGCCGCGGCAGACTTCCACAACGCCGATTTGGGCTGCGGCTGGAAGCCGACGGGGACGCTTCAGCTTGAATACGCCGAGCACTTCACTGTCGACGAGTTCGAAGGCGGCCTGCGGCTTATCTGCATTTCGAACGGGGAGCGCTTCCTCGTGGTGCCACAAGATGCGAAGGTACCTGATGGGTTGAGCTCCGACATCGCGGTCATAAGGCGCCCCGCCGACAAGGTGTACCTCGTGTCGTCGGCGACGATGTGCCTGGTCGACGCGCTCGATGCGAACGACAATATCCTCATGTCGGGCACGAAGGCTAACGATTGCTCGGTCGCGGGCTTCAAAAGCGCGCTCGAAAGTGGGGCGATCGCCTACGGCGGCAAGTACAGCGCGCCCGACTACGAGAGAATATCGGCCTCGGGCTGCACGCTCGCCATCGAGAACACCATGATCAACCACACGCCCGATGTGAAGGAAAAGCTGCAGAAGCTCGGGCTCGTCGTGCTCACCGAACAGTCGTCGAGCGAGCCCGAAGCACTCGGGCGCGTCGAGTGGATTAAACTTTTCGGCGTCCTGTTCGACAAGGAAGACGAGGCCGCGCACCTGTTCAACGAGCAGAAGGCCCGCGTCGAGCAAACGTCGGGGCTCGCGTCGTCAGGTAAAACCGTGGCGTATTTCTACATTAACTCGAACGGGGCCGCCGTCACGCGGCGGGCGGGCGACTACGTGGCGCAGATGATCGAGCTTGCGGGCGGCAGCTACGCGCTCGATGACGCGCAGACGGCGTCGACGTCAGGTTCGTCAGTAACGCTCGAAATGGAGCGCTTCTACGCGACGGCGAAGGATGCCGACATCATCGTCTACAACGGCACCATCGACGAATCGGTTGCCACCTTGAAAGACTTCGTAGGCAAAAACGCGCTATTGTCGCAGTTCAAAGCTGTAAAGAACGGCAACGTCTGGGTCACAAGCGCCGACATGTACCAGCAGATGACTTCTACCGCCGACATTATCGACGAGCTGCACGGGGCGTTCACCGGCGATGACGCGAGCGACTTCCATTATCTGAGGAAGCTCGGCTAGCGTCATGAGAAGCCGGCTTTCCATGACATACGACGAATCGGGGCGCGCCGCGCGGTGTCGCGTCGTGACGGCGCTGCTCGCTGTTGTCCTCATCGTGCTCGTCGGGGCCAACCTGTGCATCGGAAGCGTGCTCGTGCCCGCAGACCACATCCCCGGCATCCTTTCGGGCGGCGCGGCCAATTCCATGGAAAGCCAGGTCATCTGGGAGATTCGCCTGCCGCGCGTGCTTTCAGCCGTGCTTCTCGGCGGGGCACTTTCGCTCTCCGGGTTCCTGCTGCAGACGTTTTTCAACAACCCCATCGCCGACCCGTTCATCTTGGGCGTTTCCTCGGGCGCAAAGTTCGTCGTCGCGCTTACGATGATCGTGCTTCTGGGCGCGAACCAGGCCATGTCCTCGCCGGCCATGGTGGCCGCAGCGTTTCTGGGATCGCTTATCACCATCGGCTTCGTGCTCCTCATCGCACGGCGCATAAGTTCCATGGCCATGCTCATCGTGGCGGGCATCATGGTGGGATACATCTGCTCGGCGGCGACGAACTTTCTCATCGCCTTCGCCGACGACCAGTCCATCGTGAACCTGCACAACTGGTCTTTGGGTAGCTTCTCGGGTTCGAGCTGGGACGACATCGCGGTCATCGCGGTCGTGGTGATCACCGTGAGCGCATGCGTATTCGCGATATCGAAGCCCCTTTCCGCCTTCCAGCTGGGAGAAGCCTACGCGAAAAGCGTCGGCGTGAACGTCGCACGCTTCCGCGTGGTGCTCGTCCTTCTAGCGAGCATGCTCTCCGCCTGCGTGACCGCGTTCGCTGGTCCGGTGTCGTTCGTAGGCATCGCGGTTCCGCATCTCGTGAAGTCGGCGCTGAAGTCGTCGAAGCCCATCCGCGTGATTCCTGCGTGCTTCTTGGGAGGCGCCATCTTCTGCGCGGGTTGCGATTTGATCGCGCGCACGCTGTTCTCTCCCGTCGAGCTTTCCATCAGCGCCGTCACCGCCATCTTCGGCGCGCCGGTGGTTATCGCGCTCATGCTGAAGAAGCGGGTGAGGTAGATGGGGGAATTCGTGCCGCGGCCCAAAACGCTCGGAGGGGACGTTCCATGCTTAGACAGTCCTAAGCTCGCACGAAAGCGCCAAAAGGCACTTTCGGCTCGTGCGGAACTGCGCGCGGAACGCCTCCTCCGAGCGGAGTCGAACCTCGAAACCCCGATCGAAACGCAGGCTGACGGAGCGCCGCTTTTCCGCATAAGCGACCTGTCGGCGGGCTACGACAAGAAGGTCGTAGTCGAAGGCGTCGATCTGGAGGTTCGCGCGGGCGACGTCGTGGCGCTCATCGGGCCGAACGGCTCGGGCAAGTCGACCATCTTGAAAACCATCACACGCCATCTGGCACCGCTTGCCGGCGCGGTCGAGCTCGACGGGCGAGAGATTTCCCGATGGAAGACGGCGGAGTTCGCAAGGAACCTTGCCGTTATGCTGACAGATCGCCCCCGGACCGAGCTCCTCACCTGCCGCGATATCGTAGAGGCGGGAAGGCATCCCTACACCGGGCGAATGGGCACACTCTCGCCTGACGACCACAGTCGGGTCGACGAGGCCATGAAAACCGCACATGTGGAAGGGCTCGCCGAGCGCGACTTCATGCAGATAAGCGACGGGCAACGCCAGCGCGTCATGCTCGCACGCGCCATCGCGCAGGATCCGCGTGTGCTCGTGCTCGACGAGCCCACATCGTATCTCGATATCCGCTACCAGATCGACCTGCTGCGAATACTTCGCCACCTTGCGAAATCGCGGAATGTGGCTGTCATCATGTCCATCCACGAACTCGAGCTCGCGCAGAAAAGCGCCGACAAGGTGATTTGCGTGAAGAATGGTCGGGTCTTCCGCTCCGGCGCACCCGAGGACATATTTACGCGCGAGACGATTGGCGAGCTCTACGGCCTTCAACATGGCACCTTCAACGAGCGCTTCGGCAGCGTGGAAATTGGGCGTCCACACGGCGATGCGCACACGTTCGTCATCGCCGGCGCAGGTACGGGGTCAGCTGTGTTTCGCCAGCTCATCCGGCAGGGCAAGGCGTTCTACGCGGGCGTTCTGCACGAAGGGGACATCGACTGCGAGCTCGCGCGTGACCTGGCGACGGAATGCGTGGCCGAGCGCGCCTTCGAGCCGATCGGGGATAAAACCATAGCCCGCGCCAAAGAGCTCCTCGTCCACTGCGCGCGCCTTATCGTGTGCCCCGCCGCCTTCGGCACCATAAACGCCCGCAACGCAGAGCTCGTCGAGTTCGCACGATCGCATGGTATCGAGGTCATGCAAGCGTGCGAAGGCGCATCGGAGGATTCCAATGGTGGATACGCCTAGGCGCGGTCCAAGAAATCGTCCGCATCCCCATCTGACACTATTTCACCGCAACTTAGAAGGTGTCGGCGTATAACGCTTCACCCCAAATTAAATTGATTCGTTGAATAGACACACTACAAATCTTTAGACTTCGTTTAATCCACAAGTGGGTATTATCACACATTAAGCACACGTGAAAGGATATACCCATGTCGCTTACACGGTCAGCAGAGCGTGCAGCGCTCAACAAGCTCATCGATTATCTCGACGACAACCCGCAAGAAAACATCGACAAAATCATGGACCTCGTGAACAAGCTGGTCCCCAATCGCGTATTTCCTGTACAGCGAGAGGCATTCACCAATGTCATCAAGAGCCGCGGCAATTGGTATGACCTGATCATGCGTGTGTTCAGCCTTAATCCCCAGATGCGAACCAAACTGCTTAAGACCCTCATTGTCGACGCCAACCTGCTAGCTTGGCCAGAGCAGGAAAAGAACCGCGAAAAGTACCAGTGCAACGTTCCGTGGGCCATCCTGCTCGATCCCACGAGCGCCTGCAACCTGCATTGTACGGGCTGCTGGGCCGCCGAGTACGGCTACAAGCAGAATCTCTCGTTCGAAGACATCGACTCTATCGTTACGCAGGGCAAAGGGCTCGGTACGCATATCTACATCTATACCGGCGGCGAGCCGCTCGTCCGCAAGCACGACCTGATCAGAATTTGCGAAATACATCAGGACTGCGTGTTTCTCTGCTTTACCAACTCCACGCTGATCGACGAGGCCTTCTGCGACGATATGATTCGCGTAGGTAATTTTGTCCCCGCCATCAGCGCCGAGGGCAATGAGCACACCACCGACGCCCGTCGCAGCGAGGGTACCTACGCAAAGATCAAGCACGCCATGAAACTCCTGCGCGAGCGCGACTTGCCGTTTGGTATCTCCACCTGTTGGACCAGCGCCAATGCCGATACGGTTGCTACCGAGGAGAACATGGACTGGATGATCGGCGAGGGGGCACTCTTCTGCTGGTACTTCCACTTTATGCCGGTTGGCCGCAATGCAACCCCCGAGCTCATGCCCACGCCCGAGCAGCGCGAGCACATGTATCACTTTATCCGCGAAATGCGTGAGAAGAAGCCGCTGTTTACGCTCGACTTCCAAAACGACGGCGAGTTTGTAGGCGGATGTATCGCCGGCGGCCGCCGCTACCTGCACATCAACGCCGCCGGAGACGTGGAGCCGTACGTGTTCATCCACTACTCAAACGCCAACATCCACGATGTGAGTTTACTCGACGCGCTGCGCTCTCCCCTCTTTATGAAGTACTACGAGAACATGCCGTTTAACGACAACTACCTCAAACCATGCCCCATGCTCGAGAATCCCGACGTGCTGCCCAAACTGGTCGCCGAGAGTGGCGCAATGAGCACCGACCTAATCGAGAAGGAGTCACCCGAGCAGCTGCGCAAAAAGACCCAGGCTGCCGCCGAGGCATGGTCACCTGTCGCCGACCGCATCTGGAACGACTCCGACGATCCGTTATACGCCAAGCGTCACGAGGACAAGTCGCAGGGCATGGCCGATAGCGACATGCACAAGTTCGAAAAACAGGGCCGCATACTCAAAAACGGCGATTAATGCTGCCCTACACGACAAACGCTCAGAAATGAAGCGGAGCAGTCTCGAGGCTCATCTTCGAGGCTGCTCCGCCTTACCATCAAAACAGTTTTACTAAGTTGCGGTGAAATAGGGACCAGAACGGCCTTCCAATAACCAAAACAATCCCTATTCCACCGCAACTTCTATTAGTTGTTGAATTATCGATGCTATTCGAAGCGAGATTCCAGACTCGACAGACCATTGAGAGTCAGATCGTTGGCGACCCCAGAGACGCGCTCGATAGGAACCGAACCGTCAGACAGCGCCCACGTGCGATAGATACCGATAATACCCGACAGCAAAAACGCCAGATAGTAGTCGAACATCTCGTCCTTGAGACCTTGGGGCAGCAGATCGCGTTCGGCAATCTCGTGCTCGAGCGGCGCACGAAGACGAGCCATAAAATCATCGAGCGGAATGTTCTCGATCAGCTGACGATTGAGCACCAAGTTGTTGCACAGTGCCTCGTTAACGGTTTTAAAGAAGGTCGCCGCCGCGCCCAGGGCGCGCTCGTTGGTGTCGCCGTCCATGGAAGCAAGCGTTTTCTCGACCGAGTCGACAATCATCTCCACCACATCGACGGCAATGGCATCGAGCAGGCCGTCAACCGTGCCAAAGTGAACGTAAAAGGTCTTGCGGTCGACATTGGCCTCGCGCGCGATGGTACTCACCGTAATGTCTGCCAGCGGCTTTTCCATGAGCAGGCGCTCGAAAGCGGAAAGGATGGCATTGCGGCTGCGAACGATGCGGCGGTCAAGACGCGGTTTCCTGGTTGCCATGGGCATGTCCCTTCGATATGCGAGCATTCATCAACAGATGAGAGATAATCTACGTAAGAGGATTATCCCCCATACAGTACAAATATGCCCCGCATCATGAAGAACGCACGACTGCCCTACTGCGACTTAGGGTGCTTCTTCTTATTGAGTGCCGACGGAGATACGCGAATACCATCGCCTGTCTGGCGCACATAGGCCTTATGAGCCGGCTTAGCGGTCCCAGAAGCCTTCTGAGCGTGCTTCTTGGGATCAACGGTAACAGCATTAGTGGGGTGCGGCTTAGTGGGCGCAGAGGGCGTCTGAGGCGTGCGGCCGAGCTTGCGCATCACGCGATCCCAGCGCGCATGGATGCTCTCGTTGTGGGCGCTCTTAAGTCCCAGCAGGGGCGCAGCCAAAATGGTCGGCGCAATAAACGTAATGAGGCGCCACAGCAGATAGCCAGCGGTCGAAGCCGACCCAAAGAAATGACCCAAGAACAATGCAAAGCCGCCCTCAGCGCCACCAGTTCCACCGGGCAGGGGGACCGCAGAGCTCAGCAGCTGGACAAAGGCGCTCGCGGCCATGACCGAGAAAAAGTCGACCTCGTGGTGGCCAAAGGCAAGCATCAGGAAATACGGCACGAGGTAGAAAAACGCGAGTTGCAGCATGGTGATGACCACCGTGAGCAGCATGGAAGAAAAATGTCCGGCTGAAAGCTTGAACTTCTCGGAAAAGGAGTAGATCTCGCTATCGACAAACGTGCGCCATCCCTCGATCTTAGTGGCCGAGACACCAATGCGCTCAAGCCAATTGATGATGCAATGGGCGACGCGCGTGACGGTCTTAGGCATGAGCGCGACGGCGAAGATGCCCAGCAAGATGCAGCAGTGCCCACCAAAGCTAAAGACACACAGCAGCGTCATGTCGCCATAGCGCTCGGCAAAAAACGGCATGCGAGCAAGCAGTAGGATAGCGCCCCAGGCAACGAGGCCAAACTGATACACGATAAAGCGCGTGAACTGCGTGGCGCCAGCCTCGCCGACATTTTGGCCCGCCTTGGTCAGGCGGTAGATCTGGGCGGGAGTCGAGCCCATCATCATGGGCGTCAGGTTGCCAAAGAAGATGCCGCTCGCCTCGACCGAAATGAGGTCGCGAATACCGACGGGTGAATATGGGTCGAGCCAGACGGCGATCGCATAGGCCACAATGCCAAAGAACAGATACATGAACATGCAAAGACACGCGACAACGAGCCATGGCGCCTGGACGCTCGACATTGCGGCCCAGAACTGCCCCATCTGCCCGGTTACCACCAGATAGACGATATAACCCACCAGCACGACGCCGATAAAGATGGCGCCGCGGCGTGCGCTCTTATTGTCATCTCCGCCCGAGGCCTCAACCTCGACCTGGGGCTTAGACGTATGCTGAGAGGACTCCGTCATGAGACTCCTTCTAACAGTCAAAATATCTTGGATATTGTACCCGTAAGGGCCATAGGCAGAACGCAAAGCTCTGGTTCAAACGGGAATTGCAGACGGTTGTTTGATAACAAAAAACCCGGACTTCCATCGGAAGTCCGGGTATCAGATGCGTGGTAGCCCGTACCAGATTCGAACTGGTGATCTCCGCCTTGAGAGGGCGGCGTC
>CABSNL010000071.1 GCA_902479095.1 uncultured Collinsella sp. | reverse complement strand
AATCGTGGCAGCCTCGTGGGTTACCTCGCCGCGAACCTTATCGAGGAGCTCCTTGTGGGCGTCCTCGCGGGTCAGATCGGCGATGCGCTCGAGCTCGGAGGTCTGCTTTGCGCAGAGCTCCTCGAGCTCGCGGGAGCGCTTCTCGACCTGACCGGCCTGGCTGGACAGCTGGTGCTCACGCTTGTCAAGAGCGTCGTTTCGGCGATCAAGGGACTCCTCGCGCTGCATCACGCGGTTCTCGAGCGTACGAATCTCGCTCTTACGCTGCTTGTCCTCGGCCTCGGCGGCCTGCTTGTTCTTGATGATCTCCTCTTTAGCCTCGAGCAGAGCCTCTTTTTTGAGGGTCTCGGCCTGACGCTTAGCATCACCGATCAGGGACTCAGCCTGTGCGTGTGCCGACTGGATCTTTTCGTCGGCCTCGTGAAGACTACCCTGCTTGGCGGTGCGCATGTAGGCAATGGCGGCGATGGCACCCAAAACGATGCCAACGAGCGCTGCGATGATAGGCATGCTCACTCCTTTTTATGGATTCGTTACACAACAAAGCGAACCGTCCTTACGAACGGCTCGCGACATTTGAGTAATATGGGCGCAGCTTATGCGGGTCGGATACAGATAAACATATAAACAAACTCATCACAGATGAGCACATATCACAAAGCAAATGACAGTGTTTATCGTACGTTGAACCACAACAACTGTCAAATAAATGGCCTCGGCACGGCGACTAAAACGCGGTGAACGGCAGGGCCACAAAACGCATACGCCTAAACCTCACATTCCTCGCGTTCGGCATCGAGACGTGCCTTAAAGGCATCGGCGGCGATGTGATACGAGAAGCCCTTGCCCAACAAAAACCGAACCAGTTTTTCGAATCCGCGCGTCTCTGGAACACGCCGCTTGGCGAGCAGGGCTGACGCACGCGCCAAATCGTCTTCGACGGCAAAATAATCCTCGGGATAACCGGGAATGTCATCGAGCACGACATGACGGCGCTTAAGCTCGGTCTCGATTTTGCGCTGTCCCCAACCGCGCCGCTTGCGCTCCTCGATAAAGTACGAGCAAAAGCGGTTCTCGTCTAAAAAGTGATACTCGGTGGCGCGCTCGACGGCGAAATCGATCGCGGGCTGGTGAAAGCCGTAGCGAGCCAGCTTGTCACGGACCTCACCCGTCGCATGGTCGCGGCGCGATAACATCTCGGTCACCATGGTAAGCGCACATTTACGCTCGATGAGCTGCACCGCCTCACGAAAGTTATCCCAATCGCAGGGCAGATCGGGGCGTTTTTTGACATACAAGCGCGCGACCCGCACGGGAATCCAAATAGACCGCTCAAAACCGCCCTCAAGCTCACAATCGATATGTGCGCAAGGCTTTTTGGACGCATACCCGCTCGAGAACGAGGAGGCCGCCTTCTTATCGGGAAAGACGACCGTGGCCTCGGTCACCGTATACGACATGAGCGTAACCGCTACTCGTCGTCATCATCGAGCATGGCGGAACCATCGATGGCGTAAAGCTCGTCAAACTCCTCAGGCGCAGGCTGATCGGTCAGCTCGACCTCGGACGGAGCATCGTCATCAAACTCAAGTCCGCAGGCAAGGCGGACCTTATGCTCAATCTCGTCAGCGCAATCGGGGTGTTCGCGCAGGAACGCCTTGGCGGCCTCGCGACCGTTGCCGAGCTTGTCCTCGCCATAGGCAAACCAGGAGCCCATCTTCTTGCAGATGCCGCACTCGACAGCCATGTCCAGAATCGAGCCCTCCTTAGAGATGCCCGTACCGTACATGATGTCGAACTCAGCAGAACGGAACGGAGCTGCCACCTTGTTCTTAACGACCTTGGCGCGCACGCGGTTACCGATAACCTCGTCCTTAAGCTTAATGCTGTCGATACGGCGAATGTCGATACGCACCGAAGAGAAGAACTTAAGGGCGCGGCCGCCCGTCGTAGTCTCGGGGTTGCCGAACATGACGCCGATCTTCTCACGCAGCTGGTTAATGAAGATGCACGTCGTGTTGGACTTGGACAGCGAACCGGCGAGCTTGCGGAGCGCCTGGCTCATCAGGCGAGCCTGAAGACCGACCGTAGTATCGCCGATTTCTCCCTCGATCTCGGCACGCGGGGTCAGCGCGGCGACGGAGTCGACGACGATGGCATCGATGGCGCCGGAACGCACGAGCATGTCAACAATCTCGAGCGCCTGCTCGCCCGTATCGGGCTGGGAAATGAGCACCTCGTCGATATCCACGCCGATGCGCGCGGCATACGTGGGATCAAGCGCGTGCTCGGCATCGATAAATGCCACAACGCCACCCATTGCCTGGGCCTCGGCCAGGATCTCGAGCGAAAGCGTCGTCTTACCGGAGGACTCAGGACCGTAAATCTCGACGATACGGCCGCGCGGCACGCCGCCGATACCCAGCGCGGCATCGAGTGCCAGAGCACCCGTGGGAATGGCCTCGACCTCGAGCTCGGGACCACCGTCGCCGTACCTCATGATGGAACCCTGGCCGAATTTCTTCTCGATCTCGGCCTTGGTGGTGGCGATCATCTCATCGCGCTCTTTACCCGTCGTGCGAGCATGAACGGTACGTACGGGACCTGAATTCTTGGCCATGAATAGCCCTCCTCTTAACAACCTGCATCGATAATAAACGAACGGCTGTTCGTGGTCAACCGTTCAGGCCAATCATATGCAGGCGGTCTTTCCAAAACCCAACCAAACGCCGACCAAACACTGACCAAATGCTTGACCACAAAGGACCAAATATGAACAAGGCAGGCAAAAATACATCTACAACCAGAACAAACGCTAAATTTGTCAGAGGTCCCTATCTCCACAATTAAGGGGCCCTAAGGTCCCTTAAAACACGTCTATTCCATAGAGTTGAGCACAAGGGCAATGCGACCCAATGCCTCCGCGACCGCATGGGCACGAACACACGAACGGTCGCCCTCATAGTGGCAGCGCACAGAGTCCACGACCGGCACGCCCCCATCGGCGGAACGATGCGCCCAGCCAATATAGAAAGTGCCCGCCGGATCGTCCTCAGTGCCACCGCCGGGGCCGGCATAACCCGTTGCGCTCACTGCAATATCGCTCTGGTACAGCTCCAGCGAACCCACCGCCATCTCGCGCGCGGTCTGATGCGACACCGCGGTATAGCGGTCGAACGTCTCCTGCTCAACACCAAGAACACGATGCTTAATCTCATCGCAATAGGTCACCGCACCGCCACGCAGCACCGCCGAGGCGCCCGGGATATCGGCAATCGTCGAGGCGATCATACCCGCCGTCAGCGACTCAGCCGTCGAAACCGTCACGCCCCGAGCGCTCGCGCGCTCGACAATATCACGCGCCAGCTCCTCGTTATGTGCGGAAATCTGCTCAAAAGAGTCCGTCATACCCACCAGGACCTAGACCGAAAAGACGATCTTGCGGCAGTTCCAGAAGTACTGGGCGCCCGAGATAACGGTCAGGACAACGGCAACGGCGTACAGGAAGCGCGACACCGAGTAGATGCCGAGCGTCAGCGCCACCGGGCCAAGGTGCAAGCCGGCCATAGCAAAAACGCACAGGTAGCCGCAGATGGAGACCATCGTGGTTGCCGTCTTGTACTTGCCGAGCTTATCGGCGGCAACGACCACGCCGGCCGCACTCGCGACCATGCGAAGGGCGCTCACCAGCAGCTCACGGAATAGGATAATGAACACGGACCACACGGTCACCGCGCCAAAATCCAAGAACAGCAGCAGGGCCGAGAACACGAGCAGCTTATCGGCGATGGGGTCCAAGAACTTACCGAAGTCGGTGATCTCGTTGCGCGAGCGCGCCAGATAACCGTCGACCTTATCGGTGCACGACAGGATCACATACAGAATGAAGGCAGCGGCGGCGAGCGGGCCGTCGAAGGTGCTCCAATCCGTACAGGCAACACCCGTGTGAGACAGGGCCGAGACGATCATGAACACCGGGATAAAGACGATGCGAACGCACGTCACGATGTTGGCGGGCGTCCAAACACTCGTCAGTTCCTTATTGCTCTCGTTAGCCACGACGCTCTCCTACTCCACAACATGACCGATAAGCTCATAGCAGAAGCTATCGGTAAACTCGACAGTCAGAATATCGCCCACGGACGCCTCGCTGGCGTCCAAGTGCACCGCGCCATCGGAATCGGGCGCCTGGAACCAGGCATGACCAATCAGCTCGGCGCCGTCCTCAGTCTCCTCGATACCGTCGACGATCACCTGGGCGCGCTCGCCCACATGTGCGGCGGTGGCGGCAAAACCGAGCGACTCGGCCAGGTCCATGGCCTCCTGGGCGCGTTCGAGCTTGACCTCTTCGTCGACCTGACCCTCCATCTTAGCGGCCAGGCTGCCTTCCTCACGGGAGTAGGCAAAGACACTCGTGTAGTCAAAGCCGACGGTGTCCATAAAGTCGATAAGGTCGCGGAACTCGTCGTCGGTCTCGGTCGGGAAGCCGACCATGGCCGTGGAACGAATCACAATGCCGGGGATGCGCTCGCGAAGGTCGCGGAACAGATCCTCGAGCTCCTGGCGCGAACCGGAGCGACGCATGGCCTTGAGAATGCGCGCGTCGCAGTGCTGTACGGGGATATCGATATAGGGCAGCACCTCGGGCGTATCACGAATGGTCTCAATGAGCTCGTCAGTCATGCCCTCGGGCTGCAAGTAGAGCACACGGACCCAGACGTTGTGCGGGCGCACGGCCTCGGCGACGGCACGCAGCAGCTGCGCCAGATTGCGCGGCGAGCCCTCGGCGACGACCTCGTCGTCAAAGTCGGTACCCCAGATACCCGTGTCCTGGCCGATCAGCACGATCTCGCGCACACCGCCGGCAACCAGGTCGCGCACCTCGGAGATAATGCTCTCGGCATTGCGCGAGTGATAGCGGCCGCGAATGTAGGGAATCATGCAGAAGCTGCAGAAGCGGTTGCAGCCATCGGAAATCTTGACGTAGGCGACAGCACCCTCGACGGTACGTTTGACCTGCGGGATATAGGCTGCAATCTCGCGCTCGACACCCAGCACGCCATCGATGACCGACACGATGCCGTCCTCTTCGTCGGCCTTCACAAAGGCAGCGACCTCGGGCAACTCGTCAGGCAGGTCATCGCCATAGCGCGACGGCACACAGCCGCCCATGACGATGGGGCAAGAACGAACGCCGTCCTGAACCTCGTTGGCGAGCTCGAGCGTGGTCTCGATGCTCTCGGACGTTGCGGAGGCGAGGAACGAGCAAGTATTGACGATGACGATATCGGCATCCTGCGGGTCGAATGCCTCCTCGTAGCCCGCGGCGGTCAAAAGAGAACGCATGCGGTCGGTGTCAACCTCGTTCTTAGCGCACCCGAGGGTGATGTAGAGCACGGAGCCCAACGGTGTATCCATGTTGGAGAGCGGTCCTTTCGATTGATATTAGCGGTAGTTGGTGAACTGCAGCGGCTGGCCGTAGTCCTGGTCGCGCAGGAACTGGATCACGGTCTGCAACGCATCCTTCGAAGCAGAGGAAACACGCAGCTTGTCGGCCTCGATGGTCACCTTGACCTTGAGCTTTTGATCCTTGATGTCCTTGTTGATCTTCTTGGCGGTCGCCTGGTCGATACCCTCGACGATATGGCCGAGCACGCGCACGGTGCCACCCGATGCCGCCTGCGGAGCATCCCACGAGACAGCCTTGAGGTCGATGCCGCGCTTGATGAGCTTGGAGCTCAGCACGTCAACAATCTGTTTGGAGACAAAGTCGGCCGGGGCGTTGATCGTAAAGAGCTTGTCGCCCTTCGAAAGCTCAATCGTGGCGCCGGAATCCTTAAGGTCATAGCGCTGGGAAATCTCGCGCGTGGTCTGCTGGAAGGCGTTGTCGACCTCTTGCATGTTGACCTCGGACACGACGTCGAAGCTGGAATCTTTAGCCATGATGTTTCCTTTCGCGTACGAGCGGCCTAGTAGCTATCGTACGAATTGTCGGTAGAATCGGTGGGTGTCTGACCGTCAGTTGCGGTATCGGCGCCATCCGTGGACTGGGCATCGGTACCGTCGGTGGTATCGGTACCATCGGTGGTGTCGGTACCATCAGAACTTTCACCATTCTCGGAATCAGACGTCTCCTTCTTGGGAACGGTGATCGTCACACGCGCCACGCCCGAGGTCTTGGTATCGTAACGAACCTTTTCACCGTTCTTGGTAACGGTGACATCGGAAGGCTTGGACGTGGTGATCTCGATCGAAGACTCGGGCGTGTACTCCTGCTCAAAGGGGCCAGTCGCCTGGGCGCCATAGACCGACTTGCCGTCAACCTTGACCTCAATCCACGCGGTCTTTCCCTTGGCAACGGAGACTTTGACCTTCGTGGCCTCGTTCTCTTCCTTCTTGGCTGTCGTCTTGGTAGCGTCCGAATCAGTCGCCTCATCGGTGTCATCGTCCTCGTCGACCGTTTCGGTCTTCTTAGAAGACTTCTTGGTCGGCATCTTGGTAGCAGTGGGCGTCTCGGGCGTGTTCTCGGGCGCCGAAGATGCGCAGCCACGCAGCAGCACCACGATGAGCATAATCAACAGCAGCGCAACGGCACCGATGCCGGCGTAGACGATCCGCGGATCGAGCCCGTTGTTTTGAGGAGTACGTGATCCGCCGCGTCCACGACTGGAACTGCTGCGGCCGCCTCCCTGAGGCATACGACCACGATTGCTATCGGAACGGCCGCGATAGCCACCCTGGCCCTGAAGGCTGCGCTGACCCGAGCGGGGCGCAAGTTCACCGCGGCCTTGATAGCCACGCTGGCCCGAACGCGGAGCCGAAGAGCGCTGGCCATACGGCTGTGATTGAGAGCGAAGACGCGGCGTCACCTGCGTGGTATCGGCATCCGCATAGCCACCGCGAGAGCGTCCGGTGGAGGCACCACGGTAACCGCGATCGGAATAGCCACCGTCGCCGTAGCCGGCACGAGGGTCACGCGCCACGCCGCGGGCAGCGGGAAGCGCACGGTCCTCGGGCATCGGCGTACTGCGGAACCGGTCACGCTGTGAGCGAATCTCCTCGCCTGAACCCGTCTCGGTAATATAACCGGCCTGCTGAGGACGCTGTCCATAGCGGGTCGAACGACCGCCCTGAACCATCAGGAAGCGCCCGTTGTCCACCGAGGAACGCGAATTGACGTAGCCGGCGGCGTCCTGAAAACGACCGCCCTGCTGAGACGTCTCGCGTTCGTATGCCATCAGGTCGTCAAAGTAGGCATTGACGACCTCGCGCGGATTGAGGCCCAAAAAGCGAGCATAGCTCGAAATCATGCCCTGCGCATAGCCGCGCGGCGGCATCGAAGCAAAGTTACCGGTCTCGAAAAACTCGATGATCTGCGGCCTGATTTTGATGGTGTTGGCGACCTGCTGAATGGAAAGGCCCATCCGGCGACGCTGCTCGAGCAGCATGTCACCAAAGCGTGCAGCCATCAGAATCCTCCAAACTCACGATCTTCACGTGCCATCTCGGCGTCGACAGATTCCAGCGCGGCAAGCCCCTCCTCGTCCAACAGGACCTCACGCGGCTTGGAACCGTCAGGCGGTCCGACGACACCCTTTTCTTCCAGCATGTCCATAATACGCCCGGCACGCGCATAGCCAACCTTCAGACGACGTTGCAGGCCAGATGTGGAGCCAAGCTGCGATTCCACCACAATATGGGCGGCTTCCCAAATGAGCGGATCATCGTCTTGCGGCTCGGCGACTCCGGTGCGGACAATGCCACCGCCACCCGCCATGGACATGGAAGCGGGCGCCACGGCAGACAGGATCTCCTCGTGGTAGTCGGGCTCGCTCTGCGACTTAACGAACTCGACAATCTCGTTGATTTCGTCGTCCGAGACAAAGCAGCCCTGGATACGGCGAGGCTTGCCCCAGTCGACCTTGGAGAACAGCATGTCGCCCAAACCGGTGAGCTTTTCGGCACCCATCTGGTCGATGATGACGCGCGAGTCGATGCCCGTGGCGACATTAAAGGCGATGCGGTTGGTGATGTTGGCCTTGATAAGGCCCGTCACCACGTTGGAACTGGGGCGCTGCGTGGCCACGATAAGATGAATGCCGGCGGCACGGCCCAGCTGCGCAATACGCACAATCGAGGCCTCCACGTCCTTGCCGGCGACCATCATCAGGTCCGAAAGCTCGTCGATGATGATGACCAGGTAGGGCATCTTTTGCAGCGGGTTATCGTAATGCTCAAACTCGCCGGCGGCCTGCTTTTCGTTGTAGGTCGAGATCTTACGCACGTTGAGACGCTCGAAGACCTTCAGGCGACGCTCCATCTCGGACACGGCCCATTGCAGAGCGCTCGCGGCCTGCTTGGGCTCAGTCACCACGGGCACATAGAGATGCGGCAGACCGTTATAGCCCGCAAGCTCGACGCGCTTGGGGTCGACCATGATCAGGCGAACATCCTCGGGAAGGGCGCGCATGAGCAGGGTCGTGATGATGGAGTTGATCATGACCGACTTGCCGGAACCCGTGGTACCGGCAATAAGCAGGTGGGGCATCTTGGCGAGATCGGCGACAACCGGCGTGCCCTCGGCATCGCGACCAATGGCTAGCTCGAGCGGACCGCCCTTCACATAGGGCAGAACGTCGCCCAGGTTGACGTTCTGGCGCTTGCGGTTGGGAATCTCGATGCCCACGAGCGAGGTGCCGGGGATCGGGGCAAAGATACGCACCGACTGGGCAGCGAGCGAAAGCGCGATATCGTCCTCAAGGCTCGAAATCTTACTCACGCGCTCGCCCTCGCCGGGCTGAAGCTTAAAGGTCGTAACCGTGGGGCCGGCGATCCAGCCGACCACGCGGGCACTGCGGCCAAACTCAAGCAAGGTGGATTGCAGTGACTCAGCGGTCTGCTCCTGTCTCTTATACACATCTCCGAGCCCACGAGACCGAG
>CABSNL010000070.1 GCA_902479095.1 uncultured Collinsella sp. | reverse complement strand
CTGCGCCACCGAAGCGCAGGCGCTGGAAGTCTTCCGCGCTGCCGAGGCAGCAGGTGTCGTGGCCCTCGAGGCCATGCGTCCCCTCCACGATCCCGCCTTCCACGCCATCGAGGACGCCCTGGGCGAGATCGCCCCCATCCGCCGCGCCTCATTGCGCTTTGGCAAGTATTCCTCGCGCTACAACGAGATTCTCGCGGGACGCGCCACCAATATCTTCGACTGCAATATGGCATCGGGTTCCCTCATGGACATTGGCGTCTACGCCGTCGAGCCCATGGTCGAGATTTTCGGCATGCCCTCCGGCCTTACGAGCATGACTACTCTGCTCGACCCCACCACGCGACAGCTCACGCACGGCCCCATCGACGGCTGCGGTTCCATCCTCGCCAGCTACGGCGGAGGCCGCATCTCCGTCGAGCTCGCGCACTCCAAAATTACGAATGACCTGCTGCCCTCGCAGATCGAAGGCGAGCGTGGCACTATCCAGATCGACCATCTGTCCACGCCCCGCAACGTCCGCATCGACTATCGCGGCGATGTCGTACGCGGCTCGGCGACCGAGGCACCGCGCGAACAGGGCGACAACGGCCGCGTGCTCGACCTGCCCAAATCGAGCAACACTATGGAATACGAACTCACAGACTTTATCACCGCCATCGACGGCATCGATAACGTTAAGGAAGAGATTTGGGAGACCCCGGCGGGACGCCACGAGCTTGGCCACTACCGCGATGTCACGCTCGTCTCACTGCGCATCATGGATGCCGTGCGCCAGCAGGCCGGCATTACCTTCCCGGCCGACGCAGGCAAGCAGGCATAGCGATGGGCCTCTTCGATACGTTCTTCTCCAGCGTCACCGGCGGCAGTCGAGAGCCTCAAAAACCATCAAACGTCGAGCTCGAGCTGCGCCGCAGGCTTACCGTACTCGCAAGCGACGAGGCCACTCAAGACACTCCCCTGCGCTATTTCCTGCGCTGGGCGGGGCAAGTCCAAGGCGTTGGTTTTCGCTTTACCAACACCAACCTCGCACAGGCACGCGCACTCACCGGCTGGGTGCGTAACATGGAAGACGGCTCAGTCGAGATGGAGATACAGGGAACTCCGGCAAACGTCCTATCTCATCTCGAGGCGCTTCATGCCTCCTACGAGCGCATGGGAACGCGTTTTCGCCTTGTAGACGCCCAGGCCCGAGCCCCACTTGCCAATGAAGACGGTTTCAGTCCTCATTATTAGTATTGTGTGCTAAATACGGTATCATTTACCTACGACCGTTAATAGAAAAGAGGCGAGGCGCATGGCGGTGCAAAGAAGGAATACCAAGCAGCGAAAGCTGGTTCTTGACGCCGTGCGCCAAAGCTATAACCATCCCACCGCCGACGAAATCTACAACGCCGTGCGCGAACAGGATGACAAGATCAGCCGCGGCACGGTCTACCGCAACCTCAATCTCTTGGCAGATGCCGGCGAGATTCTCTCCATCAAGACGCCGGGCGGCAGCCGCTTCGATCGCACGATCGAGCCGCATGCGCATATCATCTGCACCTCGTGCAGCCGCGTCATCGACGTACCGCTCCCCTTCGATGCCCAGCTCGACGCCAAGGCGTCCGAGCAAATCGGCTGGCACGTCACGTCGCACTACACCATCTTCGAGGGTCTCTGCCCCGACTGTAGGTAGATGTTTGGAACATGCCTTAAAATCCACCTTTCCGCACTTTGCAGCAAAAAGTAGATTTCTAGACATGTCCCAAATGTCTACTCAGCAAGTAGACGACGCAGCTCTTCTTCGACCGTGCGCACGTAGCGGACGCGGTCGTTGATGCCACGCATAGAGGGGTTGCAGCTCTCCATCAGATAGGGATGGCCCACGACGTTGAGCATGTCGCGATCGTTTTCGTTATCGCCAAACGCCATCATCTCATCGGGCGAAATACCCAGGGCACGACCGTAATCGGCAAGCGCGGAGCCCTTGCCCGAACCGAAACCGATAAAGTCCGTCCATTCGGTTCCCGACGTCATCACGTCAACACGGTCGCTAAAGAGGCGCTCAAAATACTCCAGGGCCGCCGGCTGATCCACCTCGGGCGCCTGGAAGGCAATCTTAATGACGTCCTCGTCGATGTCCTCGGGGCGGTCGACCACCGCCACATCGCAGTGGACCTCATAGCGCAAATGATCGACGAACGCATCGTTGCCGCTCATGGTGTAGAGGTGTCCCTCACACGAAAGGGTCACGTCGGCATGGGGATACGCAACCACGGCATTCGCGATATCCATAGCAAGGCTACGCTCCATGGAACGCTTGACAACGGCACGTCCCTCGCTCATCACCAGGGCTCCGTTTTCGCATACATAGGCGAGCTCATCGGCCACCGGGGCAAACAGATAGCGCAAGCTCGCATATTGACGGCCGCTCGCCGGCATAAACACGATACCGCGACGATGCAGCTCATCGATGAGCTCAAAGGCCTCGGAACGCGGCTCGCGCTCCCCCGGATGCAGCAACGTGCCGTCCAAATCGCATGCAATCAGCTTGATTCCTTCAAGACCCATATGCTCCCCCACAGCATCTCATCAACAGAAAGGCGGACTTTGAATAGTTGTCTCTCAAAGTCCGCCTTACTTATACGCACGTTAACCGCGCGCCTTCTTTACGATCGTAAAGTCTGGTGCCATACTCACAACGGCATCCGCCGCACTCGACGCAAAGCGCCGGTCCGAATCGAGTTCACGGGTAACCGTCGAGAGCCGAACGCCCTCGACGCCCCGGAGCATGCGGCCCAAAACAGGCTGCACCGGCGTATACATGCGCACGGTATACTCGTCCGAATCGCCTCGAAAAAGCGGCGCATGCATATTGCCGATCTCCCAGCACGCATGCGCGAGCGCAATCGGGTCCATGCGGTCAACTTCGACCAAATAAACCTCGGCGCTGCGCAGGCGCACGACAACCGCCACGGGCACCACGCCCGAACGGTCGACGGCGAGCACGTCGCCGTCGACAAAACGACCGCCGTCGGCAGTATCCAGCCGAACATCGACCGTGCGCCCCAGCTCCGTCACGCCCACAAACGCGCATACATCAGCCTGGTCCCAATCGAGCAGTAGCTCGTCAACTTCAAAGACGCCGCCCAGCTTCCGGCGAAGCAGAAGTTCATAGGACGGATCGTTGAGATTTCCCAAGCATGTCGTCGAAACCAAGCGCTCAGGCATGCTCTAACCCTCGACCTCGACGAGCTCGATATCAAAGTTGAGGTCCTTGCCGGCAAGCTCGTGGTTGGCATCGAGCGTCACAGCCTCGGGCGTTACGTCGATGACGACGGCGGGGACAGGCATGCCGCTCGGCGTGGACAGGAAGAGCTTCATGCCCTTCTCGATCTGCTCGATGTTGGGAACCTGCTCGGCCGGGAAGGTAATAACCATCTCGGGATTGTGCTCGCCGTAGGCATCGGCAGCAGGAATGTGCACGGTCTTCTTCTCGCCCACCTGCATGTCGACAACAGCGGCGTCGAAGCCCTTGATCATCTGACCGGCGCCGCAGGTGAACTCCAGCGGCTCGCCGCGATCGTAGGAGCTATCGAACTGCGTGCCGTCGTCGAGCGTGCCGCGATAATGAGTCTTGACCTTCTTGCCCTGGTTGGACATGGTAACCTCCGTGATAAGGGCGGCGCACAACGCGGGCCGCCGTGAACATATGGCGCTAACTATACCCTAGTCATACAATTCAATGACAGTTTGCAAAGAAACGCTGCAACCGGAGGAACCATGGCATATCCCGTATTTGACCTACACTGCGACACCGCCGACCGCATCGGCTGGGCCACGCTCGATCTCGACCTGCGCTTTACCGCCGGCACCGACGGTTATTTCCCCGGCGACGAAACGCATCCGCAAGATTTCGACCTCATCGAGGGCAACGCCTGCGCCATCTCGCTCGCAAAGATCGGCAACACGCCATGGGCACAGTGCTTCGCCACGTTTGTCCCCGATGAGATTCCCACCGCCCACGCCGCGCGCTTCCAGGCGCAGATCATGGCGCATATGAGCGGCCAGGCAATGCTCAACCACGACCGCATGGTCAACGTACGCAGCGCGGCAGACATTCGCCCCGCGCTCAAAGACGGCAAGGTCGCCTGCATCCACACCATCGAAAACGCCACGTTCTTTGCCGAGGACCCCGCGCTGATCGAGGTGCTCAAGAGCTTGGGCGTACTCATGTCATCGCTCAGCTGGAATGCGCAGGGACCGCTCGCGAGCGGACACGATACCCACGCCGGCCTCACCGCCGCCGGCATCGAGGCACTTACGCAGATGGAGCACGCCGGCATGGTGCTTGACGTCTCCCACCTCAACGATGAGTGCTTTGACGAGGTTGTCGCCCACGCCACACGTCCCTTCGTCGCCAGCCACTCCAACTCTCGTGCAGTTTGCGGCGTTAAGCGCAACCTCACCGACGACCAGTTCCGCACCATTCGCGACATGGGTGGCATCGTCGGCCTCAACTACTGCAGCGAGTTCCTTTCCAACGACGCAACCGACAAGACAGCCGCAGACGTCACCTTCGACCAGCTGGCGGCACATATCGAGCACTGGCTCGACCTGGGCGGCGAGGACGTCATCGCGCTCGGCGGCGACTGGGACGGTGCCACGGTGCCCGCCTTCCTCTCCGATGCCAGCAAGATGCCCGAGTTCCAGAACATGCTCTCCAAGCACTTTGGCAAGACCGTGATGCAGAAGCTCTGCAGCGATAATGCCCTTGCCTTCTTTGAGCGTTATTAATTTCACATCCCCTGAGCGGGCCGGCATGCCGAACGGTCGACATGCCGGCCCGTCCCCAATCTGAAGGACCACTTTTGACGCAGCAATTTACGCTTTTCCTACCCCAACCGGATGGGACTCCCATCCCCGTCGTCGTTACCAAAAAGCGCGTCAAAAACTTCAACCTGCGCGTCACATCGAGCGGCGAGGTCCACGCCAGCGCACCGCTCGGCGCCAGCCGCGAGCGTATCGAAGCGTTTGTGAAGCGCAACAGCGCCTGGATTATCAGACGACTTGCCCAGCGCGAGCAACGTCAGGCGACGGCGCGAGAGCCGCTCAGCCCCTCGTCCATCATTGCACTTTGGGGCAAGCCCATCACGGTACAAGATGCGCTCGATCGCAACTTTGCATCACCCGCACCGCGGCCCAAGCAGGCCACCTTCGCAAGTTTTATGGGTGCCGACGAACCAAGTGGGCGCGCGCAGGCAAAGCAGCGCACAGCCCTCGACGGCCTAACGCCCAAAGAACTCCAGACCCGCATCGACCAACTCTATGCATCCGAGGTCACCGCAGCGCTACGCGACATCGCGCATGCGTACGAAATCGCAATGGGCGTCACCGTGGCCCGCGTCTCCGTGCGCAGCATGAAAACGCGCTGGGGCTCATGCACACCCAAAACCGGCGCCATTCGCATCGCACGCGAACTTGCCACCTATCCCATCGAGTGCCTTGACATGGTTGTCGCCCACGAGCTCGTCCACCTGCTCGAGCCGAGCCACAATCATCGGTTTCACGCGCTGCTCGACACGTACTGCCCCAACAACAGGGCTCTGTCGCAGCGGCTCAAAAAACCGCCCGCCAACGAGCTCTAGAGTCGGTTAGCGCACGCGCTCGATCTCGACACCGCAGCTTGCCAGGGGAAGACCGACGGGCGCCCACGGCTTATCGAGCTTTATGCGCACACCAAGCAGCAAGGGGTAACGACGCAGCAGCATCTGGGCCACACCCTCGGCTGCCGCCTCGATGAGTTTAAACGTATGCTCGCGCAGATAGCCATCGACATCGTGGCACACCGAGCCGTAGTCAATCGAAGCGTCCAGGTTATCGTGCTCCCCCGCTGCACGCAGGTCGGCATAGAGCACCAGGGACACGATGAACTTCTGGCCAAGGGCGTTCTCTTCGGGATACACACCGTGGTTGGCAAAGACCTCGAGACCGTCGATAGTAATGCGGTCGGCATGGCGCAGGTCGTCATAGCTCACGTGGGGCACCGCCGTTGCGGTGGATATTTCGCCCCTTCCACGGCGGGCGAGCTCGGCACCTTCAGTCTTGGTTGCATTCTCGGGCAGTTTCTTGTTACTCATCGCGATCGTCTCCTTCGTTTAGAACCCCGACCGCGTAAACTAACTACACGCGAATCGACAGGTTCTTTTTATCATCGCTCCAGTTGCAAGCATTGCGCGCGGGGCATGCAAAGCAGGCGCGCGACGCTTTGTCGGCTGCATAGAGCAGACGCTCGAGCGGCTGGCTGTTCACGCGCAGCTTTCGATGGCCCAGAATGGCCGTCTTAATGGCTGCGGCATCGGCCGGCTCAAACGCTACGTCATCGGGCATACCGCCGAGAATCGCATCAGCGACGCGTTCGCTTGCAACATCATGGGATATACCCGATTCATACTGTTCATCTTTGCCGATATCGTGAAGAAGTGCCGTGGCGTAGATGACCTCGCGGTCAAATTCGAGCTGTTCCTCGAGATTCTTGATCCACATAATGCGAGCGACATCCAGCAGGTGGTCAATACCGTGGCGGCAGAAGATGCGCCCCGATTCCAACTGTGCAATGTTGCCCAGATGCCGCCGGAACAGTCCGTTGGCACAGATGTAATCAATGCGAGGCATGGCACCAAAGGGAGTCAGGCCCGAAGCCATAAAGCCGCGACGAGGCGTTCCCTCATCGGTCTTCGATGCAAAGTCGTTGACGACTCTCATGGTTAGCGACCCAGCATCCTAAAGAATCGCTCCTCGAGCGACGGATCGGTCTCAAAGACGCCGCGACGAGCAAGCGTTACGGTCTTGGTACCGGGTTTTTGCACGCCGCGCATGGTCATGCACATATGCTCGGCTTCCATGAGCACAATCGCTCCTTGGGGAGCAAGATAATCCATAAGGGCATCGGCAACCTGTGCACACAGCTGCTCCTGCAGCTGCAGACGGCGGGCATAAACCTCGACCGTACGGGCGAGCTTGGAAAGCCCAGCCACCCGACCGTTAGGAATATAGCCAATGGCGGCCTTGCCATAAAACGGCAGCAGATGGTGCTCGCACAGCGAGTAGAACGTGATGTCGCGCTCGATAACCAAATCGTTCGAAGCGACGGCAAAGGTTTTGGACAGGTGCTCCTCGGCACTCTGGTCCATACCGCCGGCGATCTCACCATACATACGGGCAACGCGCGCCGGGGTCTCCAGCAGGCCCTCACGAGTTGGGTCCTCGCCTATACCTTCAAGTAGCAGCTTAATGGCAGTCTCGACTTTTTCCTGATCGACCATCTGGGCCTCACTTTTTTCGATTTCGCGTTCGCGCTATGGTACCACGCCCTTTGGCATCGGCCACAAGCTACATAGTATGGGTCGAATAGACCGGATCGTCTCGCCAAAGCTCCACGGCGTCGCAAAGCGCAACGTTCTCACGCTCGGCGCGGGCACGCGTGGCGTTCATATCAATCACGCGCTGATTGCTCGAGCCCCTAAAGCGCAACGAGATATCATACAAATCCTGAACGAACGGGCCGTCCACCAACATGTCGAGGCAGGCGAGAATGCGGTCCGTCACCTCGGTATGATGACGACCGCCCGGCATAAGTTCCTCAAGCACGTCGCCGGTAAAGCACCAAATGGTCTTCCCCGAATCCACAGGATAAGTGGCACGAACACGCTCAAGGAAATCAACGAGTCCCGCCTGGTTCTCGGGTTCCATAGGCTCCCCGCCCAGAATCGTCAGGCCATCAATAAAGGGATGGTCGAGACTCTCGATAATCTTATCCTCGACGGCGCGATCGAACGTTTCACCCGCAGCAAAGTCCCACGCGACGGAGTTAAAGCAATTCTTGCACCCGCGACGGCACCCGCTCACAAACAGAGAAGTACGAACGCCTTCCCCATCAGCAATGTCGAAATACTTAATGTTCGCGTAGTTCATAGGTAACTCTCCCGGGAGGCCGGGACATATCATCCCGTCCTCAAACATTCTCGGCCTTCGGCCTGCGAAACTGCGGGCGGGACGATATGTCCCGGCCTCATGCAAAGGGTAACTCAATGAACGAAGCGAACATCGAGTATAGGGTTCGAGATCTAATAAAAACTGGGTTGCGGCTCAACCGCCATCGCAAGTAAATCGCAGCTGCAGCTCGAATTATCTCCGCTACGAACTTCGAGGAGTGAGCAGACCGCATGCCGCATCTCAGCTACGTCAACTTGGCTGAACCGAGAGGGCCGCTTGGGCTTTTGCTCGATATGAGTTCCGCACGCAAAGAAGGCCACTTAATGTGGCCTTCGTCTTGCGCAGGACTGTCCGAAGTAGCGAGCAAATGCCCAAGCGGCCCTCCCGGCTCAGCCCCGAAGCGGTATTAGAGATGCAGCACGCGGTCGCGGATCTCCTCGGTTCGGCCCTGGTTCCAGAACTGGGTACCGATGTAGCCGCACGTACGACGGGCGACGTTCATCTTCTCCTGGTCGCGGTTGCCGCAGTTGGGGCACTCCCACACCAGCTTGCCGTCATCCTCGACAATCTTGATCTCACCGTCGTAGCCGCACACCTGGCAGTAGTCGCTCTTGGTGTTGAGCTCGGCGTACATGATGTTGTCGTAGATGTACTGCATCACGCGAATGACAGCCTTGAGGTTGTCCTGCATGTTGGGAACCTCGACGTAGGAGATAGCACCGCCCGGCGAAAGCTGCTGGAACATGCCCTCAAACTTAAGCTTATCGAAGGCGTCGATCTCCTCGGACACGTGGACGTGGTAGCTGTTGGTGATGTAGCCCTTGTCCGTCACGCCCGGGATGATGCCAAAACGACGCTGCAGGCACTTGGCGAACTTGTAGGTCGTCGACTCAAGCGGGGTACCGTACAGCGAGAAGTCAATATCGCTTTCGGCCTTCCACTCGGCGCACTTGTCGTTCATGCGCTGCATGACGGCCATGGCAAAGGGCGTGCCCTCCTTCTCGGTGTGGCTGTGGCCCGTCATGTACTTGACGCACTCATACAGCTGTCTCTTATACACATCTCCGAGC
>CABSNL010000069.1 GCA_902479095.1 uncultured Collinsella sp. | reverse complement strand
CTCGGTTGCGAAATCGACGGGGAAGTCCTCGGGGATGGCGGGCGCTACGGGTGCGGGGGTTGGGGCCGCTGCGGGTGCCGGTGCGGGAATTTGGTCGAAAGCAGCGGCGGGCACGTTCTCGATGACGGGTGTGGGCTCCGGCGTCGTTTCCGGCTTGATCGTGGAATCTGCGGGCTCCACGGTGATGGGCGCGTCTGCAGCTGAGGTTTCAACCTCAACCTGCGTCGCGTTCTCGTTCTCGACGCTCGACTTTGCCTCGATGGGCGTGGAGGCCATGGTGGTGATGCCGGCGTTGGCGTTCTCGGGGTCATAGACGACCGTGAGCGAGATGGCGGGCTGCGGCGTCTCGGGCTCCGGTGTCGACTCGGTGGTGTCTTGATCGTTGGGTCGATCGTCCTCGGCCTCGTCGCCAAAGACATCGCTGTTTTGGAACGCAGGCGTCTCGGGCTGGTCAGTGGCTTCTTCGGTTGTCGACTTGGGAGCCTCGTTGAGTTCCGCAGTGGCTTCCTGCTCGGATATGACTTCGGGATCGGTCGTGGCAGTGATTTCGGTTTCGGCTTCTGCTGTTACCTCAATAGCGGCTTCGATCTCGGGCTCGGGCTCGGGCTCCGGAGCGACTTCGGCCACGGGCTCGGGCTCGGAGCGCTTAACGTGCTTGGGACGCACGGCCTTGAGGTCCTTCTCGCCGCGTTTTTTCTTTTTGTAGGACTGCTTGGCACCCTTGGCAGCCTTGGGCTTGTCCTCGCCCTTGGCAAGGGCGGCATCCCAGGCCTCGTTGGCGATGACCGTGGCATACAGGCGACCGCCCTTAAAGACGGTCAACTTAATGCAGTCGTCGAGCTCCTCGAGCAGCTCGCGCGTGGACTCGAAGCCCAGGTCATAAGCGGCCATGTCACCAGCGACGAGTGCCTCCTCGACCTGCGTCATAAACGTTTGCTTGCCGCATCCGATTGCATCGCGCAGCAGGCGATACAGATAGATGTGGTTGCCCAGCGATAGCGTGGGCTTAACTATTGTCTTGCTCATGGCAAATCTCCTCTTTACACACCAAAGCATCTTACCATCGCATGGCGTTCGCCATGGCGGCGCCCAAGGCAAACGGGCGCGAACCGCTTTCGATTCGCGCCCGTTGTACAGGTCGGTTATCTATGAGAGGCAAACGTGCTTAGTTGCCCGATGCTGTGCCTTGGCTCGAGTTGTCAGATGCCGTGCCGGACGCAGTTCCGCTCGAGCTGCTCGAGCTGTTGGTGTTGCTGCTGTCTGCTGTGCCCGTTCCCGACGTGGTGTCGCTGCTTGTCTGGTCGCCCGTACTCGGCTGCGAGCCGTCAGTCGCCTGGCTCGAGTCGGTCGTACTGGACTGCGTGCCGCTGTTGGTCGTAGAGGAGTCAGTGCCCTGCGATTGGTTTTGGGTGTTCGAGGACGAATTGGCAGAGGTGGAACTGTCTTGCTTGTCGTCCGTCTGTGCCCGCTGATCCTGCGGCTGGGTGTTGCCATTTGCATCGCTCTCGGTCGTGCGCGACGAAAGGATTGGCTCGGGGCGTTCGCCCAGGCCTTCGCCGGCGGTGGTGATGAGAATCGCTCCGGCGCAGGCGATGACCGCGACGATGGCGATGGCGATCGAGAAGACGATGACCTTCTTTTGCGTCTGGCTGCGCTCTGCCGCGGCCTTGGCGCGCAGGTTGTTAGGGGCGACGCGCGCCGTGGTCGCGCGTCCCGCAACCTGGCGCATCTCCTGCGTGGTCGCGGCGCCACCTAGGTGCTCCTCGACATCGGGCTCAACGGGCTCGTAGGCGCCGGCAGGGTAGTCGACAGCGGCATGCGTGCCCTTGATTGCTTCGGCGCTGGCGGAGATAAAGTGGCGATAGACCTGCGAGGACACAACAGTGATGACTGAGCTCACAGCGGCACCAATCACCGAGCCGGCAATGCCGATCTTTGAAGCAAGCGCCACGCTCGTGGCGGCAGCTGCGGCGCCGGCGATGATCTGGGGAATGGAAATGTCGTCGAACAGGCCCTTTTTGGGCGCGATGGCCATGGTCTGTCCAATGGAATGGTTCTCGTGTACGCCGTTGTTGAGCGATGCCGGCGTCATGACGCGCGCGCGCGGCGCGTCGGTGTACTTGGTTGTCATACGGGGTCCTCCCGGTGTAAATCTGCTTCGTTTCGTGTAGCCATCAGGGTACCCACCAGATGTGAATCGTACGTGACATTTAACAGATACCATCAACTCATCAATTGCTCACCAAGTTGGTGGGATGCGGTTACACCCGGCGGTTGAACTACAATAGGACTTGCTAATTGTTGTGAATGGCGTCTACGCACGGGAGCATTCTTATGAATCTTCACCTTTCTCAGTCTGATGGCTTTTTGCGTGTGGCGGCGGCGTCGCCGCAGATTCGCGTGGCCGACGTCGAGGACAATGCCGAGGTTGCACTGGCGGCTGTTCGCGAGGCTGCCGAGCGCGGCGTTCGCGCGCTGGTACTGCCCGAGCTTAATCTGACCGGCTATACCGCGGCCGACCTGTTCCATAATCGCACGCTGCTGCATGCCTGCGAGGTTGCTCTGGTGCATATCCTCGATGAGACTCGTGAGCTGCCGATTGTCTTTACCATCGGTCTTCCCGTTGCAGTTGCCGAGAATATCTACAACTGCGCCGCCGTGTGCTGCGCGGGTGAGCTTTTGGGCCTCACGGCCAAGAAGTATCTGCCCAACTATGGCGAGTTCTACGAGCGCCGCTGGTTTGCCCCGGCGCCCGCAGATCCCGCGTGGGTCGAGTTTGCCGGTCAGGGTCCGGTTCCGCTGGGTTCGGGGCTTGTCTACCGCTGCTGTGATGAGGGCGCCGAGGATATGGTGCTGGGCGTTGAGGTCTGCGAGGACCTGTGGGTGCCGGCGCCCCCTTCGACCGAGATGGCGCTTGCCGGTGCGACGGTGATTCTCAATCCGTCGGCCTCGGACGAGATTATCGGTAAGGCAGACTATCGCCGCAGCCTTATCTCCAATCAGAGCGCGCGCCTGTACTGCGCCTATGCCTACGCGGACGCGAGCGAGGGCGAGTCCACGACCGACATGGTCTTTGCGGGTGAGAACCTCGTCTACGAAAACGGCTCCAAGCTCGCCGCCACCAAACTGCTTACCTGCGATATGGCCGTCGCCGATATCGATCTTGACCGTCTGGTTGCCGAGCGCCGTCGCTCGACGACGTGGGTGCGCACGGACGATACACCGGACGCCACGACCGTTGAATTTTCGTTTGAGGGCGTGCTGACAGACGAACCTGTCCTGCGCGATGCGTTCGACATCGACCGTGTCTTCCCCCGCGCGCCCTTTGTGCCGGCCGACCATGGCGACCTGGCCGAGCGTTGCGAGACCATCCTCGACCTGCAGACCGCCGGCCTCAAGACCCGCCTTGCCCATACGGGTACCACGGCTGCAGTCATCGGTCTTTCGGGTGGCCTGGACTCCACGCTGGCACTGCTTGTGACCGTGCGCGCCTTCGATGCACTGGGGCTGCCGCGCACCGGTATCACGGCCGTGTCCATGCCCGGCTTTGGCACGACGCATCGCACCAAGTCGAACGCCGAGTCGCTCGCTCGCGACCTAGGTGTGAGCTTCCGCGAGGTTTCGATCCATGCGGCTGTGGAGCAGCACTTCAAGGACATTGAGCACGATCCGACCGTGCAGGACGTGACCTACGAGAACAGCCAGGCCCGCGAGCGTACGCAGATTCTGATGGATCTGGCCAATCAGGCTGGCGGTTTTGTCATCGGCACGGGCGACCTGTCGGAGTTGGCGCTCGGCTGGGCTACCTATAACGGCGACCACATGAGCATGTACGCCGTCAACGCGAGCGTGCCCAAGACGCTTGTGCGCCATCTGGTGCGTTATGCCGCCGATGTCTTTGGAGGGCGTATTGCCGAGACGCTGCTCGACATCCTCGATACGCCGGTGTCCCCCGAGCTTCTGCCTCCCACGGGCGACGGCGAGATTGCGCAGAAGACCGAGGATTTGGTGGGCCCGTACGAGCTGCACGACTACTTCCTCTACTACCTGCTGCGTTTTGGCTTTGAGCCGGGCAAGATCTACCGCATGGCGCTCAAGAGTTTCGAGGGCGTCTACGACGCCAAGACCGTCCACACGTGGCTGCGCACGTTCTATCGTCGCTTCTTTGCCCAGCAGTTTAAGCGCAGCTGTCTGCCCGATGGTCCCAAGGTGGGCTCGGTGACGCTCAGCCCGCGCGGCGATTGGCGTATGCCGAGTGACGCCAGCTCGCGTCTGTGGCTTGCGCAGATCGACGCGCTCAATGCAATTGACTAAGGTTGGCTAAATTGAACCAATACGGGGTTTGCAAGCGTTACACTTTTGCAATCTGATGGCCCGTATCGCGCGGCGCTCTTGTCGGAGCGCCGCGTTTTTCATATCGAAAGGTGGCACCATGCAGGCATCGCAGCGTCTCGACCGCTTTGGCGCGGAGGTCTTCGCCTCGCTCAACAACAAACTTCTCGCGCTGAAGGCTCAGGGCAAGACCATTTACAACATGAGCGTGGGCACGCCCGACTTTAAGCCGTACAGCCACGTGGTCGAGGCGCTCACGCAGGCCGCCCAGGATCCCGAAATGTGGAAGTACGCCCTGCGCGACCTGCCCGAACTCAAGCAAGCCGTGTGCGATTACTATGAGCGCCGCTTTGGCGTTTCGGGCATTACGCCGTCCATGGTGCAGTCGTGCAACGGCACGCAGGAGGGCGTGGGCCATTTGGGCCTGGCCCTGCTCGATCCGGGTGACACCATTCTGGTTCCCGATCCGTGCTACCCGGTCTTTGAGGCGGGTGCCAAGATCGCCGATGCCAAGCTCGAGTACTATCCGTTGGTTGCCGAGCATAATTACCTGCCCTATGTGGCGGGTATCGATCCCGAGGTTGCCGATCGTGCCAAGTACATGATCGTGTCGCTGCCCGCGAACCCGGTCGGCTCGGTGGGCACGCCCGAGGTCTACGAGGAGATCATCGCTTTCGCCCGCGAGCACGACCTGCTCATCGTTCATGACAACGCGTACTCCGACATCGTGTTCGACGGTGAGCCTGGCGGCAGCTTCTTGCAGTATCCCGGTGCACTTGAGGTGGGCGTTGAGTTCTTCTCGCTTTCCAAGTCGTTTAACGTCACCGGTGCCCGCATCGGCTTTTTGGTCGGCCGCGAGGACGTGGTCTCTGCCTTTGCCAAGCTACGCAGCCAGATCGACTTCGGTATGTTCTTCCCGATTCAGAAGGCTGCTATCGCCTGCCTGAACGGTCCGCGCGATGAGGTCGAGGCGCAGCGTCTGAAGTACCAGGAGCGTCGCGATGCCCTGTGCGACGGTCTTGAGGGCCTGGGCTGGGAGCGTCCCAACGCGCATGGCTCCATGTTTGTGTGGGCCAAGCTTCCCGGTGGTCGCACCGATTCCATGGCGTTTTGCGAGGAGCTTATGGAGAAGGCCGGCGTTGTGGTGACGCCGGGCGCGAGCTTTGGTCCTTCGGGCGAGGGGCACGTGCGCATGGCGTTGGTCTTGCCGCCCGACCAGATCGCTTTGGCTGTCGAGGCCATTCGCGAGGCGGGCCTGTATTAGAAAGCTATTTCGGCCCGTCAATAGTTCGAAACCGATTTCGTACAGTTATTTTACGAATTCTGCAAACAATTTCGGTAAACGGTCGATTTTTGGCTGCGAATAGGAGCATAATCAAAGTCCCGATTGGATGTATTGGGATTACGGCAAGCCGCTCGGGTCGTTCCCGGGCGGCTTGTTTGTGGAGAGAGATGGGAGTTTCTAATGGTTAACGAGAAGAAGGTCGCTATTGTCGGCTGCGGTTTCGTCGGTTCGTCTTCGGCGTTCGCGCTGATGCAGAGCGGTCTGTTCTCCGAGATGGTCCTCATCGACGTGGATAAGAACCGTGCCGAGGGTGAGGCCCTGGACATCGCGCACGGCATGACGTTTGCCGAGCCGATGAAGATCTACGCCGGCGATTATTCCGATGTCGCCGACGCCGCCATGATCGTCGTCACTGCTGGCGCTGCCCAGAAGCCCGGTGAGACCCGCCTGGACCTGGTCAATAAGAACGTCAGCATCTTTAAGTCCATTATTCCCGAGATTAAGAAGTCTGGCTTCGACGGCATTCTGCTAATCGTTTCCAACCCGGTCGACGTTCTGACCTACGCCGCCATCAAGATGTCCGGCCTGCCCGAGGGCCATGTCATCGGCTCCGGCACCGTGCTCGACACCGGCCGTCTGCAGCAGATGCTCGGCGCTCACGTCGAGGTCGACCCACGCGATGTCCAGGCCTACGTCATGGGTGAGCACGGCGACTCCGAGTTTGTCGCTTGGTCCAGCGCTCAGGTTGCCGGCGTGCCGCTGAACACCTTCTGCGAGCTTCACGGCCACCTGGAGCATGAGGCCGCCGAGAAGCGCATCGCCGAGGACGTCAAGAACTCCGCCTACACCATCATCGAGAAGAAGCACGCCACCTACTATGGTGTCGCTATGGCCGTCAAGCGCATCTGCACTGCCGTTATGCGCGATGAGCAGACCGTTCTGCCTGTCTCCTCACTCATGGTGGGCGAGTACGGTCTGTCCGATCTGGCCATCTCCATGCCGACCGTCGTTGGCCGCGACGGCGTTGTCTGCCGCGTCCCCGTGCCGCTGAACGATGACGAGCAGCATGAGCTCACCGTCTCTGCAAAGGCTCTTAAGGACATCATCGACAGCGTCGACTTCTCCTGCTAAATGCGGCTCGTTTGAGCAACAGGCTACAATGAAGGCGTCCGGGTCCACACGGCTCGGGCGCCTTTTTGGTACAAAGTAACCTGACCCCAATGCACCATAGTTGCCCCAATGCACCATAGTTGATGGGAGGGCCATGTCGGATTCGCCTAATTTTTTAACCTATGCCCAGACGGCGTTTGATCCGTTTGAGGAGAGGCCGTTCTGCGCAGTGGATAGCCTCGTCTTTGCGTGGTTGTCCTATTTGCGTTTGCCGGGTGATATGGCGGAGCTGACGAGCTGGCAGGGCCTAGACGTACGCGAGCTGTTGCGTGCCGAGTGCTACCGGGACATGATTGACGACTTGTGGGATCCAGAGGGGAGCAGGGCCTTGTTGGAGGCCGTGGCAGCAAGCCCTCGCTACCGTGGCGTGCACGTTTGCGGCTATCGTGCCGTGAGCGATGTGGTGGCGACAGAGCAGTTTGCAGCCATGGCGTTCCGGTTTCCGGCGGGGTTTAGCTATCTTTCCTTCCGGGGGACCGACAGCACGATTGTGGGCTGGAAAGAGGACTTTAACATGGCGTTCCGGTATCCTGTGCCGGCCCAGGAATCCGCGGCGTGTTATGTGGACGAGGCGGCGGATGCGATTGACGGGCCGCTTTTGTGCGGAGGTCATTCCAAGGGTGGAAACCTTGCGGTGTACGGTGCGGCGATGTGCTCCGATGTCACCCGTGCGCGAATCGAACGGGCGTATTCCCATGATGGTCCGGGTTTCGTCGAGGAGTTTCTGAACGGCAACGCCTTTGCCGATCTTTCCGGTCGAATCGACAAGACGCTACCTCGGTCGTCGATCTTTGGCATGATGTTCGAGACGCAGGAGGACTATGCCATCGTTGAGAGCACCGAGTTCAGCCTGCTGCAGCACAATCCCTTTAGCTGGGTGGTTGATGGTCGCGACTTCGTGTACTGTGAGCGCCTGTCCGCCGGTGCTCGATACGTTGATGGCTCCATTCGCGAGATGCTGCTTGCAGTTTCGCCTAGCGAGCGCGAGCGTTTTGTAGATGCGTTGTTCTCCGTGTTTGAGGCTACGGGTGCTGAGCGGTTTGCGGATATCGCTGGGAATCTGCGCGAGAGCCTGCCCGTGATGCTCCAGGCTGCGCAAGGGTTTGACAAGGATACGCGACGCTTTGTCTCGCAGACCATCGTGGCAATCCTTAAATGCGCACTGCTGCCCAAACGACCCCAGATCGACATGCCCGCCGCCGGCAAGAGTTTGGCAGAACAGCTCGAGGCTTGGCAGTCCGAGCTCCTGCGCTAGCCACTGGTGCAAAGCAACCTGTCCCCGATGCACTAATCTTCGATGCGCCTGGGGCGGGCTCGACCGCTATACTGGTTCGTGCCAAAATCGATCTAGAACGGAATGCCGTATATGAAAATCAATCACGCGATTCTGCATATCCTGGACTTTGACTCTGCCGTGAACGTTATGAGCCAGCGCGAGTTGGATATCGAAAGCCGTACCGTGCGCAATTTCGTAACCACGCATCTGCGCCGCGCACGCACCTCGGCCGACAATAAACGCGCCACGTTTGCCGAGAACTCTGCGTTTGGCGGCGAGCTCAAGAGCTATTTCTTTGGCGAGCGCGAGTTTGTGGACCTGTCGCAGCAGATTGCGGAGTTTATCTCCTCTGAGCTCACCAAGGCCGAGAAAGCCGAGTCCACCGACGTGCTCGTGGCTGATTTTGACGACGATGAGGATGCCCGCTGGTTTGCCGTGATGCTGCTGGGCTCCAAGCAGGCTTTTATGCACGAGGTGGGCCGCGAGGAGGGGGAGGTTCGCAACGACATCGCGCGCCACTACGCTATTCTGCCAAACCCCTCGCAAAAGGTGCCAAGCTATGCCATCGTGCGTGCGAGCACCATGGAGATCGGCTATGTGGACAAGAAGCGCAAGATCGCCGGCGAGGACCGTATGCTTATCCCCGATGGTCTGCTGCAATGCGACACGGGCGTGTCGGGCAAGGAGGTCATCGACACCGTGACGCGTGTGGTCGAGGAAGTCGCCGAAGAGCACGGTGCCAATACGGCCGTAGCGCTCGCTAAGGTTAAGGCTGCCGTTGCCGAGAAGGTTGAGGATGACGAGGAGCTGCCGCCTTGGGATATCGTCGATGAGGTCTTTGAGGATGAACCGGTTATCAAGGAAAGCGTGCGCGCGGCACTGACCGAGGAGAAGGTGCCTGAGCGTGTGCCCGTGGAGCGCAAGCAGGTCGAGCGCGCGGCGGTGCGCAATCATAAGATCCGTACCGACACGGGTATCGAAATCAGCTTCCCGGCCGAGATGGGTTCGAACTCCGAATACATCGAGTTTGTCAACGAGCCCAACGGCCTCATCTCCATCGAGCTCAAAAACATCGGGTCAATTGAGAATCGATAAGTTGCGTTGCGCCTACAGCGAGAAAGCAAAGGCCGAAGCCCTTCGGGACTTCGGCCTTTTTTGTTCAAGACTTTAGTCCGCTGGCCGCGCAGCGGCCAGCTTTAAACCACCCGCTACGCGGGTGGAGACAAACGGC
>CABSNL010000068.1 GCA_902479095.1 uncultured Collinsella sp. | reverse complement strand
CGTGGGCTCGGAGATGTGTATAAGAGACAGAGCGACGCCCGCCCGCCCCTGGCGACCGGGCCGCGATAAGTTCCTCCCCGTCAGCCGCGCCGACATGGATGCGCGCGGCTGGGACCAGTGCGACTTTGTCTACATCTGCGGCGACGCCTACGTGGACCATCCCAGCTTTGGTATGGCCATCGTCAGCCGCGTACTCGACGCACACGGCTACAAGGTGGGCATCATCTGCCAGCCCGATTGGACCGACCCCGCCAGCATCACCGTGCTCGGCGAGCCGCGCCTGGGCTTTCTCGTCAGTGCCGGCAACATGGACTCCATGGTCAACCACTATTCGGTGACCAAGCACCGCCGCCACACCGACGCCTACACTCCCGGTGGCGAGGAGGGGCACCGTCCCAACCGAGCTGTCACGGTCTACGGCAACCTCATCCGCCAGACGTTCAAGGACGCCCCCATCATCATCGGCGGCATCGAGGCGAGCCTGCGCCGCCTGGCCCACTACGACTACTGGCAGGACAAGCTCAAGCGCTCGGTACTGCTCGACTCGGGCGCCGACATCCTCATCTACGGCATGGGCGAGCACGCGATCGTCGAGATCGCCGACGCGCTCGACGCGGGACTGCCCGTCGATCAGATCACCTATATCAACGGCACCGTCTACCGCACAGGCTCGCTCGACGAGGTCTACGACTACGATCTGCTGCCCAGCTGGGACGACCTTACCGCCGACAAGCTCAACTACGCGCGCAGCTTTAACGTGCAGCAACAGAATATGGACCCCATCACCGGGCATCGCCTGGTAGAGCCCTACCCCAACAGCGTCTATGTGGTGCAAAACCCGCCGTCGGCGACGCTCACTACCGATGAGATGGACGAGGTGGCCGAACTCCCCTACGCACGCGACTGGCATCCCGATTACGACGCGGCGGGCGGCGTGCCGGCCTTTGCTGAGATCAAGTTTTCCATAAGCTCCAACCGCGGCTGTTTTGGTGAGTGCTCGTTTTGCGCGCTCACCTTCCACCAGGGCCGCGTGTTGCAGATGCGCAGCCACGACTCGATCATGCGCGAGGCCGAGCTGCTCACGCGCGATCCCGAGTTTAAGGGCTACATCAACGACGTGGGTGGACCGACGGCCAACTTTAGCCGCCCCGCCTGCGACAAGCAGCTCAAGCACGGTGTGTGCAAGAACAAGCGCTGTCTGTGGCCGAGCGTATGCAAGAACATGGTGGTCGACGAAAGCGGCTACACGCAGCTGTTGCGCGACCTGCGCCAGCTGCCGGGCGTCAAGAAGGTCTTCGTGCGCAGCGGCATCCGTTTTGACTACACCATGGCCGATGCCTCGGACGAGTTTTTACGCGAGCTGCTGGAGCATCACGTCTCGGGCCAGCTGCGCGTAGCGCCCGAGCACGTGAGCGACGCGGTACTGTCCGTGATGGGCAAGCCGAGCCGAGCTGTCTACGACGCATTCTGCCGTAAATTTGAACGCTTGAATCGCGAATACGGACTCAAGCAGTACGTGGTGCCGTATCTGATCTCGAGCCACCCCGGCTCGACCATGAAGGAAGCCGTGGACCTTGCCGAGGCCGTGCGCGACATGGGCTACATGCCCGAGCAGGTGCAGGACTTCTACCCCACACCGTCCACCATGTCGACGTGCATGTACTACACCGGCGTGGACCCGCGCACCATGAAACCGATCTATGTGGCGCGCGACCCGCACGAGAAGGCCATGCAGCGCGCGCTCATCCAGTATCGCAAGCCCGAGAACTACAAGCTGGTACGCGAGGCGCTGGAAAAGGCTGGCCGTCGCGACCTGATCGGCTACACCAAGCATTGCCTGATCCGTCCCGTGCCGCCGCGCCCGGGCGAGACGCCTGCTGGCGGTGGGCATGGCGCAGGCAAGAAGGGCGGCAAGGCCCACGGTGGCGCCGCTGGCAAGGGGCCTAAGGGCAGCAAGGGGCACAGCGGCATGTCGCGTGCGCAGAACACCGCAGGCCGCAACCGCGCGGCACAGGGGCGTCAGGGCGCCAACGGAGGCGGTCGCCGCAACTAGCGCGGCGAGGCGGCATGCCGCCGTTGGCGACACGACACGCCCCACCAATAAAATGCCGCTCGCCGGGGCGTCGCAGAACGATTCCCCGGCGAGCGGCCGATTAATATTGTCTATCTCAAAACGTCGTTACTTTTTGTCGAAACGACCATAGAGCGCAAACGAGAGCGCCGCAGAGATAACCCAAGTCAAAGCGATGCAGACGACAATCATGATCAGGTTCATGGGATTGCCGCTTGGATCGGCATAAACGGGCAACGAGGTAATGCCGGGCATAACAAAGCCGAAGCACTTTGCGCCGAGAACAACGGTAAGCGCACCGCCAATGCCATCCGCGATCATCGCAGCGATAAGCGGAGTCCTGTTAGGAACCTGAACGGTAAACAAGGCGGGCTCGGAAATTCCCATAAATGCTGAGAAGGCGCACGTCATTGCAGCGGACTTGAGCTTTTCGTCGGTCATGCGCAGGGCTGCACCAAAAGACGCACCGCTTTCGGCGAGGTTATGGCAGAAAGAGATCGGGAGCAGATAGTCATACCCAAGCGTTGCGATATTGGAAATCTGGATAGGGCTCGTTGACTGATGCATGCCGAAGAGCACGATAAGCGGCATAAAGAAGCCCAGCAGAAAACCGGCAACGGGGCCTAACGTCGAGAATAGCCAAACGATACCGTTGGCAAGACCAAGACCGCACCAGGCACCAATCGGAGCGAGCACAAACAGGTTGACGGGAATCACGATAGCAAGGGAGAGCGCCGGAACGACAACGAGCTTAAAAAGATCCGGCACGACTTTGTCGATTGCACGATATACAAAAGACAAGCCAATGACGCCAAAGATAACCGGGAACACGGAATCGGCGTAGCTAAAAATCGGCACCGTAAAACCGAACAGCGCAAGAGGCGTCTCGCCCGTACCGACAGCGTTGACAATGGTCGGGTACATCAGCGATCCGGCAACACAAAGCGCAAGCGAACGGTTGACTCGGAACTTATCAGCTGTAGACATTGCCAGCAAAAACGGCAAGAAGTAGAACGGGATATCCGAAATCATATTGAATATCGCAAAGTCGCCGGCACCCGTGTCGATTCCAAAAGCCGCGATAGCAGCCAGGATGCCCTTTACGATGCCTCCCGCCACCAGTGCGGGAATGATAGCGGAGAAGATGCCGGTGATGATATCGAATACGCGAGCCGAACCTTTTTGGAGCTCAGGCTGCTCGGCGTCGGCGGAGACCTCGCCACCCATCCTGTCGCCTAGCATGGGCTCCAATTCGTCATATACCGACCCCACGCTGGCGCCGATGATAACCTGCCACTGCCCGTCTTTAACCTGCGCGCCCAAGGCGCCGTCAAGCGTCTTAAGGGCCTCCAGGTCTGCCTTGCTATCGTCCTTCAGGTTGAATCTGAGCCTTGTAATGCAGTGCGTTGCCATAACAACGTTATCGGCGCCGCCCACGAGCTCGAGGACACGAGCGGCCAGTTCCTTCTTGTCTGCCACAGCAATCACTCCTACCCAAGATCCTCGCCATTAGTGGCGATACATTTCTGATACCAATAGAAAGAGTCTTTACGCGAGCGCTCCGCAGTGCCGTTGCCGCAATTATCCAGATCGACATAGATAAGCCCGTAGCGCTTGTCCATCGTAAGAGGACCGCAGGCAACAAGGTCAATGAATCCCCAGATCATGTATCCGCGCACGTCAACGCCATCGATCACTGCTTCCTTAAGGCACTTTATGTGCTGGCGCAAATAATCGATTCGATACTCGTCGTGGATGCTGCCATCCTCCTCGACTACATCAGATGTACCGAGGCCGTTCTCGGCGATATACAGGGGCAGCCCATAGCGGTCATACATCTGGTTAAGGGTAACCCTCAGACCAATGGGATCGAGCTGCCAACCCCACTCACTCGTCTCGAGATAAGGGTTCTTGTTTGCCATGACCAGATTACCCGCAGTCTTCTCCCATCCCTGATCGCAGGTGGATACCTGGGAAAAGTAGTACGAGAAGGCCAGGAAGTCGACCGTGTTGCGAGCGATGAGCTCTTCATCGCCCGGTTCCATTTGAATCTCGATATCGCACGCGTCGAAATAGCGATTCATATAAGCGGGATATTTTCCACGAGCCATCACATCCGTATAGAACCAGTTGGAATACTGGTCGTCGTGAATAGCCTGCATGTTATCTTCGGGACGGCAGGTGGCGGGATACGTACAGAATCGAGCGATCATGCCGCCAACGGGAGTATCGGGTGAAAGACGATGGACAATCTCGACGGCACGCGCATTGGCAACGAACTCGTGGTGCAGGCACTGGAAGATGGCTCGATCGAAGTTCTCCCCCTCTTCGTCTTTGACCAGACAGACCCCGTCCCAAGGCGAAAAACGCGCTGCATTGAACTCGTTAAAAGGCAGCCAGAAATCGACCAGATCGCCCAATTCCGTAACGATTGTCTCGACATAGCGGGCGAAGAAATCAATCGTCTTGCGATTCTTCCATCCCCCATATGTGGTGACAAGATTTACCGGGATGTCATAGTGGAGCATGGTGACGAAGGTCTTAATGCCGTGCTTTTTGCACTCACCCAGCATGCTTCGATACCACTCGATGCCTTCGCGGTTAGGCTCAAGGTCATCTCCGTTAGGATAGATTCGGCTCCAGCAAATAGAGGTGCGGAACAGCTTGAGACCCATCTCCGCAAAAAGCGCGATGTCCTCACGATAGTGATGATAGAAGTCGTTGCCACGCCTAAACGGGTAGAACTCAACACCATCATCTGCGAGAGCGTTCATTAGTTCGTCATGGCAGAAGGGGTTGTTTTGATGCTTGTCCTCAATCTGGTCATGAGTCCAGGTACCATCCAGCCATCGACAATCCTGCGTCGACTTTCCCTTTCCGCCCTCATTCCAAGCGCCATCGGCCTGCGAGCACGATATGGCTCCGCCCCATAAAAAGTCGGAGTCAAACCCATGTTTTAACTTACTCATTTGCCCTCCTTGATCGGATGCTCCAGCGGATAACCCAATACTAGGAAGAACAAGATGCATAAGATATCGCATAGAAAGCGTGTGTTTATAACATTTTTTTAGATATAATACCGTTTAAGGCATCGATTCTACCGTTCACCCCTGGAGCACCCCATGGATTCGAATCTCAAACAGCTGCTCTATACGCATACCGAGACCGAAGAGTGGCATCGCACGCATCCGGGAGAGCTCAGCCCGCGATATAACAGGGTGGAAACCACAACCATTAACGGCGAAGAAGTCTATCTGTTTGATTGGAAAGAAACTCTCGACGAAAACCCCGTGGGCCTTATCAAGGAGTCGCGCTTTACCGACATTCCTCCTCATATCAATCGGGATATGGAGCTCAACTACGTGTACGACGGCGTCTGCACGTTTATCGTCAACGGACGGCGACTACTCCTTAAAAAGGGTGACGTGCTCATTTGCAACACTGGCGTAGTCAGAAGCGTTCCGTACGTTAAGGGCGAGCACGATATCGTCATTTCAATCGTCTTCAAAAAAGAAATGTTCGATTCGTTGTTCCTGAGCCAGCTACCCGGCGCGTCACCATTAACGAATCTCCTATTTGATTTTGTGTCCAAAAACCGTGAGGCCCGCAAATATCTCATTCTCCCAGAGGAATACGCCCGACATGCGCGACGCCTCATCGAGATGCTCTTTATCGAATATCACTTTAAAGATGCCTACTCTAATGAACTCATGAGGCACCTCGCCGTCAGCCTATTCCTTGTTCTCATTCGAGGACTGTACCGACGCTCTGCAACTGATAACCAGGCAATCATGTCGGACGAGCGCATCGTGTCGATTCTGAATCATATTGAGCGAAGCTACGGCGACTGCACGCTCGAAAGCATTGCAAGCGATACGGGTTATAGCACCAGCTATCTCAGCAGCTTGATCAAGCAAAAAACCGGCAAAACGTTTTCGCAAATCAAGCTCAACCAGCAGCTCACAGAGGCGGCATATCTTCTCAACAACACCGAGCGCAGCGTGCAGTATGTAGCCCGAAAAGTCGGCATCTCCAACATGTCATTCTTTTACTCAAAATTCAAAGAAGCATTCGGCGAAACGCCAGGTGTATTCAGGGCGCATCGGTCTAGTTAAAGTCATTGATAATCAGGCCGATCAGCTTCGCGTGGCGCAGGAATGCACGACCGGAGCAGCGAGCGCATCGCCTCTACCAGCACAAAGCCGGCGATGGCAACCGTGGCTGCCACGTCGAGCGGCGTGTTCACAAACCACAGCAACGTCATGAGATACGACCCGGCATTAAAGGCAAAGTGCAGTAGGATCGTGTAGCGGAGCTTTCCGGTCGTCACGAGCACCCAACCGAAGATGAGGCCGGCGGCACCCGCGTAGCAACCCTGTACCCAATTCATGTGCATAAAACCGAAGATTGCCGCCTGCAGTACAATCGCCGCTGCGATACCCCACGTGCTTGGGGCCGCCCAGGGCACCATGGCGCCGCCCTGCGCGCTCGCACGACGCCGGCGCTTCCAGAGCGGACGGCACTGCGGGTTAAATGCTCGGAGCGAAAACTCAAAAATGATACCGCGCACCAGCAGCTCCTCGCAAAACGGAGCGCCGATCACCGTGGTCAGGACGGCCAGATAGCTCGTTTCGCCCATGCCCGTCTCCTCGACAAGTTCGCTGTAATCGGCCGCCGCCTCGGGCAACAGCGACAGCACAGCGTCGGTCACGTAGCCAACGACCACCTGCAGGGCAAGGCCGATCACGATAACGCAGGCGATGCGCCTCCATGCTTTGCCTGCTCCCCCGCCAAGCGGGCGCTCGCCCTGCCAGCGCGCCATAAACGAGCGCGGCCACAGATAACGCCACCACAGCAGTGCCATCAAAAACGACGCCATCTGCGCGGCAGCCTGAAGCAATTGAATATCGAGGTCGTCAATCGAAAAGCCCATGAACACCGACGCGACACCAAGGACGGAAAACAAAACGACGCTCAGGGCAATATCGGCAGCGACGACGCCAAAACAGGCAAGCGCCCAAATCATCGCATTGAGCATGCCAACCTCCTCCCGACGACTAGTCATTGGGGACGTTCTTCAACGACTAGCTGTTGGGGACACTCTTTACCAAAAGCCCCGCTCGGCGAGATGTCGAACGGGAAGGTGCCGCAGCGATTGAAGGCGGCGATAAACATGCGGATGGCGTTGGACGGCGTAGTGCCCACGAGCTGGGTTGCCGCCGCGAAGGCCGCCTTTTCCTCGGGCAAGACCTTCGCGACAACCGGGGTCATGTGTTCTGCCATGGCGCTTCCTTTTTGAAACGACGGTGGTGCGGATGGATGCGGGCCACGCGGCTGGGCGACGGGCTGTGAAGGCAACCCGATTGGCCCGCATCTGGAGTTTGTTCTACGGCGTTGGTATTACTTGGTATTCCTAAGTATTACCCCGCAGATAGAATACCATACCCGACCCCATGGGGACGGAGAAAAAACGGATCAATTTGTTGCTGAGTAAGTCTTTAGAGCGTGATGATGTCCGAGATATTGAGGGCCCGAGCGTCAGCGGAATCGTGCGTGGCAAGCAACAGCATACGACCGTCGAGCAAGTCGAGCACGACCTCGGTGCATGCGTCGCGCGCAGCGATGTCTAGACCGGTAAAGGGCTCGTCCAGAATCACTGCGCCGCCCGGACACAGCAGGGCTCGGGCAATCTCGACGCGACGGCGCTGCCCGCCCGAGAGCTCGGCCACGCGGGCATGCACATCGATCCCCGGTACCAGCAGGCGCAACAAGGCAGCGGCACTCGAGGCATTCACGCGTGCATCGGCGCACACCAGCACGTTATCCAAAGCAGAGGCGTCCTCGACCAGGCGCACGTCCTGAAACACCATGGAGCACGGTGCGCACTCCCCCGCCACCAGCGCAAGCAACGTCGACTTGCCCACGCCCGAAGCGCCCATCACACAGGTGCGTCCACCGGCGGGCACATGAAGCACCAGTCCGTCGAGCGCCGGCGACCAGGGCGCCCGGTCGCCCACGGCGAGCGCAAGCTCCGCAGCAGCCCCGCCGCCAGCAGAGCCGCACGCACGCCCGCGGCCACCGCGCCCATGCGCCCGCACGGCAGTACGCCACGCCACGGGCCCCGAAGCCCGCAGCAACCACACCAGCACGCGCTCGCATGCCCACGAAGCCATAACAACCAGCACGGTCCACGCCAGCAGGTCCGCCGTCTCGATCAAAAGCTTCGCCTGATAGATGCGTTCGCCCACGGTGCCCGTCGCCATGCCGATGAGCTCCGCCGCCACGCCGGCCTTCCAGCTCATGCCGATCACAGCGCGGGCGCACGAAAGCACAAACGGCAGGACTTCGCGCCAGGTGTGGGCACAAAACAGACGCCAACCCCGCACGCCATGCAGACGAAACATCTGCTCCAGCGGCTTATCCACTTGCGCCAAGCCCTCGACCAGCGAAAAATACACGCCCGGCAGTGCCATCAAAAAGACCGCCGCGACGCTCACACGCGCCGACCCCAACCAAATGAGCAGCAGGACCACCACGCAGGCAACCGGCGTCGCCTTAACAAACGAAAGCGCCGGCGCCACCAAGCGGGCAAACGTCGGCGACCGCACCGAGGCTCCCGCCATCACGCCGCCGCACGCCGCGGCAAGCGCCAGCCCACCCAAGATTCGCGCGCCTGAGTCCACCAGAATCGCCCACGTACCGGCATCGCATACTAGCCGCAGCAACGCCATCGCAACAGTGCCTGGCCCCGGCAAAATCAACGGCTGCGCCAACAGTGCTGCTGCAAAGACCCACACGGCAAGCCAAAAGGCGGCAACGGCACCTGCTGCCGTCACCGCCTTCATACGCTCTGTCATTTGTCGAGCAAACGCACGCACGGGCTACTCCATGTAATAGAAATCATCAGCCGGGAGCTTGCCGCCCACGGCGCTCGCGTCCGCATCGGCCAGCACCTGCAGGTACCCACCGAGCGCCGCCTTCATATCCTTCCCCGTCTGGCACACGAGCATGCACCCGGGAATCGCCTTTTCAGCAATCGCGGCGTTATCGACGATACCCGCATCGACCACGGCCTGTGCCCAATCTGCCGGCGCCGCATTGACAGCCTTCACGCTCGCCTCATGGCAGCGCAAGAATTCCGCCACGGCCTCGGGATGCTCCTCGGCAAAGGCGCGGCGCACCACGGTCACGCCCGTCAGCAGGCGCGAGCCCGTGTCACCCGCTAGCTCATCCCACACATCGGTCAGGCTCACCGGCGCCGACAGCTTGCCTTCGCTCTTGGCGATGGCAGCGGTCTTGAACGGCTCCGGCAGCACGCCCACGGCGGACGGGTCGACAAGCAACGCCGACAGCACCTCGGTGGGCTCGCT
>CABSNL010000067.1 GCA_902479095.1 uncultured Collinsella sp. | reverse complement strand
GAGATCAGCCTCGGTCTCGTGGGCTCGGAGATGTGTATAAGAGACAGGTTCCAAGAACGGCCGCAACCTGCTGAACCAAAAGGTCGAAAAGGCGGGCGGTATCGACTTTTCCATGCCGCTGGCGCTCGGCTATACGGGTCTTTCGGATGCGGTGCTCAAGAAGTATATCGAGGACAGCGCGGCACTTTGGGCTGGCCACACCGAGGGCGAGTTGCCCGTTCACACCATCGGCGCCACCATCGGTACCCACGTAGGCCCTGGCGCCGTAGCCGTAGCCTTCTTCCAGCCCGCCAACTAACCGACCTGCCATAAACCACCACAAAGGTGCCTGTCCCCTTTGCGGTGGTTTATGCTTTTCAGGGTGGAAGGGAGCGAGCAATGGCGTCTGAGGGCTTTTTTGAACGGGTGTACGAAGTGGTCGAGCAGATCCCCGAGGGGATGGTCGCCACGTATGGTCAGGTGGCGCTGCTTGCCGGTCGACCACGAAGTGCGCGGTATGTGGGGTATGCCCTGCATAGTAATCCGCGCCCCGGCGAGATTCCCTGTCACCGCGTGGTGTTTGCCGACGGGCGCATATGCGAGGGTTTTGCTTTTGGTGGTCCCGATGCTCAACGTGAGCTTTTGCTAGGGGAGGGTGTGGCGTTTAAGGACGACATGCACGTCGACCTGGCCGTCTGTCGTTGGCCTGCCGGACTCTAACAGCTCTGCCGTGGCCAGAACCACCACAAAGGTGTCTGTCCCCTTTGTGGTGGTTTTCTGTTGCAGGTTTACCGGGGCTAACTTATGGAGAAGCTATGGCGGCGAATATTGATGCTGCAAAGTAAACCACGGTGAACTATATTGTATTCAGCAACGGAGCAGGCAATAGGCGATGAAAAAGCCTGCCCTGTTGAGTTTGATTCGCATTCCTCCCCTCTGTGCGATTCAACGGTGTACTTCGGGAACGGGCCCGCCGGCAACTGACTGCCGGCGGGCCCGTTCCTGTTTATCGGGGGAGTGCAATGGGCGGAGCCGAAGCAGTCCGGCTCCGAAAAAGGCGGACGTCGTAGCGCCCGCCCTAAAGCAATCGAAAGCTCAGGCCAGCAAATCGGTCTAGTACACCATGCCCATGGCGTCCTGAACCTCTGCCAGGGTCTGATCGGCGATCTCGTTGGCGCGACGGTTGCCCTCGTGCAGGACGTCCTTCACATAGTCCAGATCGTTCTCGTAGCGCTGGCGACGCTCTCGGATCGGTGCGAAGTACTCGTTGACGGCCTCGGTCACGTACTTCTTGAGCTGGCCGGAGCCGCCCATGCCGATCTCCTCGGCAATCTCGACCTCGGAGCGACCGGTGCAGATGGCGGCCGTCGAAAGCAGGCCGGACACGCCGGGGCGGTTCTCGGGATCGAACGTGATCATGCGCTCGGAGTCGGTCTGGCTCTTCTTGATGCGTTTGGCCGTCTCCTCGGCGGTCATCGAAATATTGATGGCGTTGCCGTAGCTCTTGCTCATCTTGCGACCGTCAAGGCCGGGCAGCAGCGGGGTCTCGGACAGCAGCGCGTCGACCTCGGGAAATACCTTGCCGTAGCGGTTGTTAAAGCGGCGTGCGATGGTGCGGGTGAGCTCGATGTGCGGCAGCTGGTCGCGACCGACGGGCACGACGTTGCCCTTGCAGAACAGGATGTCGCAGGCCTGGTGCACCGGGTAGGTGAGCAGAAGGCCGGTGAGCTCGTGGCCCGAGGCCTCCATCTCGGCCTTAACCGTGGGGTTGCGCGCCAGCTCGGCCTCGGAGACCAGCGACAGGAACGGCAGCATGAGCTGGTTGGCTGCGGGCACGGCGGAGTGCGCGTAGATCATGGTCTTGTCGGGATCGATACCGCAGGCAAGGTAGTCCATGACCATGTTGTACACGTTGTCCTGGATATGCTCGGTGGTGTCGCGGTCGGTGATGACCTGGTAGTCGGCGATGAGCACGTTGGTCTTGGCGCCCATGTTCTGCAGTTCAACACGGCCCTTGAGGGTACCAAAGTAGTGGCCCAGGTGCAGACGGCCGGTGGGGCGATCACCGGTGAGCATGGTGAACTTCTCGGGCGTATTGGCCAAGCCCTCGCGAATGGCGTTGCTCTTTTGCAGCGCGACTTCGTAACTGTTCTCGTTTGGCATGATTGCTCCTAACGTTCGTTCGCAGGTTTTGATGATAGCGTGTTTATTGAGAGGGGTGGGCGTGAGTGGGTGAGGGACTGCCAGGGGCCGGCTTTCAAGTCCGCCGCGGCGTTCGCGCGAACGGCTGCCAACGCCTTGGCACATCCTCGGCAGCTTGCCCTAGAGCTTGTGGTGGCGCTCTTCTTTGCGCTCCTCGGCTGCCTGCTCCTCCTGCTTAAAAGCGGGGTCGTCGGGGGTGACCAGCTCGTCCTCGTGCGTGCGCTTGTTGTAATGGTGGCGCAGCACGGGTTCAAACAGGTGCAGGTGCTTGGCGAAGGCAGCCGAGCCAATGGCGAGCACGGTAAAGATGAGCACGCGCATGGGCACCTCGACCTGGTTAATCGCGGCGGCGCCGGCCGAAAGCATGATGCACCAGGCATAGATGAGCAGCACTGCCTGTTTTTGGTTGTAGCCTTCTTGGATCAGGCGGTGGTGGATGTGGCCCTTGTCGGCCTGCCCGATGCTAATGTGGGCGCGCTTGCGGCGCACAATGGCGCTAAACGTGTCGATGATGGGCACGCCGGCAACGATGAGCGGGATGATAAGCGAGGTGAGTGCGGCGGTGCGGCTCACGTTGAGCAGCGAGATGGAGCCCAGCGCAAAGCCCAGAAGCAGCGACCCCGAGTCGCCCAAGAAGATGCTTGCGGGGTTGAAGTTGTAGCGCAAAAAGGCCAGACAGGCGCCAAAGAGCGCAATGGAGAGCGCGGCGGCGTCGATGCGGCCCGAGAGAACGGCCATCGAAAACATGGTGAACGACGCGATGCCGCAGATGCCCGTGGCCAAGCCGTCGAGGCCGTCGATGAGGTTAATGATGTTGGTGAATGCCACCAGATAGATCACGGTGATGGGGTAGGCGAGCCATCCGAGCATGATCTCGCCGGGGGCAAACGGGTTGACGATGACGCCGATTTTTAGGCCGCCGATACAGGCGATAAGCGCGGCGAGGACTTGTCCGGCCAGCTTTTGCTTGGGCGTGAGCTGGAAGACGTCGTCGATAGCGCCGGTCGCAAAGATGACGGTAAAGGAGAGCGCCAGCATGGGATAGCTAATGTGAAGGCGCGGGTGCGGCACCAGGACGGGTGGCCAGCCTAGGTACCAGGTGCCTAGGATTTGCACAATGCAGGCAACGACCAGGCCCAAAAACACCGCCGCTCCGCCCAAACGTGGGATGGGCTTGGTGTTGATGCGGCGCTTAGAAGGATAGTCGACGGCATCGAGCTTAATTGCCAAGCGCTTGACCAGGGGCACCGCGAGGAAGGTCGTGATAAAGGCCGCCGCTGCCACGCATAGGTACGGTATGTAGCTCGGGGATGAAGCCATGAATCTAAAAACCGCCAAGCGTCGAAGGAAAAGGTCAGAAGAACGCCATGCGCAAAGGGCATAGCCGAACCATAATACTCGACCAAGGGGGGTGCATGGAATTGCACGCAGCGATAATCACGCGCTTACCAGATATTGGGATGTTGTCGATGGCTTGTCGGGATGCCGGCGGGGATCCATATGGACTGTAATGGTGATTTTCGGCAAAAGAAAACCACCCCCCACGTTACGAAAATGAACCCACCTAAAACAGGTGGGTGCCCTCATCGACTGTTCCAGCGTCCTTAACAACGAAGGATACCTGTACTAGGTACGACTGTGTGGGCTCCCTAAATAAACGCGACGGTTCACCCAGTTGCTCCGCGGGGGGCGGAATACCTACATCATAAAGCGGCACTTTATCGATTCCAGTCTTGACATTACAAAAATCGTGTCGGACGATTACGGCGCCTTGGGCTCGAGCCGTCTGTGGGGTTGATTCCTTTACGTTTGAGCTGCTGAATCGTTGTTTTGGAGCATGGTTTTATGCCGACGTCGTTGACCGAACTTTTTTCGCCCGCCTGCCATTTGTGTCCGCGCCGTTGCGGTGCGGCGCGCGATGAGGGCGCGCACGGCGTCTGCGGTGCTAACGACACGCTCAAGGTGGCCCGCGCCGCGCTTCATATGTGGGAGGAGCCGCCTATCTCGGGCGAGGCCGGTTCGGGCACGATCTTCTTTAGCGGCTGCTCGCTCAAATGTATCTACTGCCAGAACCACGAGATCTCGACCGGCAATTTTGGCCTTGAGATTTCGCCTGAGCGCCTGGTCGAGATTATGCTGGAACTGCAGGACCAGGGTGCCAACAACATCAATTTGGTGACGGCGACGCACTATGCGCACCTGTTGCCTGCCGCGATTGCCGCGGCACGGGCGCGCGGACTGGTTATCCCAATCGTCTACAACACGAGTGGTTACGAGCGCGCGAGTGCCGTGGCGGCGCTGGGCGACCTGGTCGATGTGTGGCTCACCGACTTTAAATATGCCGATGCCGGGCTTGCGCAGTCGCTCTCCCATATAAAGGATTACCCGCGTGTGGCCGTGTCGGGTCTGGCCCAGATGGCGCGCGAGATCGAGCGCCGCGGGGGAGAGTTGGTGGACGAGGACGGGCTTATGAAGCGCGGCATGATCGTGCGTCACCTGGTGCTTCCGGGGCATGCAGACGATTCGTGTCGCGTGCTGGACCTGGTGTGGCAGACGGTGGGCGACGTGCCGATCTCGGTTATGAACCAGTACACGCCCAATGCGCTCATGCGCGAGCAGGGCGGCGACCTGGCACGCGCCGTGACGCGTGAGGAGTACGAGCAGGTGCTCGACCATGCCGACGACCTGGGTTTTACGACGATGTTCTGGCAAGAGGGCGGCGCGGTAGACGAGAGCTTCACCCCGGCCTTCGACACCACCGGTGTTCTTACCAGCGCAAAGTAGTGCGTTCGTCGATGATTTTTCTGGGACGGGGATAAAAAATCATCGAGAGGATCGCCTGTTCGAAAAGTTGCCAAAATAGCCGCGCCCCAAAAAGACTGGTTATTGGGCGTTGACAGTTGGCGAGCCGTAGGTAAAATATCGACTTGTCCTGGGGACGTAGCTCAGTTGGGAGAGCGCTGCCGTCGCATGGCAGAGGCCGAGGGTTCGACTCCCTTCGTCTCCACCCTTGGATTTGATAAGCCGCTGACATTGTGTCGGCGGCTTTTTTTAAAAGAAAGGGCTTTACCATGGCCGAGCTTGAGTCCCAACCATTGTCCGACGAGGAGCGCGCTGAGTTGGAAGAGCTCCGCGCTGAGAAGGCCCGCCGCGAGGCTCGGGAAGAGGCCCGTCGCGAGCGTGAGGAGCTGGCTGCCCTGCGCGCCGAGCGTGCGAAGGCCGAGGAGGTCGCTGCGAAGGTTGCATCCGAGCCCGCGCCCGCGCCCAAGCCCGCCGCCGCGAAGCCCGCGCCCACCGCACCCAAACCTCAGCCCAAAAAAGCCGCTCGCCCCGAGCCCGTCGAGCCCAAACCGAGCCGTGACGAGATGACCTTTGCCCAGCGCATGGTCACCTCCAAGGAGCCTACGGGCGAGAACGAGATCCCTGGCATGGCTCCGGCTCAAAAAATCATCATCGTGCTCGCCCTCATCGCGTTTATCGTCTTTATGGTTTACACGATCACGGGCAGCATGGGCCTGCACTAACCTGTTCGCGCCGGGCTCCATGCCCGCACGTCCGCCTCGCCCAACCCTCAACCTCTGCACGACACATCCGAAAGGTCGCCCCATGGCTTTGACCGACATCTCGCATCCCACCGACATCGCAATGCTCACCGATCTGTACGAACTCACTATGGCCCAGGGCCTGTGGGAGAGCGGCAAGGCCAATGAGCAGGGTTGTTTTACGGCGTTTTACCGCGACCATCCCTTTGGCAGCGCGTATGCCGTCATGTGTGGCACCGCTGAGCTGCCCGAGCTGGTCGAGAACCTGCGCTTTACGCCCGAGGACATCGACTACCTCGCTTCGCTCCAGGCTCCGGCCGGCGGCGCGATGTTCAAGCCTGCATTCCTCGACTACCTGCGCAACTTCCGTGCGCACGTGAACATTGACGCCGTGCCCGAGGGCGAGCTCGTGTTTCCGCGCGAGCCCATGGTGCGCGTCACCGGTCCGTCGCTGGAGTGTCAGCTGCTCGAGACCGCGCTGCTCAACATCGTCGGCTTCCAGACGCTCGTCGCCACCAAGACGGCGCGCGTAGTACTGGCGGCCGATGGTCGCCCCGTCGCCGAGTTTGGCCTGCGCCGTGCCCAGGGTCCCGATGGCGGCCTGGCTGTTGCGCGCGCAAGCTATGTGGCCGGCTGCTCGTCCACGTCTAACGTGCTTGCAGGGCGCCGTTACGGCATCCCCGTCTTTGGCACGCACGCGCACAGCTGGGTGATGAGCTTCGATTCCGAGCTCGAGGCCTTCCGCGCCTTTGCCAAGTCGAGCCCCAAGAATTGCACACTGCTCATTGACACCTACGATGTGCGCGAGGGCTGCGAGCATGCCATTACGGTCGCCAAGGAGATGGAGGCGGCGGGCGAGCGCCTGTCGGCTATTCGCATCGACTCTGGCGACCTCGCTAAGCTCTCCAAGTATGTTCGCGGCCGTTTTGATGCCGAGGGTCTGCCCTATGTGGGGATCTCGGTTTCTAACGATCTGGATGAGTATACGATTCAGTCGCTGCTCGACCAGGGCGCGCCCATCGACAGCTTTGGCGTGGGTACCAAGCTCGCGACCTGCTATGACCAGCCGGCGCTGGGCGGCGTGTACAAGCTTTCCGCCCGCCGTGCGAGCGAGGCAGATCCATGGACGCCGGTGGTCAAGCTCTCCGAGCAGCCCTACAAGCGCACGATCCCGGGTGTGCAACGCGTGCGCCGTTATTACGACGGCTTTGGCGGCCCGGTCTGCGACATGATCTACGACGAGGACCATCTGGCGGGGGAGGGCGCCGCGCGCGGCAATACTCTCGTGGCCGTGAATGATGCCGCCCTGGTGACCGACGTGTCCGAACTTGAGTATCGCGAGCTGCTGGTGCCGATCGTGCGCGACGGCAGCGCGGTGGCTCCGCGTGAGAGCATCCAGGACGCGCGCGAGCGCTGTGTTTGGGCGCTCGATCATCTGGACGCAGCTTTCAAGCGCTTCCTGTACCCGCAGACCTATGTGGTGGGCATGGAGCAGGGCCTGGCTCAGGTGCGCGACGAGCTTGTGCGCAAGAACATGGCCGCGGCTTCTGCCTTCCCTTGGGCAAAATGATCCCTTGGGGACGATCCCTTGGGGACGGAGGAAAACGGATCATTTTCTCGCCCGCCTGCTCAACATTCGATTGGTTTGACGTATGACGACTTCTTATAAAACGATGGTGGTAAAGATCGGTTCGTCCACGGTGGTGGGCGCCGACGGCAAGGTCAACCGCGCCTTTATCGGCGGGCTTGCCGATCAGGCCGCAGCCCTGCGCAAGCTCGGCTGGCGCCTGGTCGTGGTGAGCTCGGGCGCTATCGCTTGTGGCTATCCTGTGCTGGGCTTCGACCGCAAGCCGGTCGGCGACCTGCCGAGCCTGCAGGCCTGCGCCTCGGCCGGTCAGTGCATCATCTCGTCGGCCTACGACGAGGAGTTTCATGCGCGCGACCTGCTCACCTCGCTCGTGCTGCTCACGCGCCACGACACGGCGCGCCGTACGTCCTACCTGCACGCGCGCGACGCCCTGCTGCGCCTGGTGGAGCTTGGCGTGGTGCCGGTCGTCAACGAGAACGATACCGTTACCGTCGATGAGATCAAGTTTGGCGACAACGACACGCTGGCGGCGCTTGTGAGCTGCCTGGTTTCTGCCGATCTGTGCGTGACGCTCTCGGACATCGATGGCCTCTATACCGCCAATCCGCACGAGGACCCCACGGCCGAGTTCGTCCCGGTCGTGCATAAGATCGATGCCAAGATTATCGCCTCGGCGGGCGATTCTTCCACATCGGTTGGCACGGGCGGCATGATCACCAAGATTCGCGCGAGCCGCATTCTCATGACGGCGGGCATTCAGAGCGTGATTTGCTCGGGCGAGGAGCCCGATGCGCTCGTGCGCCTCGCCCGCGGGGAGAGCGTGGGAACCCTGTTCGATCCGCCGGCGGAGCGCCTGGACATTGCGCCGCGCAAACTCTGGATCGCGTTGGGTGACAAGGCCCACGGTTCGGTAACGGTCGATGACGGCGCCGCGAAGGCGCTGGTCAGCCGTGGCTCTTCCTTGCTTGCGGTGGGTATTCGCGAGGTCGATGGCCAGTTTGCCGAGGGCGATGTGCTCGATGTGTGCGATCCGAGCGGTATGGTCGTCGCCCGCGGTATCGCCGAGGCCGATTCGGACGTGCTGGAACTTGCTGCCGGTCGCCGCCAAGACCAGATTGCCAGCAACCGCCTGCTGGCAGACCTGGCCGAGAAGCCGGCGATACACAGGGATAACTTGATCGTCTTCGCCTAACGGGTCGACGCTGCGCGCCGCCCAGAGCGACATTTTGTCATTCAAAAGGTGAGGCATGACCAACAGATCTATGCCTAACCAATTGACGCTGCAAACGCCCCTAAGCGGCAATCTGACGTTCAATCGTCGGGCATGACCAAAAGGTCAATGCCCTCCTCTTTCACGTCACCTTGCTCGCTTGGGGGCGTTTTCGCTTTCTGTCCTCTACCTGCGGCATTGTCGTTGCCGGCACTTATTCGGCACTTGGGGACGTTCCTTTTGTGCCGGCAGGTGGGGACACTCCTTTGCTAGAAGATCTGGCGCAGGTCTCCGCGGTTGAGGGCTTCGTCGAAGAGGTGCTTGAACACCACGCTGCCGTGCAGGCCATCGTGCTCAAACTCGTTCGTCACCCAGGCATGCGAGTTGCCCACGCGGCTGAGCGTATCGAGTTGCAAGCCCGAATCGACATACATGTCATCGAAGTACACGGCGGCCTGGAGTGGCACCTCGTTGCATGCTAGGCGCTGCGGGTCGTAGATCTTGTCCCAGTTGGTGTCTTCCATCAGCAGATCCATCGCGGGCTTGAAGGGCTTGAGCTCGGGCATCTGCTCAAACATCCACGGGAACATGGCCTCGCCGGTAAACATGAGCGGGCGCGCGAGTGTGTCGAACTCGGCACGATGGGCCTTCTCCTCTGCTGCGGCCCAGCGAATGGGCATGGTGTCGCCGTCGGCGTAGATAAACTCCTGCAGCGTCCAGTACAGCGGGTTTGTACGCGTGTTGGTGCGCTCGAAGGCGCGCATCAAAAAGCTGTCGGATACCGAGGAGCCGCAGCTAAGCGTACCGTCGCCAGTAACAAACGCGTGATCGATAATCCAATGCATGCGCTCAAAGCTCGGCTTCATGCCAAAGTCGCTGCCCATGAGCTGTAGGCGCTCGACCGTCATCGGCGAGCCGTCGGGCAGCACGGGCTTCTGGGCCTCGAGCGCATCGGCCAGGGCTGCCACGCGGTCGACGTCAGCGGGGTAGCGGTCGTAATACTGCTGCGTCTTGGCGGCCATGCGCGGGAAGGTGTGCGCGTAGACTTCGCTGGCGCTCGCCGGCACGTGGGGGATGCCGCCGCAGGTAAAGCTTGCCGCTATGCCCTCGGGGAAGAGCGACAGATAGCTCAACGTCAAAAAGCCGCCGTAGCTCTGCCCGAGTGTGACCCAGGGCTTGCCGCCAAAGCCCACCAGGCGCAGGTACTCAAAATCGCGCACGATGGAGCTGGCGAGGTGGCGCTTGAGGAAATCCGCCTGCGAGCGTGTGGCATCGGAGCCGGCCGCCGTCGCGCGCTCACCCAGTGCCTTGATCGTGCGTCCGTCCACGCAGCTACTGCGTCCGGTGCCGCGCTGGTCGGGAAGGACCACGCGGAAGTGCTTGACGGCCTCCTCGATCCAGCCGTCGCTTGTGGGCGACAGCGGACGTGGGCTCTCGCCGCCGGGGCCGCCCTGCAAAAACAGGAGCAGCGGCAGATCGTCGTTGATGCGGTCGGGCGCGCAAACCACGCGGTAGAAGAGCTTGATGCTCTCGGGCGCGCCGGCGATGGGTGCCGGCATAGCGCCGCGGCGCATGGTACTGCCGACGGCCAGGAGCATCGGCTCCAGGCCGCGCCAGTCAAGGGGGACGTCGATGCTGTGGTCCTCGACGTAAAGGCCGGGGACGTGGTGCGAAGTGATGAGGGCCATGTGAGTCTTCCGTTCGTTGCGGTGTTTCGGGTTGACCAATTCTACCGCCGCGGGCGAGGCCATGCGCAAATCGGCTACCATGGTTGCAAACTTCTAGGAGAAAGGGCCGCCCATGTCGGTCGATATAGCCACGTATGTCCACGATCTTGCCGTTGCCGCCAAGGCCTGTCTCTTATACACATCTGACGCTGCC
>CABSNL010000066.1 GCA_902479095.1 uncultured Collinsella sp. | reverse complement strand
TACACTTCTAGCTTCGTCGGCAGCGTCAGATGTGTATAAGAGACAGGTGATGCTGCGCGAAGGTACGTGCAGCCATGATCTGGCCAACCTGTCGCCGATGCTGCTGGAAAACCCCGCCCGTGCCCGCCGCTGCTGCTTTGCGACCGACGACCGCGCCCCTTCCGATGCGCTTGCGACCGGCATGATCGACAATGCCTGCCGCGTGGCGATTGAGGCCGGTATCGACCCCGTGGTCGCTATCTCTATGGCGTCCCTCTCCACGGCCGAGGCGTTTGGCCTGGATCACGGCTGCCGCGACCCGCACGAGCTCCGCGGTGCGATTGCCCCGGGCAAGCGTGCCGACCTGCTGGTGCTCAATGACCTGACGTTTGCCACGGCTCCGCATCGCGTATATGCCGCCGGTGCTTTGGTGGCGCAGGACGGCACCTTTGTGGGCGAGATTGCACCCGAGATGGCCGAGGTTGCGGCCCTTGCCGATGAGCTGCGCGCCTCCGTTAAGCTGCCGAAGCTATCGCTCGACGTGTTCGACTATGCCTTTAAGCCGGGCGAGGCCGTGATTGACGTGGTGCCGGGCAAGGCCATCACGGGCATGGTTCGTCCCGAGACTGACGAGGACTTGCGTCGCATTATGCTGATCGAGCGCCACGGCCGCGGCGTGTCGCTGCAAGCCGAGGGCGCCGACGGCGACGGCCCCGCTGGCCTGGGTCTTGTCGGCAAGCACATCGGTCGTGGCTGGGTGCGCGGCTTTACCATCACGGGTGGCGCCATTGCCTCCACGATCGGCCACGACTCGCACAACGTGTGCGTGGTGGGCGACAACGCCGCCGATATGATGGCCGCCGTTGAGGCCGTGGGCCAAGGTGGTCACGTGCTGGTGCGCAACGGAGAGGTCGTGGCGCGCATTCCGCTGGCGCTCGGTGGCCTTATGAGCGAAGGCACGGCCGAGGACGTTGCCGCGCAGCACGACGACTTTATGGTCAAGGCGCGCGCCATGGGTATTGAGTCGCCGCTCGACCCCATCATGGGCATCATCTTCCTGCCCCTGCCGGTCATCCCGACGCTCCGCATTCGCCCCGAGGGCATGTTCGACGTCACGACCTTCACCTACGCCGACTAGTCATCGGGGACGTTCTTAAACGACTGGCCGTCGGGGTGGCGTGTCGCCTGGCGCCGCGACCGTAGGACCTCTGGCATGTGTGAGCTATTTGCCAGGTCCTTGTAACGTTTACGCCCGCGGAGTCTTATTTGAGCTCCCTTTGGGTACGTTGGAATCGGATACACGTTCGATTCCAACAAGCCCGAAGGGAGCTTTTCTATGTTTAAACTGATTGCATCCGATATGGACGGCACGCTGCTTGACGAAAACGGCCAGGTGCCTCCCGAGACCTACGAACTGATTTTGGCGCTACGCGAGCATGGCGTGCATTTTGCCGCATCGTCAGGTCGTCGCTACGATCGCCTGTGCGAGTTCTTTGCGCCCGTTCGCGACAAGATGGACTTTGTCGCCGCTAACGGCGCCCAGGTCTACGCCGACGGCAAGATGGTAGACCGCGAGGTGTATTCGCACCTGGCGATTCGAAAGCTCGCTCAGGCCGTCGCGACGTTTCCCAATCTGCATCTTGCACTTTTTGACCGAACCAAGTCCTTCTTGCTCGATGACGAGTGCAAGTTCGTGCGTGAGGTCGATAAGGACCTTCCCAATGCCGAGCGCATTTGGGAGCTGCCCGATCCCAGCGTAAATATCATCAAGGCGAGTATCTTTTGCGATGACGGTGCCGTTATGGACAGCGCTTACGTACTACAGCGCGAACTCGGTCAGCTTTTTACTTTTGCGCCTTCGGGCAACGCGTGGATCGATGCCATGCAGCCCGGCGTATCGAAGGCCTCGGGCATCGCGCAGCTCGCGGAGCATTACGACGTTGGACGCGACGAGGTCATGGCGTTTGGCGACTCGATGAACGACTACGAAATCATTCGCTTTGTCGGCACGGGCTGCGCGATGGAAAACGCGCGTCCCGCGCTCAAGGCGGTGGCCGATCGCGTGGTGGGTTGTAACTGCGACCACGCCGTCCAGCAGGAGCTCCGTCGCGTGCTGGAGAGTCTCGCTTAATCCGGCAGATGGGGACGTTTCTTTTCTGCCGGCAGTGGGGGACAGTTCTTGCAGCTTTTTCGCGAAGAGTGTCCCCAACGACTAGTCATTCAAGAACGTCCTCAGTGACTGGCCAATGACTAGGCGAGAGCGGCCATGATGGTGCGGGCGACGCCGTCGTGGTCGTTGTCATATTCGGTGATGGCATCGGCGGCCTCGCGGTCCTCGGGCTCGGCGTTGATCATGGCCATGCCGTGGCCCGCTGCCTGCAGCATGGGGATGTCGTTGATGTTGTCGCCGAACGCCCAGGCGTCGGCGAGACGCTCGCCCAGGTGCTCGCAGAGCCACGTGAGGGCCGTTCCCTTGGTGGCGCCCTCGCCCATGACCTCGATATTCATGGCGTACGAACGCGTGACCTCAATGCCTCCGAGCGTGTCGAGCTCCGCCGCGATGGCGTCGCGATCAGCCGGGTCGTGCCAGTACATGGCGATGCGCTCGAGCGTCTCGACCTCGTCGATCTTGCTGTCGATATCCATGTCGATCGGTGTTCGTGTGCGCTTGAGCGAAGCCGCGATGTGGGGGTCGCCGCCGCAGAATTCGTCCAGGCGCGTGTAGAGCGAGCGGGGGAGGAAGCACTGCCCATCCGCGAAGATATCGAAGGTCACATCGTGGCCGGCGGCGATGCGATGGATGCGATGGGCAATGCCGCAATCGAGCGGACGGCTCAAGATGCACGTGGCGCGCGAGGCGTCGGTGGGCACATCGTCGTCGAGCTGCCAGACGCTGGCGCCATTGGCGCAGACGGCATAGTGCACGGCGGGGTGGGCGAGGATGGGCTCAAAGATGCCTGACAGCGGACGTCCCGTGCAGGGCACAAATTCAATCCCGCGTTGAGCGAGCTCGTCGAGCATCGCCCAGGTGGCATCGCTCATCTGCTTATCGCTCGTCAACAGCGTTCCATCCATATCGGAAAACACAATCATTTGATGCAGCCCTTTCTGCTGGCATAAAAAGCGTGGCCGAGGGCGGTGATTCCCTGGCCACGCTCGAGTTCTATAACGGTCCGCGTCCTAGCGGTCGGCGAGCGGCTTGTACTCAAGCGGCTCGATAACCGGGCGATAAGCCGGGCGAATAATGCGGTGCGCGCAGAAGAGCTCTTCCATGCGGTGTGCCGACCAGCCGGCCATGCGGGCGACGGCGAATAGCGGCGTAAAAAGCGTCTCGGGTACGCCGAGCATCTTGTAGATAAAGCCTGTGTACAGGTCGATGTTGGCGCAGATGGGCTTAGTCATGCCGTGGTCGCGCATCACCTGCGGTGCCAGGCGCTCAATGCGCTCGATGAGCGCGAACTCATCGCCCAGGTCCTTCTTGGCGGCAAGTGTGCGCGCGTAACGGCGGCACACCTCGGCGCGCGGGTCGCTCAGCGTGTAGACGGCGTGGCCCATACCGTAGATGAGGCCCGTGCCGTCGAAGGCCTGCTTGTCGAGAATCTTGCCCAGGTAGGCTGCGACCTCGTCCTCGTCCTCCCAATTGGAGACATGCGCACGGATGTCCTCGTGCATGGACACGACCTTGGCGTTGGCGCCGCCGTGGCGCGGGCCCTTGAGCGAGCCGATAGCCGCGGCGTAGGCGGAATACGGGTCGGTGGCCGAGGAGGACAGCACGCGGCAGGCAAACGTGGAGTTGTTGCCGCCGCCGTGCTCGGCATGCAGCATGAGCATCACGTCGAGCAGCATCGCCTCATCGTGAGTGAACGCCATGCCGCCGCGTAGGACCTGCAGGATGGTTTCGGCGGTTGAGAGGCCGGGCGTGGGGTGCGGCACGTGCATCTCCGAGCCGTGGCGCTTGGCGACCGATGCCATGTGCGCAAAGGCGGCGATGCGGGGCAGACGCGCCAGCATGGAGATGGCGACGTCGATTTCGTGCTCGGGTGTAATGGCGTCGGGCTCGGCGTCGAAGGCGTAGAGCAGCAGCACGGCGCGCTGAAGCACATTCATGATGCTCGACGACACCGTGGTCATGGGGAACTCGCGGACGTATTCGTCGCTCAGATGCCTAAAAGCACCCAGGCGTCCGCAAAAACCGTCAAGCTCTTCCTTGGTGGGCAGGGAGCCCGTAATGAGCAGATAGGCGACTTCTTCGTAGCCGTAGCGGTTCTCGGCCTGGGCGTTGTTGACCAGATCCTCGATGCTGTAGCCACGAAGCGTGAGTTTGCCCTGATCGGGCACGACCTTACCGTCGACCTTGTTGTAGCCATGTACGTCCGAGATGCGAGTGAGGCCCGCGACCACGCCCGAGCCGTCTGCATTGCGCAGGCCGCGTTTGACATTGTGCTCGACAAACAGGTCCTCGTCATAAGGGTCGGTCGGCAGGCCGTGGTAGAGGTTTTCGCTTTCGGGCGAAATCTGGCGGCTCGCCTCATAATCCAAGACCAGGCGGCTCAGATGGTCATCGAAGCGGTAGTAGATTTTCTTGGCGTCGTAGGCCATGCGCGCTCCTCTCCGGTCCGCTTTGGGGCGGCGCGCTTGGACGATATGACGTCAAGCTGCCCCGAGCGGCTTGTTCGCTACAGGCGGTACATAAAGTTAAAGACGTCCTCGCGCTGAATGGACACGTTGACGCCCGAAAGCTCGCCTGCCTCGGCCAGGGCCTTCTGCAGCTCGGCGAAGTCGAGCTTGGACTCGGCGGTGTCGGCCAGCATGGTCATGGTGAAGATGTCCTCGATAATGGACTGCGTAATGTCGCGGATATCGACGTTGGCCTCGCCCAGAACACGGGTGACGCCGGCGACGATACCGGGGCGGTTCTTGCCAAGGACGGTGATGACGATGCGGGAGGACGAGATCTCGGCCATGGGAAACCCTTTCGCGTGGTTGCGGCGCGCGCGGGGCGCTCCGCTACGGTACAGTGTTCATCATTGTACCTGTCTGGCGCAAAAAAGGCGCGCTCGCTGCGGCGTTACATGCCTGCAACATGAGCGTAAGGGGGAAGGCCGTACGGGGAAGAGCCGTCTGGCGCGTGTCCGGCTCGTGTTGGGTTGATTTCCGATCTCAGCCGAACACATTGAGCGGACAGGCCGTTCCCGCAGTCAGCCGAACGCCTCCGACGGCTGATTCCGAACTGGAAGCGGAGGGCATCCCCGCCCTTCGGTAGGGGATACCGCTCCGCGGCGCATGCCGCGGGCGGCGCCCCTATCGGACCACCGTGACCTCAGTTGGGATGGGCCCAGCACTGCCGCGTACTCGGTGAGCTAGAGCCAACTGTTCGTCTTCACGTCGCGTATGGCGATATTTCGGTCGTCCGGCTCGGTGATGCCGTAGCCGAACGCCTGGAGCGTCTCGATGGACTCCTGGATCCTCTGTTGGAACATGGGACCCGGATCGACCCTCGGCCCGAGGTGCCCGCGCCAAAGGCACGGCGTGGCGCGCAGCATGTTATGGATTTTGGAGATGGGCTCGATGTCGGCGTAGACGTTGAGCGTCGCCATGGCGTCCTTGTGGCCGAGGATCGATTGGAGCGCCTTGATATCGCCGCCTTGGCGGATCCACTGCGTTGCGAACGTGTGGCGAAGGCCGTGGAACGTGATCAGCTCGTCGTTGGTGCCCATGAGGCCGTTGGTCTCCGAGAACGTCTTGAACGCCCTGCGGATATAGCTTGTCGTCGCGAAGGTCGCGCCCGGCTCCGACAGGATGTAGCAGTCCCCGATCTCGACCGCCCCGGTAAGGCCGCGCAAGCGCAGCTTTCCGCAGTCGATCTCGTGGGTCTCCTTCAGGAAGGGGAGTAGGCCGACCGGGTCGATGGGGATACCCCTGGCGTCATGGGTCTTGGTGTCCTTGATGAACGAACCCATTCCCTTCGCGTACGCCACCGAGTGTCTGATCGAGATCAGGCCCGTCTCGAAATCCACATCGCACCACCGAAGGCCGCAGACCTCGCCGATTCGCATCCCCGTGTGCAGGGCGAGTACGACCGCCCTCTAATCCTCGGCGGACCAATCGAGTCCGAACTCCTTTCGGGCATCCTCTTCGCTCATGACTTCGAGAAGGTCTCCGGGTTGGCAACGAAGGGCGAGGCATAGCTGCTCGAGTGTGTTGAAGCGAATGCCGCGAATATGCCCTTTTTTAATACGGGACAGGTTCACGGGCGTGGTTCCAATCCTTTCGGCAAGTTCGTTCGAGGAAATCTTTCGCTCGGCCATGATCTTGTCGAGGCGAACAATTACGGGCATGGCGTTTCCTTACGCAATCTCGTCGGAGTTGAGGTACAGCTCTCGGGCGTACAAGAAGAGCTGGGAAAGCATGAACAGGACGATGCCGAGAACCAGAGAGGTCCAATCGAATGATGAAGCGATCTCTTGGGCGCCGACGGCCCCCTCGCCGCCAAACATCGAAACGGAGGTTTTGAGTGAGCCGGCGTAGAGGCTGGTGGCAGCTTGAACAACGAAGAGAATGCCGAGCACCTTCAAGCATGTCGCAGACCCTTTCTTGAAGGGGTCTCCGCTCTTGATCGTCCACACGAGAACGGCGCTGAGGATGGTCGTAGCGATACCGATGACGGCAGGGACCAATGTCGAGATCGCAAGGGCTGGATACGCGGGGGAGTCTGCAATTACAGGGTTGTCGAGCACTTCGATTGCTGGCTTTAAGGAGAACGCCACTTGTGCGATGGCGGTGGCGCAAAGGGTCGCAGAGGCTATCGCACATGCGATGCGGAAGGAATGAAGCCGGGGAGTGCGATTGTCGGAACTCATAATAACCTCCGAAGAATTTAAAAAACTCAGGTTACTTTTTAACAGTTTATGTTAAATTGACTTTGCCGGCAAGTAATCACAGCATACTGCAACCGAAACCCCTCTAGATTGGAGAGGATTATGTTCAGTACTGTTAAGTCGTGTAAGCTCTTGGTTTTCCTCGGCCTCGCTCTTTGTCTGTTGCTGCCGGGAGCCCCCGCTTTTGCGGATACCCCGATGCCTCCTTCCCAGGAGAGCAGCCAGTGTGCCCTCGTTGAGCCCCTCGGGTATACGGACGACGTCGTCGATACCTACTGGAGCTACAGCTGTCCTCGCGGCGTAAGCGGGCACAGCATCTCGATGTTCAACATCTCTTACAAGACGATCTCCTACCGAAATGGCTATCGCCGATCCGCGCATCATAGGGAATCCCGCCTCGCTGCAATGTGCTCCTGTGGTGTTCTTGGCACAACTGATAAATGGCAATTTGTCTATAGCACCTACTAGATGCGAGGAAGGGCCGAGCATTTTGTTCGGCCCCTCTGTTCCGACTGGATGAGGTTAAGGTTGGCGATGAATATGCTCAAAATCTCGAAGGCGATCTTTAGGTCGCTTCTCTCCTCCAGGTCGCTCTGTGTTGTCGTTGTTGCGTTGATGGTTCTTTGTGCTCTGCCCGTCTTCAGGAGCGCGGCTGGCATCGACGGACGGGTCGAATACCTCGAGTCGGGAATAACCCGTGTTGAGCAGGAATTGTCAGCATCCTATGCGGATGCGCTTGTGAATGCGGGGGAGGACGGTGTCTATACCTCTTCATCAAGCATGCCCGCGCTTCTGTACCCTCTTGCCGCGGGACGTCTTATCTTGGCACCGCTCTCTCCCCTACTTCCGTTTCTGCAGATATCGGATGGAGAGTACACCTATTATGACGGATCGAAGGAGTACTTGCTATGGGTCGCAACGGCCGTTGCCGTCTCGTTCCTTGCCGCGCGTCTTAACAAACGTGAAAAGCTCATCATCCAGGCACCGATGGGCGAGCTGGGTAGACTTGTTGCATCGAGCGTATGGGCGAGTGTTTTTGCAATGCTTGCCGTCCTCGCCATCAATCTTCCAGGGATAATCGCCGCGCTTGTGAAGAATGGCCCGGGCTCGCCGTTCTATCCGATAGGCTACATTCAATATGCGACTCCGGTTATCAAACCGGCTTGGCTGGTGTTCGCGCAGACGGCCATCTTGCAATTCTTGGTGGCAGCGTTCATCTCGCTTGTCGTTCACCTTGCCGTGAAGATTGCCAATAACCCTACGCTTGGAATCGTGTTCGTATGTGCCCTGATGGGGGTGACGATGGTTCCCGGGTATTACGGAAGATCCATCGCTTTACGTGAGTTCGCCCTGTTGAATCCCCTTACGTATGCGAACACTGAGTTGACCGTCGGCGCCTATAGCCCGTACCCGACAACGCAGATAGTGAATCTGCCTGGACTTTGCTTCGAGCGTGGCGCGATTGCCCTCGTATGCGCAATCGGGATCGAGGTGCTGGCAATTAGCCTGCTTTGCGTTGCTGGAAAGAGCGGCTGCGCGTGCCCGATATCCCCGATTTGTCTTGAGAGAGGTTCCTTCACTGCATCGAGAACGGCAACTCGTTCGAGCGCTTGTGCCTCCGCCGTTGCATACGTAAGAACGATGGGGAAACTGCTCCTGCGTTCTCCTACCCTCGCCGTATGCGCGATTGCAATGTCGACGACGATGCTGGCCCCGGCTCTGGTCGAGATGTTTCCTGACGCTGATAACGTTTCCGCTGTTCGGTATAGGGATGGGGAGCTCCGTTCAATAGATCGGTATCTAGAGCAGAACGCTGCGAATATGGACGTCGAGGGCAAAGCGGCCCTGGAAGACATGCGGGATGCTCTTTCGGGTTTCGTGTACGCGCCTATGCCTGCGGAGGGGTTTCGAAGCCTTGCGACGTACGAGCGCGCTCGAGGTGAGCTGGGCGCGGCAGATGCGACTCTCCTGCAATCGATCGGAATCGAGCCGGAGACTCCTTCTCGTGCGGAGGCGCGCGCCCTTCTGCTTGAGTCGATCGCGAGCTTGCCGGACCCCAAGGTTTACGAGTTAAGTACGAAGATGCCCCCATTAATCCTCCTTTCGTATCTCCAGGCAGCGCTTCCCTCCTTATTTTTGCTGTTGCCCGTGGTTGTCACATCGCTCGCGTGCACCCACCTGCAGTGTCGTTCCCTTCTGGTTCTCCAGATCCCCGCAACAGCGCATGTGCGTTTTCTGACGGCTGTTGCGCTGGCTCTCCTGCTTGGCTTGGTGCTGCTTTTGGTGTCGATGGTTCCCGCTGTCGTTGTGTCCGTGATTAAGAACGGTGCGGGTGGATCGGAGTATCCCGTCGCTCTCATTCGGGCGGGAGCTTCGACAACGTCCATGGTGGGGGAGGCGGTGTTGTGCAGTATTCCGTTGCTGGTCATGGCATACGGCGTGATTTCCGTCGTCGCTGCGTTGACAGCAGCGATTAGCCGCAATCCCGTTGTCACCGGAATGGTTTGCGCGGTTCTCTTGGTGTTGGGTTCGTTGAGCGCTCATGTTGAAAGCGTGGGCATGGGCGTCGCGCTGCTGGCTCCATTCGCCTCGTTTGATCCCGCTTCCCAGGTGGGGACGATTGGGTTCCTTGGGCGAGGGACGAACGCGATGCCTTTTGGAGAGGTCGTCGGCGCATCGGGCGCTCTGCTGGTGGTCTTGGGCGCCGTATCTCCGTTGATGGTGCGCCTGAGTGTTCCAAAGATCGAAAGGGGATGATCTCGATGATTGACCTTCAAACGCTGACGATCTCTTATGGAAAGAAGGTGCTCGTAGATTCGGTGAACGCTGAGTTTGCCCCGGGTACGGTCTACGGTCTCGTCGCTCCGAACGGGCATGGAAAGACGACGTTGCTGCGTGCGATGGCAGGTTTGCCGGGTCCTCGCGTGGACGGGAGCATCGTTCTGGATGAGGTGCAGGGTACGGGTGCGAGAGAGGTCCGTTCTATGATCTTCTATGCACCTGGTGAGGGGACGCTGCTGTATCCCGGATTGCGTGCGGAAGATCACCTCAAGATGGTTTGCGATATGTGGCCGTATGCTCGCGATATCGAAGAGATAGTGGAACAAACGCAGATAGGCGAGTTCGCGAAGATGAGGATCCGCACTCTGAGCCAGGGCATGAAGCAGCAGCTTACCCTGGCGATTGCGTATGCGACGGGCGCGCGGTACCTTCTATTAGATGAGCCCATGAACGCGCTCGACCCCAGCAGGGTGGACTTGCATTCCGAGATTCTCAGGAAGCTGGCCGATTCTGGTACGTGCATCATCATGTCATCCCACATCTTGGATTCGGTCGATAGGCTGTGCGATGAGATTCTGTTTTTGAAGGATGGGAGGCTCATTAGAAGCATTCCGCAAGATGATGCTGCGCCGAAGTCTCCTGGATCCCATTTCGCAAAGTCTGCCGGACGCGCCGAGGGTGCGCTAAGCACGTATCGGCGACTCTACGAAAAGGGCGGGTAGAAATGCAAGTTAATAATCTATGTGGCCAATGTGATACCGTTGAACCAGCGTATCGATACCGCTCAGCCATTCGCCTCGCCCCCGTCGC
>CABSNL010000065.1 GCA_902479095.1 uncultured Collinsella sp. | reverse complement strand
TCGGCAGCGTCAGATGTGTATAAGAGACAGCCTGCTGCCTCGGCAGCGCGGAAGACTTCCAGCGCCTGCGCTTCGGTGGCGCAGAAGGGTTTCTCGACGATGACGTGCTTGCCGCCGGCGATGCAGGCAAGGGCCTGCTCGTAGTGAAGTGCGTTAGGGCTGCCGATATAGACGGCGTCGACGTCGGCGGCGGACGCGAGCTCGTCAAGTGCGGTGAAGTTACGCTCACCACCGCGCTCGGCGGTAAAGGTAGTACCGCGATTGGCGTCGCGTGAAAGCGTGCCCACAAACGCGGCTTGGTCGTTGGCGTTGACGACTTGGATAAAGTCGTCGGTGATCATGGATGTGCCGATGGTCGCGATGCGCAGCATACGTCCCCCTTGCGTTGTTTGGTCTACAAGATGAGTGTAGCGCGTGGGGATATAAAGCTGCGCGAAAACGCTATTACAGGTCGCTCTCGTTAAAGCCGGTGTCGATATCGAGGTTGCTGCCGTCGGCCGCCGTGGTGGCGAGCTCGTCGCAGCGCTCGTTGAGCTCGTGGCCGGCATGTCCCTTAACCCAGATGAACTCCACCTTATGCTTGCTTTTGGCGGCAAGCAGGCGCTCCCACAGGTCGCGGTTCTTAACGGGCTGCTTGTTGGCGGTTTTCCATCCGCGCTTTTTCCAGCCGTCGATCCAGTGCTTGTTAAAGGCGTTGACGACGTACTGCGAATCGGAATGGACCTCGACCTCGCAGGGGCGGTTAAGTGCCTCGAGCGCCACGATGACCGCCATGAGCTCCATGCGGTTGTTGGTGGTCTTGGCGTAGCCGCGCGAAAGCTCGGAGGTGAAGGTCTTGCCGGCGGGGTTGGTGTATTTGAGCACGGCGCCGTATCCGCCGCGTCCCGGATTTGATCGGGCCGAGCCGTCGGTATAGATGATGACCTTCACATGGTTCCTTTCGTTGGGTACGTTTCGTGTGAGTGACCATTGTAGCGCCGCGTTCGCCGAGGGCTAGCAATCTACCATATCTACCCCGTCCTCTGATGGCTGGTTTTCTTGGATGATGCGGTCGAGCTCGTCGAGGTATTGCTGCAACAGGGGAGAGGGCTTGCGTTCATCGTGCATGATATAGCCTACGTGCATCGTCGGGGCATCTGCCAGCGGAATCGATGCCATGCCCCATTGCATTTCGTTTGAGAGCACGCCGGTGGAGAGCGTGTAGCCGTTCGAGGTGATCAGCAGGTTGGTGAGCGTGCCGCGGTCAGAGACTCGAATGTTGCGATCGCAGGGGATGTAGCTAAACGGCTCCTCGGCGTAATAGAAGGAGTTTGAGGTTCCCTGCTCAAAGCTGTAGCGCGTATAGGGCGTAAGGTCGGCAAGGGACAGCTGCGGGCGGCGGGCAAGCGGGTGGCGCTCACTTACGAACACGTGGACCTTTGCATCAAAGAGGTGATGGAAGCTTGCTCGGGCATCGGTAAAGGCTTTCTGTAGGACACGATTGTTAAAGTCGTCCAGATAGAGGATGCCAATGTCGCTGCGAAACGCGCGGACGTCATCGATGATCTGCGACGTGGTGGTCTCGCGCATGATGAACTCGAACTTGTCGTCCCGGCAGCGCTCGACGACGTTGACGAAGGCCTCGACCGAAAAGGCGTAATGCTGGGCGGAAATGGCGAGGCGGGCTTGCGGGGTGCCGCCGTCCTCGTAGCGCGCCTCGAGCATGTCGGCCTGCTCTACGACCTGGCGCGCATAGCCCAAAAGCTCGGTGCCGTCGTTGGTGAGCGTGACGCCGCGGCTGGAGCGCGTAAAGATCTCCAGATGGAGCTCCTGTTCCAGGCTTTTGACGGCGTTTGATATGTTGGACTGAGCGGTATAGAGGCGCTGAGCTGCGGCGTTAATTGAGCCGGACTCTGCCACGGCAATCAGAAAACGAAGCTGCTGAAGGGTCATCGACGTCATCCTTTCGATTGCTATCTATAAAACCGATAACAGGTTAGCGCTTTTAAGTGATTGACCGAGGGGAACAATGCTCGTACTATTCAAAACACACAAAGCAGGTAGGTAATTAAGCCAACCACGGAACCGGGATGCGAAAGGAGGCCCGCATATGAATTGCTTACCAAGACGAATGCCGGGCTCCTGTTTGCGCCCGTCGGCGTGATCAGGAGACAGCGACTTACTTCTCTCTTATTTATTTATTTTTGTTCGATCAAGGAGATCATCATGAGCCAGTTCATCAACAACCCCGAGCACACCTTTGGTTTCGACACCCTACAGCTTCACGTTGGCCAGGAGAGCGCCGATCCCGCATCCGACTCCCGCGCCGTGCCTATCTACCAGACTACGAGTTATGTGTTCCGCAACTCCCAGCACGCCGCCGACCGCTTTGGTCTTGCCGACGCCGGTAACATCTACGGCCGTCTGACCAACTCCACCCAGGGCGTCTTCGAGGACCGTATCGCCGCACTCGAGGGTGGTGTGGCAGGTCTTGCCGTCGCCTCCGGTGCTGCTGCCATCACCTATACCCTGCAGGCTCTTGCCCAGGCCGGTGACCACGTGGTGGCTCAGAAGACCATCTACGGTGGCTCCTACAACCTGCTGGAGCATACGCTCTCCCAGTTTGGCGTCGAGACCACCTTCGTCGATGCCCACAACCTGGACGAGGTCGAGGGCGCCATCAAGGACAACACCACGGTCATCTACCTCGAGACGCTCGGCAACCCCAACTCCGACATCCCCAATATCGACGCCATCTCCGAGATCGCCAAGAAGCACGGTTTACCGGTTGTCGTCGACAACACCTTCGGCACCCCGTATCTGTTCCGTCCGCTGGAGCATGGTGCCAACATCGTCGTCCACTCCGCAACCAAGTTTATCGGCGGCCACGGCACCTCGCTGGGCGGTGTGATCGTCGACGGCGGTAACTTCGATTGGAAGGCGAGCGGCAAGTATGAGCAGATCGCCGAGCCCAACCCCTCCTACCATGGCGTCTCGTTTGCCGAGGTTGCCGGTCCCGCCGCCTTCGCAACCTATGTCCGCGCCATCCTGCTGCGTGACGAGGGCGCCTGCATCAGCCCGTTCAACGCTTGGATCCTGCTCCAGGGCACCGAGACTCTGTCGCTGCGCGTTGACCGTCATGTCGAGAACACCAAGAAGGTCGTTGAGTTCCTGGCTGGTGATAGCCATGTTGCCAAGGTGAACCACCCGAGCCTGTCTGAGCACCCCGATCACGAGCTCTATCAGAAGTACTTCCCCAACGGCGGTGCCTCGATCTTTACCTTTGAGATTAAGGGTGGCCAGGAGGCAGCTTGGAAGTTCATCGATCATCTGCAGGTCTTCTCGCTGCTCGCTAACGTGGCCGACGTCAAGTCGCTCGTCGTGCACCCGGCTACCACCACGCACTCCCAGCTCTCTGCCGAGGAGCTCGCCGAGCAGAACATCACGTCCTCCACGATTCGTCTTTCCATCGGTACCGAGAATGCCGAGGATATCATTTGGGATCTGAAGCAGGCCTTCGCCGCGCTGGACGAGTAAGGCGACTTGTGCAAGGACCCCTTGCGACTCGATAGGTATAACTGTATAAAATGCCTGCTCAAGGCGCCTGTGCGAACAATGGTTGCACAGGCGCCTTTTTTGCATAGAGAGGGCGCAAAAACAGGGTTTTTGACACGCTTTATGCATTCGAGTTGTGGAAAACTCCTGTTGAGAGGATGTGAGTTTTACGCAATTGACGTGCGCCTTTTGAGTAAAACCGCAGGTCGCGATTTGCTCGGGGTACTATGCAGCACGATCGAATCACACGCAGCTCAAACGCAGCAAAAACGCACTACGGAGGTTTCCAGCTACATGAGGATTGATTCACGAAAACCGAAAGCCGCCGCCCTTTCCGCCGCTCTGACCGTGGCACTTTTGGCGGGCGCCGGTGCAACCGATGCCCACGCCGCAACACTGTCCGATACGGTTGGATCTACGCCGTCCGAGACGACGCTGGTGCAGCCCGTTGACTATCGCGGCGATGGTTATGGTTCCATGCAGGAGTGGAACGCCTCGATGGAGGCCAAGCGCGATTCCCTGGAGATGCGCGCTCAGATCATTATGAATATGTATAGCGACTATGCTACCGATGACGAGCGTGCTGTGCTGCAGGGTTGCATCGACGGTGCGGGTAGCCTGTTGACGATGGGGGAGGTCGACGCCAAGTCGACCGAGCTCGATGAGCTGCGCGCTGCGCTTGAGGATGCCAAGCGCGAAGCGCTCGAGGCTGCCGCCGAGGCGGAGGCTGCCGAGGCCGCCCAGGCTTCGTACTACAACGCCGGTTACACTCCGTCTTACGCGTCTGCCGCGTCCTACGCGAACGGATCGGGCCTGACGCGCTCTGCGGGTGTCAATAACTACAACGGGCGCCGCGAGACCTATTACAGCAGCAATGTGCTTTATCACTATCGCACGGGCGAATGGACTCAGGATTCTGAGGGCTTCTGGCGCGATTCCGACGGCTATTACGTTGTTGCCGCGGGCGATATGGCCCAGGGCTCGACCTTTACGGGCTCCAAGGGTGATTGCAAGGTCTATGACTCCGGCTGCGCTGCCGGAACCACCGACTACTACACCGGTTGGTAATTATTCTGCATCACGGATATTTGGCGGACGGGCGTCTTTACCGAGCTTTAGGGCAACGTAAGGACGTCCGTTCTATGTATGCGTTTGAGTTAACAGAGCCCTTACCGTGGCGGTACGCTTGGCGTATGGATGCGGGGCACACTGGTTCTTGAGAAATAAGGTCTTTCTCTTGGAGGAAGTGGTCTTGTGAATGCTCGAGATATTGCCGTTGCCGCCGTCGCGTTGATGCTTGGCTGCCTTGGTCCCACGGCCGCGCTCGTCGCGGGCATGCAGGGGACATGCGGGGCTGCTCCTATCGTGGTCGGCGCGCTGATCGCGGCCACGCTGCTGGGAAGCGCAGGCGTGGTTCTTTGCCGCGACGATGAGGACGAGGTGCCGGGGTCGCAACGCTAACTGTTGTGAGATCGGCCGCCGGTCATAGACGAAGATGAAGGCCGCCGCAGGGGAAAGGTTCCCTTGCGGCGGTTTTGCTGTTAAGGCTGTTGAATGCGGCGTGTTGGCGCTACCAGCTTTTCTCGATATCGCGGATGCGCCGATAGAGCCACTCGTTTTGCGGTGCCTGGATATCGTGTTTGGCTGCGAGGCGGCAGATGGTGCCCGCGAACTCATCAACCTCGGTTTTGCGCCTTGCGATGCGGTCTTGAGCCATCGAGGGCATACCGGCGGGGTCGATTCCCTCGATGAGGTGCACCATTTGCGTCAGGTCTGCCTCGGTCAGTTCAACGCCCTCGGCGTTGGCGACCGCAAGCGTTTCGCGCATGGCGGAAACAAAGCAGCGACGCTGCTCGGAGCCCGGCTCAGTGGCGCTTCCGTAGGTCCCGCCGTAGGCCATGCAGGTCTGGTTGATGCCGTCGTTGAGCATGAGTTTGGCCCACATGCGGTGGGCGATGTTGTCCTCGACGGTATGGGCGATGCCGCAGCGCGTATAGAGCTCGTCGATCGCGGTGATGGTTGCGGGGTTCGTGCCGGCCGCCGCGCCAAAGCGGATTTCGCCCGCATTGGTAAAGGTGAGCGCGCCGTTGAGAAACACGGCGTCCATGCCCTGGCAGATACCAAGAACGTTATGCTCCCAGTCAAAGCGTTCGGCAATCTTTTGCTCGCTCGTAATGCCGTTGCACAGCGAGGCGATGAGCGTGTTGGGTCCCACGACGCGCTCCATAGTCTTGAGTGCTTGGTCGAGACCGGTGGTCTTGACTGTCAGGATGACCAGATCGGCGGGCGCTGCCTCGCTGGCACGGACGGACGTGAGATCGCAAGGCTTCCCGTTGACGGTGAGCGCATCGCCCGCGTGACGTTCAAAACGGGCGTCATCCATAACGTATTCGACGGCGTCATTGCCGAGGGCCTTGGCAATCATGCTGCCGTAGAGCAGGCCGACGCCGCCCTTGCCGATAAAGGTGACCTTGTTGATCTGCATGCGAATCATCTCCCCATATAAAAGGCGCCCGCGTAAGGGGCGTCTGATGGATTGTATGCTGCCAGGGTGATTGGTGGGTGCGCGGGGCGGCTGTTATAAAAAAGAAACGTTTGCCTGGACGCTACGCTGCAGGGCAGACCGCAAAGACATGCGCGTGGTCATGCCCGGCTCCTTTCATCGGGCTTTTTGCTGATGTTAAAGCGGTGCCGTGACGGCTCGATTTCTGCTGCGTTACGATACGTTCTCAATTGCGATTCCGATGTGTTTCGATGACGTGACGGGTTTGTTTCGCCTTGTCAGGGCTTCGATGGGAGGGGAGGGGCCGTGCAACACCGCGTTGACCCTAAAAGTGGTAACCGAATATCCGCTCTGGGTCTGGGCTGCATGAGGTTTCCCGGTGCGCCGGGACGTCCGGATGCGAAGACAGCCGATGCCATCATTTCCCGTGCGGTGGAGCAGGGGATTAATTATCTGGACACCGCGTATCTCTATCCCGGTAACGAGGCGTGCGTGGGCGCCTCGCTTGAGCGCTTGGGGCTGCGTGACCGGGTGTTGCTGGCGACCAAGTTGCCGCATGCTTCGTGCAAGTGCGCGGAGGATTTCGACCGGTTCTTCGATGAGCAACTGCGGCGCCTGCGGACCGACCATATCGACTATTACCTCATGCATAACATTACCTCGCCCACCCAGTGGGAACGTGTGGTGGCGTTGGGCATTGAGGACTGGATCGCGTGTCAAAAGGCGGCGGGGCGCATTTGCCAGATTGGTTTTTCGTACCACGGCAGCGCGGTGGATTTCCTGACGATGCTTGACGCATATGACTGGGATTTTTGCCAGATACAGTACAACTATGCCGGCGAGCGTTACCAAGCGGGAACGGCAGGACTCATGGCGGCTGCGGAGCGCGGGCTCGCGGTGTTTGTGATGGAGCCGCTGCTGGGCGGGCGTTTAGCGGGCAAGCTGCCGCCACGGGCCCGCGCTGTGCTCGATAGTGCCCGTGACCCGCATTTGCGCACTCCTGCCGCCTGGGGTCTTTCGTGGGTGTGGAATCATCCTCAGGTGACGATGCTGCTTTCGGGTATGACCGATACCGCGCAGGTGGACGAGAATTCGTCACTGGCAGACCTCGCGTTGCCGAATTCGATGACTGCCAACCAGCTCGACACGATTGCGCGCGTGTTGATGGAGTTTGAGAAATCGAACCGTGTGCCCTGCACGGGATGCGGCTACTGCATGCCATGCCCCAAGGGTATCAACATTCCCGGCTGCTTTGCCGCCTACAACGCGAGCTATGCGCACAGCTGGTTTACGGGGCTGTCGCAATACTTTACGGCGAGTGCGGTGCGCACGAGCGAGCCCAAGCTGGTGAGCAATTGCGTCAAGTGCGGTAAATGCGCACGTCACTGCCCGCAGCACATCGATATTCCCGAGCGTTTGGACGACGTACGCCGCCGTTTTCAGCCTGGCCTCGTGACGGCGGTGCTTAAGGCCTTCGGCAAAACGCGCTCCTGATGCCCCTTTTATAACTTGCGGTGGAATAGTTCCTGTTTGCGGCAGAATAGGGACCAAACAGGAACTATTCCACCGCAACTGAAGGGGGCTGTCGTGGGCCATCGAGATTCATGTGATGATTTGCGCGAGGTTCGTTGGGGCGTTTTGGGCGCCGGGCACATTTCGCATCGATTTGCATCGTCGCTCAAGGAGGTGGACGGGGCACGGCTGGTGGCTGCGGCCGGCCGCACTCCTGCACATGTCGAGGAATTTTCCCGAGCGTTTTCGATCGATGCTGCGCATGGCCATGCCTCGGTCGACGATAACGGCAATGCGGCTTATGACGCGCTGATTGCCGACCCCGATGTCGACGCAATCTACTTGGCTCTTCCGCATGGCATGCATACGCGTTGGGCCTGTCGCGCGCTGCGCGCCGGAAAGGCCGTGCTGTGCGAAAAGCCGGCCGTTTTGAGTGAGGAAGAGGCTCTCTCGATTGCCTCCACCTCTCGTGAGCGCGGCGTGCTGTTTATGGAGGCGATGAAGAATCGGTTTTGCCCGATGCGCACTCGCGTGAAAGACTTGCTTGCGTCGGGTGAGCTTGGCCGTATTGTCTCGATTGAAAGCGTGCAAAAGCTCGATTACGGCGAGCCTCCTTCGGGCTATCTGCTTGATTCGTTGCAGGGCGGCTGTCTATATGACATGGGCTGCTATGCGGTCGGTTGGTTTGAGGATTTGCTCGCGGGCGCGTGCGAGGTTTCATCCCGTGAAGTTCGCTGGCGTGACGTATCAGGCGGCCGCGTCGATTGGGCCGACGAGATCCGTATGAGCGTCGGCGGTATACCCATTCATATGGTGTGCGACGGCAAAGCAACATATGAAAGCCGCTTAACGATTGCCTGTGAGCGAGGCTCGTTGGAAATCGAGCGTCTCCATCGTCCCGAGCTCGCCCATGTGAAGTATTCCGACGGTCGAACGCTCGAAATAAATGCCCCGTTTGAGATCGATGATTTCTACGGCGAAATCCAGCATGCGACGCAGCTCATTCAGGCGGGGAAACTCGAGAGTCCCGTCATGCCCCTTGCCGCCACGCAGCGCTGTGCACACATCATCGATGCGATTCGTTTGAAACTTTAGGGCGTGGGGCATGGCACCAGCGCTTGGAATGCCTGGAGGCCTTTGTCCCTGATGCCCCTTTTATAACTTGCGGTGGAATACGGTCTGTTTGCGCCAAAATAAGGCACCAATAGACCGTATTTCACCGCAACTGATGAGGGGGAGTTGGAGATGCTGACGATCGGGTGTCATCTTTCGACGACGAAGGGCTATCGGGCGATGGGGGAGACGGCGCTGTCCATTGGCGCCAATACCTTTGCATTCTTTACGCGCAACCCGCGCGGCGGCAAGGCGAAAGACCTTGACATGGATGATGTGGCGGCCCTGCGCGAGCTTATGGAGCAAAACGACTTTGGCCCGCTCGTGGCTCATGCCCCGTATACCTATAACCCCTGCTCCGCTAAGGAGCGAGCGCGCGAGTTTGCCCTGGAGGCCATGGCCGAGGATCTGCAGCGCATGGAAGCACTGCCCGGCAACTACTACAATTTTCATCCCGGTGCGCATGTAGGACAGGGGGCAGACGTCGGCATTCAGATGATTGTTGATACGCTGTGCCAGGTGATGTTCGAGGGACAGCAGACGACGGTATTGCTCGAGACCATGGCCGGCAAGGGCACCGAGGTGGGCCGTAGCTTTGAAGAACTGGCGTGCATTATCGAGGGCGTTGCCGCCAAGCGCCCAGAGCTGTCCGATAAGCTGGGCGTTTGTTTGGACACCTGCCATGTGAGCGATGCCGGCTACGACATCATCCATGATCTGGACGGCGTACTCGACGAGTTCGACCGCGTGGTGGGTATCGATCGCTTGCATGCCGTACACATCAACGATTCGAAGAACCCTTGTGGCGCCCATAAAGATCGTCACGAGTGCATCGGCAAGGGATACCTTGGCAGCGAGGAATTTGGTGGCGGTATGCAGGTTATGCAGAATATTGTATCGAATGGCCGTTTGCGTTCGCTGCCGTTTATTTTGGAGACTCCGAACGAACTTGCAGGTTATGCAGCTGAAATTAGACTATTAAGGTCATTGCAGCAGTAATGACTGTCACAAAGTAGAGTATTCAATTCACGTTATGGGTTTGTTTCAATCAGTTTTCTCATTGCAGATTCGTAATTCCGGGTGCATAATAGCCAACAGTTTTTGCAGACCTCTGAATCAAACGAGGTCACCGGAAGGAGACTGATTATGAAGCTGAAGAAGCTTGGCGCATTTGCCGCCACGGGTGCTATGGCGCTCGCCCTTGCTCTGACGGGCTGCGGCTCGTCCAACGCCACCTCTGGTTCTGATGCCGGTTCCAGCAGCTCTGACGACGCTAAGGTCGAGAAGGTCGACGGCTCCAAGGAGTACGCGCTCGTCAAGGACGGTACGCTGACCGTCGGCACCTCTGCCGAGTACGCTCCGTTTGAGTACAAGGATGACAACGGCGATTATCAGGGCTTTGACCTTGAGCTCATCAAGGCTATCGGCGACAAGCTGGGCCTGGATGTCGAGTATGTCAACAATGACTTTGACACACTGGTTCCGGGCGTCGCTTCGGGCGCCAAATATGACGTTTCCATCGCGGCTATCACCGACACGCCCGAGCGTGAGAAGGAAGTCACTTTCTCCGATTCCTACTACATGGACGATCAGGCTATCGTGACCAAGGTCGATAACACCGACATCACGGCCGACAACTACAGCGAGAAGCTCAACAACGCCGATGCTACCATCATCGTCCAGTCTGGCTCGACCGCCGAGTCCTTTGCCCAGGAGAACTTCCCCAAGGCCAAGATTGTCCCCTACAAGGACGCCACCGAGTGCTTCAGCGCCCTGCAGTCCGATAAGGGCGACGCCGTAGTCACCAACCGCTCCGTTGCCAGCCAGCTGACCGCCGAGCAGTTCAACACCTGCCAGACCATCAAGCAGATCAGCACCGGCGAGGAGTACGCCATCGCCATCAACCAGGGCAACACCAAGCTCAAGGACGACATCAACCAGGCCATCAAGGACCTGACCGACGACGGTACCGTTGACGCCCTCATGGCTAAGTACAACATCAAGTAAAATAGCTACTTGATTGCTCGCGGGCCCTTTCCGCTTTGGCGGAGAGGGCCTTTGCGCTTCTCTTGACGGAGAGCATTTCCGTCTCGTTTTGCCGACAACTTCTACGATAGGAGCCACCTTGTCTCGACTGAACAAAGGGGCTGCGGAGCAGCGTTTTCCACTGCCCGCCTTGCTCCAAAAGCTAGCCTGCGTCATGGCCGTGGCGCTCGCGCTGGTGTGTGTGGGGACATATGCGCCCACGACCGCCCAGGCGCTTGAGACCGCAAAGATTACCGCCCGACCCAACACCGGTTCGGGCAGCGATGTGGTCCTGTCTCTTATACACA
>CABSNL010000064.1 GCA_902479095.1 uncultured Collinsella sp. | reverse complement strand
TCTAGCTTCGTCGGCAGCGTCAGATGTGTATAAGAGACAGGATGATGGGCTTGCCAAAGCTCACGACATCATCGTTGTAGATGGCGGTTCGGGCTGCGAGGAGGCAGTCGGTAAAGTCCATATGGGTCTTGCCAAAGAGTTTGACGGCAAGGGCGACAACGGTGGGCTCGTCGACCGTGACGTCATCGAGCAGCCTTTTCAAGGCCGCAGCAATCTCAACGCGGGGAACCTTATAGACGTCGCGCAGCGTGACCACGACGCGTGTGATGATTTCGGGGTAGACGCGAGCGGTGCGCGTGGCGATGACCTTGGCAGCGCGCGGTGACAGGACTTCGTCGTCGTCAAGCAGGTAGCGCAGGATGACGGTCTCGTCGATGATGGTGCTACTCATGGATATCTACTTCCTCGGGACCCAAAATCGAATCGTCGCTTTCCGTGGCAAGGTATTCAATCCAGGCATTGCGCTCCTCGGCGCGGCGATTGGGATCTCCGTATGCTTTGAGCGATCCATAGGCGGCGGTGCCGTCCTTTGAGCGCACGGCGACCGGCTGAAAGGGAAGCTTGCGCATCAAAATGCTCTGCGCGACAAAAAGGCGGACAGCCTCGGCGAGCGATGTGCCCATGGCGTCGTAGAGGCGCTCGGCATGCTGTTTGTCCTCTTCGCGAATGCGCACCTGCAGGATGGCTCGTTTTTGCGTCGATGACATCACTGCCCTCCCTTAGCTAACGTGCAATATAGTCGGTCAAATGCGGCATGTGCCGACATCATAGAATCTTATAACCATTACTTTATTTTACTCAAGTAAATAACCATTAACACGAATACAAGCGTAGTACATCCAAAATGAGAGCGTGTAAAAATCTCAGAGGTGTACGCATGTAATACACTCACCTTTATAGCTTCTAGAGAATAATTCCAACCTGCCAAAACCCCTGCAATACACCCGTATTGCAGGGCCTATGCTCAAGTTTGCCACCTGCAACTGCGTATATTTAGCCTGTATATCGTTGGAGGAACTCTATCGAAGTGCCTGTTTCGCCGCATGCACTCGATACGCCGATGCCGGACCACGGGCGGTCCGGGGCAACGTCGGCAGGGTCTCTTCGGCATGGGATTCAGGAGGGAGTGAACAACATGGGCAATAAACGAGTCGTGGCTGATTCTTCACGCTGCATTGGGTGCCAAACCTGTATGGCGGCGTGCATCGAGGCACACGATATTCCCGGCAACATCGCCGCGCCGCGCCTGCGCGTGACGCGTACGTACGAGATCTCCGCACCGGTGGCTTGCCATCACTGCGAGGATGCCCCGTGCGCGAAGGCCTGTCCTACGGGCGCCTTGTTCTTTGATCCAAAGAACCATCGCATCGGCGTCAACGAGGACAACTGCATCGGCTGCAAGAGCTGCGTTATGGCATGCCCCTTTGGCGCCGTGAGCGTGGCGACCACGCAGGTCCCCGTCTTGATGGGCGACGTTCGCGTGGGTTCGCAGACTAAGAGCTTCGTGCTTAAGTGCGACCTGTGCGTGGACCGTCCCGGCGGCCCGGCGTGCGCCGAGGCGTGCCCGACCAAGGGCCTCACCCTGGTTGACGAGGAGCGTCTGGCGGAGCTGACCGCCGAGCGTGCCCGCGCCACCATCGAAAACGAGGCGTAAGCGTCGGGCGACAGGCCCAATGATTGTCAAATAAGTACCGAGCATTCGGTAGCAGAGAAAGGAAGGAGGGTGTCATGGAGAAGCATAAAGTGATCTGCCCGTACTGCGGCGCCGGTTGCCAGTTTAACCTCTTGGTCCAAAACGGCCAGGTCGTGGGTACCGAACCGCTCAACGGCATCACCAATCAGAGCGAGCTGTGCCTTAAGGGCATGAGCGGCTACGACTTCATCAACGACACCAAGATCTTGACTCCTCGCGTACTGCACCCGATGATCCGCCGCACCAAGGGCGCGGATCTTGAGCGCGTAAGCTGGGACGAGGCACTGGATTTCACCGCATCTAAGATGCAGGCCATAATTGACGAATATGGTCCTAACGCTGTCATGACCACCGGCTCTTCGCGAGGCGGCGGCAATGAGGCGAACTACGTCATGCAGAAGTTTACGCGTGCGTGCATCGGCACCCACAGCGTGGACAACTGCGCCCGTACTTGACACGGCCCTACTGTCCTCGGTCTGATGGACACGGTTGGTTCAGGTTGCATGTCATGCTCCATCCCCGGTATGGAGGATGCGGGCTGCATTTTCCTCTTCGGCTATAACCCTGCCGATTCGCACCCCATCGTCGCAAGGCGTATCGTGCGAGCCAAAGAAAAGGGTTGCAAGATCATCGTCGCCGACCCGCGCCATATCGAAACCGCGCGTATCGCCGATCTCTACCTTCCGATCAAGAACGGTTGCAATGTTGCGTTCCTCAACGCCTTTGCCAACTGCTTGGTCAACGATGGCCTCTACGACAAGGAATTCGTCGCCGAGCACACGAACGGCTTTGACGAGTGGTGGGAGACCATCAAGAACTACACTCCCGAATCCGTACAGGACATCACGGGTGTCGAGCCCGCGTTGATCCACCAAGCTGCCGAGATGTACGCCACGGCGAAGCCCTCTGCCATCATTGGCTGGGGCATGGGCGTATGCCAGCAGAAGCAGAACCTGAAGACGGTGCACACCATCGCCTCCATCGCCTGCGTTGCCGGCCAGATCGGCAAACCCAATTCCGGCCTCGCGCCCGTGCGTGGTCAGAACAACGTCCAGGGCTCCTGCGATATGGGCATGCTGCCTAACCTGTACCCTGGCTACCAGAAAGTCACCGACCCCGCCGTGCGCGCCAAGTTTGCAAAGGCTTGGGGCGTGCCCGAGGAAAAGCTCCCGCTCGAGGAGGGCTACAAGCTCACCGACCTGGGCCACCTGGTCGACGAGGGCAAGGTGCACTGCTTCTACAACTACGGCGAGGACCCGGTGCAGACCGAGCCCGATTCGGCCGGTATGCGCAAGACGCTCTCCGAGCTGGATCTGTTCATTTGCCAGGACATCTTTATGACGCAGACGACCATGCTCGCCGACGTCATCCTGCCCGCTACCTCTTGGGGCGAGCACGAGGGTGTCTTTACCGCATCCGACCGTAGCTTCCAGCACTTTGACGCGGCTGTTCCGCCCAAGGGCGAGTGCCGCCACGACTGGGAGATCTTCGCGGACCTGTCCACGCGTATGGGTTACCCCATGCACTACGACAACACCGAGCAGATCTGGAACGAGTGCATTAGCCTGTGCCCCAACTTTGTGGGTGCAACCTACGAGAAGATGGCTCCCGAGGGCGGCTACGCCCAGTGGCCGGTCAAGAGCACCGATGTGAACGACCACGGTACGCCCGACATGTTCGCTGGTGGCAAGTTCACCACCAAGGACGGCCGCGCCAACCTGATGGCGCACGACTGGGAGGCGCCCTCCGAGCTTCCCGACGATGAGTACCCGCTCATCCTGTGCACCGTCCGCGAGGTCGGCCACTACAGCTGCCGCTCGATGACCGGCAACTGCAAGACGCTGGCGCTGCTTGCCGACGAGCCCGGCTTTGTCCGCATGAATCCCGCGGACGCCCAGGCACGCGGCATCAAGAATGGCGACATCGTCTCGGTCCACAGCCGCCGTGGCCAGGTATATAGCCGCGCCGACGTGAGCGATCGCATCAACAAGGGCACGGTCTACATGACCTACCAGTGGTGGATCGGCAAGTGCAACGAGCTGACCATGCACAAGGTCGACCCGGTCTCGCATACGCCCGAGGACAAGTTCTCCGCCTGCCAGGTCGACGCTATCGCCGACCAGGTCTGGGGTGAGGGCGAGGTGGAGCGTCAGTACACCGAGCTCAAGCAGGCTCTGGTGGACGCCGCCGCTCCCCAGGACGTTGAGCCCGGCGCCGCCAAGTTCGACGATGAGACGCACGTGAACCAAATCGTGTAGTCCCGTTCTCGTTGGCTTTTTGGGCCGGGCGTCCCGTACGTTCGGGAGCCCGGCCCGTTATTTTGAAAGGAAGTGGGGATGAACCGCTTCATCGACATCAACCCGGAGAGGTGCATCGGCTGCGGAACATGCCAGTCCGCCTGTGCCGACGCCCACCGGATGCAGGGTCTTCAGGATACGCCGCGCCTGGCGCTCGTGAAGACCGGCGGCATTTCGGCCGCCCTTGCCTGCCACCATTGCGAGGGTGCCCCCTGCGCCGAGGTTTGCCCGGTGAATGCCATCGAGCACGATGGCGACCGCATCCACGTTAAGGAGCAGGAGTGCATCGGGTGCAGGCTGTGCGCCATCGCGTGCCCCTTCGGAGCCATCCATCCCGATGGCACGTCTATCGCCGGTGTCGCAGGCATGTGCGACCCGACGCCTTCGTACCCTAAGTCCCTGAGCAGCCTGCTTACGTGGGCGCCCGGCCAGTACACCTGTGCCGTCAAGTGCGACCTGTGCGCCTTCGACCCCGAGGGTCCGCACTGCGTGGCGGCTTGCCCCACCAAGGCGCTCACCGTCATGGGCGGCGCGGCAGATCGCGAACTCGACGAGGCCAAGCGCCTGCGTTCGATTCAGAACGGCCCTGCCGTCGACGTGGCGGCTGTGGCCCAGGGTCTGTCCGAGAAAGCAGAAGGGAGCGTAAACAATGGATAGCATGACGCTGTTTATCGCATCGCTTGCCGTCTCGTGCATCGGTGCGCTCGCCTCGGTTCTGCTGATTAAGGCCGATAACGCCGCCAAGACCGCCGGCTGCCTGATCGGCGCCGTCGCGGCCGTGCTGTCGTTCATCGCGGGCCTCGAGGCCGTGCTTGGCGACGTTTCGTCCCTCAACACGGTCTTCTTTTTCCCGTTCGCCCGTCTCGAGCTCTTGCTCAACGGCCTTGCGGGCCTGATCGTGGTCCTCATCTCAATCCTCGCCTTTGCGGGCTTCATCTACGGTCTGTCCTACTTCGACGAGTACCCGGGCAAGGTCGGGCGCGCCGGTTTCTTCATGAACACCTTCGTCGCCTCGATGATGCTCGTCATCATCGCCGACAACGTGTTCTGGTTCCTGGTCGCCTTCGAGCTCATGTCGCTTACGAGCTACTTCCTTGTCGTCATCGAGGAGAACAAGAACTCCATCAAGGGCGGTTGGCTCTACTTCGTCATCGCGCACGTGGGCTTTGTCCTTATCATGGCGAGCTTCCTGCTCATGACCAACGGCGTGGGCGGTTCCTTCAGCTTCAGTGATTTCCGTACGCATGACTTTGGACCCGCCATCTCCTCCGCGTGCTTCGTCCTCGCGTTCTTCGGATTTGGCGCGAAGGCCGGTATCATCCCGCTGCACTCCTGGCTGCCCCAGGCGCACCCCGAGGCGCCGTCCAACGTGTCCGCCCTCATGTCCGGCGGCATGATCAAGATCGGCATCCTGGGAATCCTCAAGGTCGGTCTCGACCTGCTCGCGGGTTCGGGCGTCCAGCTCTGGTGGGGCCTCATGGTCCTGGTCTTCGGATCCATCTCGTCGGTCCTGGGCGTCGTCTACGCCCTCCACGAGCACGACATCAAGCGCCTGCTGGCCTACCACTCCGTCGAGAACATTGGCATCATCTTGCTCGGTGTCGGCGCGTCCATGACGGCGCACGCCCTGGGCAACGACGTCATCGCGACGATCGCGCTCATGGCCGCCCTCTACCACACGCTCAACCACGCCATGTTCAAGGGCGAGCTGTTCCTCGGCGCGGGCTCCCTGCTCTATGCCACGGGTACGCGCAACATGGAGAAGATGGGCGGTCTGTTCCGCCGCATGCCGGTCACGGCCGTCTGCTTCCTCATCGGTGCCCTTGCCATCTCGGCCATCCCGCCGCTCAACGGCTTCGTTTCCGAGTGGTTCACCTACCAGTCCCTGTTCAACATCTCGACGCTCTCCGACCCGGTCGTCATGGTGTTCGCCGTCGCCTCCGCGGCCGCCCTCGCCATCACCGGTGCCCTGGCCGTCACGTGCTTCGTGAAGGCCTACGGCGTCTCGTTCGCGAGCAGCCCTCGTTCCCAGGAGGCCGCGAACGCCAAGGAGTCCCCGGCTCCGATGTTGTTCTCGCAGATGCTCCTCGCGGCCATCTGCGTGGTACTGGGAATCGGCTCCCCGGTCATCGCCCCGGTTCTGGGCGACGTCGCCCAGAGCGTGCTTGCCGGCTCCGCCGTCACAGCCACCTCGGGCGTGTCTCTCGTGAACGAGATTTCCGGTGCCGCCACCTCCACCCCCGCGATCGCCATCGCGCTCGTGGTCCTCACCGGCCTCGCGTTCGCGTTGAGGTCCTGCCTCGGCGCCAAGGCCCCCGCTAAGAAGACCGACCCTTGGGCGTGCGGCTACGAGCCCAACGAGCACATGCCCGTCGTCGCCACGAGCTTCGCGTCCGACGTCGAACTCTTCATGGGCCCGCTCTACACCCTGCGCGAGGTATGCACCAAGATCTGCTGGTCCATCGCGCACGTGTTCCAGAAGCTCACCGGTGTCGCCCAGGGCGTCGAGCCCCTGCCCGACCGTTTCCTGGTCGATGCACCGAGCGAGGGTGCCGACAAGCTGGCCGGCCTCGCCTCCAAGATCGAGGGCGGCAACTACTCCGTATACATCTGCTACATCGTCGCGGCGCTCGTGGTCTTCCTCGTGCTCGCCGTGGTCATGGTCTAGAGAGGGGAGAGGATATTATGAACATCGTTCTTGCGATGGCGCAGGGCCTCGTGGTCATGCTGGTCGCGCCCTTCTTCTCCGGCCTCGCCCGTGTGATTCGCGCGAAGATGCACAATCGCCGCGGTCCGTCCATCCTTCAGGATTACCGGGACCTCGCGAAGCTCATGGCGCGTCCCGAGTCCGTGAGTTCCGACTCGAGCTTCGTGCTGCGCATCATGCCGCCGCTGTTCCTCGCGGTGTCGTTTATGCTCGCCATGGGCCTGCCCATGTTCACGCTCCAGAGCCCCATGCCCGTCTTTGGTGACGCCATCACCATCATGTACGCGCTCGCGCTGTCCCGCTTCTTCTTCGCGCTGTCCGGCGTGGATTCCTCCAACGCCTACGCGGGCTTCGGCGGTATCCGCGAGCTCCTCATGAGCGTGCTCATCGAGCCGTCCATGCTCATCGCGCTGTTCACCGTCGCCATCGTGTGCGGCTCCACGGACATTGCGACCATGGGTCAGCACATCGTTACGGGCAACGTCTCGAGCGTCGTCGCCGTTATCCTCGCCGGCGTCGCCTTCGCGGCCGCCTGTTACATGGAGCTCGGCAAGCTTCCGTTCGATCAGGCCGAAGCCGAGCAGGAGCTCCAGGAGGGCCCGCTCGCCGAGCTCTCCGGCCCGTCCCTGGCCATGATGAAGCTCGCCATGGGCATGAAGCAGGTCGTGGTCGTCGCTTGGTTCACCTCCATCTTCATCCCCTGGGGAGAGCCCGCGACCATCGGCGTCACCGCTCTCGTGGGCGCCGTCGTCTTCCTCGTCAAGTGCCTGGTCGATTTCGTCGTCTGCGGCGTGCTCGAGAACTCCGTTTCCCGTTCGCGCTTCAAGGTGCTCGGTAACCAGACCTGGGCCGTCGTCGGCATCGCGGTCCTCGCGTTCGTCTTCGTCGTCGTAGGCGTGTAGGGAGAAGGGAGAAACTATGTCAATCGAATCGAGCTTGTCCCTCTTTGCCATGGTGGCGATCGCCGTCCCCATGCTGGGCTCCCTGCTCATCGTCATGCTGCCGCGTCCCTACGCTAAATGGATCTGCGCCTTTGCCGGCGGCATCGCCACGGTCGCTTCCGTTGGCTTGGCCGCGACGTTTGCCGGAAACGGCATGAACGCGGTCGATGTAACCTGGGCGAGTATGGGCCAGACCTTGGTCATGGGCTTCATATTCGACCGGATGAGCACGCTGCTCGCACCCGCGTTCGTCGCTATCGGCCTGCTCGTCGTCATCTATTCGTTCCCGTACATGAGCGATAAGAATAAGGAGCATCCCGACGCGCCCCGTCGTCGCTTCTACGTGTACTTCTCCACGTTCATCGGCGCCATGGCCGGTCTCGCCTACAGCTCCACCATCGTCGGCCAGCTCGTTTTCTTCGAGATCACCGGTGTGTGCTCCTGGGGCCTCATCAGCTACTACATGACGCCCACGGCCAAGAAGGCCGGTATGAAGGCGCTCATCATCACCCATATCGGCGCTCTGGGACTCTACATCGGCGCGGCCTTCCTGTTCGCCGGAACCGGCACGTTCGCGCTGAGCGCGATCTCCCAGCTCGATTCCGGTATGAAGACCGTCGTGCTGCTGCTCATCCTGTTCGCTGCTTGGGCCAAGTCCGCCCAGTTCCCGCTCTACATGTGGCTGCCCTCCGCAATGGAGGCCCCCACGCCCGTTTCCGCCTACCTTCATGGCGCGTCCATGGTTAAGGTCGGCGTGTGCGTGTTCGCCCGCGCTCTTGCGAGCGCCGGCGATATCCCCGAGATCGTCGGTTGGGTCGCCATCATCGACGCCGTCGTGACCATGCTCTTCGGCTTCCTCATGTACCTGCCCCAGAAGGATATGAAGCGCCTGCTCGCCTTCTCGACGATCGCGCAGCTCGCCTACGTGTTCTTTGGCCTGGGCCTCTCCGTGTTCGGAAGCCAGATGGCGTTTAACGGCGCCGTCGAGCACATCTTCAACCACGCGTTCACCAAGACCCTGTTCTTCCTCATCGCTGGCTCTCTCAGCTTCACGCTGGGAACCCGTATGCTGCCCAAGATCCAGGGCCTCATGAAGAAGTACCCGGTCACGGGCGTGGGCTTTGCGGTCGCCGCGACCGCTATCGCCGGCGTGCCCCCCATGAGCACGTTCTTTTCCAAGTTCCAGATCATTTCCGGTGGCTTCGCGGTTGGTGCTACCAACACGGTCATCTTTGTCCTCGTGTGCGTCATGGTCGTCGAGACCGTCGCCACCTTCGCATGGTTCCTGCGTTGGATGGGTAAGGTCCTGCCCGGTGAGCCGAGCGAGACCGTGGCCGCCGGCCAGCCCCTTCCGCGCGCCATGGCGTTCGTGTTCGTCGTCCTCATGATCATGGTCGTCGTCGCCGGTCCTCTGTCCTCTAGTTGGATGGGTTAGGAGGTAGGACATGGGTTATTCGTTAGTCAATATCCTGGGCGGTCTTCTGATCGTGACCTCCACCATGGTGGTCGTCTCGAAGACCATCCCGTCCGCCATCAAGTGGTACGCGATCCAGTCGGTTGTCCTGGTGGGCGTGCTGCTCACCCTGGGCCTCACCACCGGTGCCACCGAGCTTCTCATGTGGGCCGCGTCGGCCTTCGTCACCAAGGTGATCCTCGTTCCGTTCATTCTCAACCGTGCCTACAAGAAGATGGGTTCGCCTGCCGATAGCACGCTGACCTCCTCCATCAAGCCGGCCTGGACCATCATCCTCACCGGTCTGGAGGTGGCCGTCTGCTTCGCGGTGGTCACGCGCCTGAGCCTGCCCACCGCCGAGGTGGCCACTCCGGCCCTCGCCATCAGCTTCGCGCACTTCTTCGTCGGCCTCACGTGCATCATCTCCCAGCGCAACATCCTCAAGCAGATCTTCGGGTACTGCCTTATGGAGAACGGTAGCCACGTGACGCTCGCTCTGCTCGCGCCCACGGCTCCCGAGATCATCGAGATCGGCATCGCCACCGACGCCATCTTCGCCGTTATCATCATGTCCGCCGTCGTCGTGAGGATTTGGAACGACACCAAGTCGCTCGACTCCCACGACCTGACCGAATTGAAGGGGTAGGCCATGGATGTTTCAATGCTGACGGTCGCCCTGCTCGCTTGTCCTCTCGTGTTCTCCCTGATTATGGCTGCGCTCCCCAAGACGACGTCCTACAACGTCTTCGCGGGGCTCAACACCATCTCCGTCGCGGCGACCCTTGTCCTTTCGGTCGTCACCGCGGGAACCATGCTCTCGAGCGGGCAGAATATCGACGCTTTGGGCCTGTGGCTCCATCTCGATTCGCTCTCGTCGATCTTCGTCCTTCTGGTAGGCATCATCGGGTTCATCACCGGCGTGTACTCCATCTCCTATATCAAGATCGATATCGAGGAGAAGACCATGCCGGCCGAGCGCACCAAGCAGTACTACGCGCTGTTCAGCCTGTTCGTCTTCACGATGCTGCTCGCCTGCCTGTCCAACAACATCATCCTCACCTGGGCGGCGGTCGAGGCCACTACGCTGTCGACCGTGTTCCTCGTGGGCATCTACAAGAACAAGCAGGCGCTCGAGGCGTCTTGGAAGTACGCGATGGTCTGCACCGCCGGTGTGGCCTTCGGCCTGTTCGGCACGCTGCTCATCTACGCGAACGCCGCCGATATCATGCCCAACGCGCATGAGGCCGCCTTCCTCACCTCCATCATGCCCTACGCCGACCAGTTCGACCCGATGCTCGTGCGCCTCGCGTTCGCGTTCATCGTCATCGGCTTCGGCACCAAGGCGGGCCTGTTCCCCATGCACACCTGGCTGCCCGACGCGCACTCCCAGGCTCCGAGCCCGGTCTCCGCGCTGCTCTCGGGCGTGCTGCTCAAGTGCGCCATGCTGGTGATCATCCGCTTCTACTCCCTGTCCATCATCACGGTGGGCGACACCTATCCGCGAACGCTCCTGCTCATCCTGGGCACGCTGTCCATCCTGGTGGCTGCCCTGTGCATCTTCAAGCAGGACGATATCAAGCGCCGCTTCGCGTACTCCTCCGTCGACAACGTCGGCGTGGTCGCGCTGTGCCTGGGTATCGGTGGCCCGCTCGGTATCGCCGCCTGCCTGCTGCACTGCATCTTCCACGGCTTCACGAAGGCGCTCGCCTTCTGCATGGCCGGTAACATCCAGCACATCTACCACACCCGCGACCTGAACAAGATCAAGGGCGTCGTCGAGATCGCTCCCGTCACGGCAGCGCTCACCATCATCGCCCTGCTCGCGCTCGCCGCCTTCCCGCCGTTCGCCCTGTTCATCTCCGAGTTCCTCACCTTCGTGGCCGGCGTTCAGTCCGGTCCCATCTGGGTCTGTCTCTTATACACATCTCCGAGCCCACGAGACCGAGGCTGATCT
>CABSNL010000063.1 GCA_902479095.1 uncultured Collinsella sp. | reverse complement strand
TCAGGGAATTGTAATTGATGGTGAAGGTTCAAAGGTTATTTGCAAAGACTAATTTAAACTTCCAGTTTGCTGCACTCGCTCCTAGCAGGGTTTGGGGCAGGAGGGGCGCAAGAGACGGGAGGGCCTTGTACGCGTTCCTGCGCGAGGGCCGCGGGGAGGGACTGCCTGGGTACGGCACCTGTCAACTCGGTCTACGTCTTTGATGACCGGGTCGTACTCAATATCGACTTCACAGATGATGCCAAAACGGTCACCCGTGAGGAAGTGTTCGGTTCGAGTGCTGTGGACAATGTTCCAACATGCTGGGATCGAACTCGCTGGCCGGAATCACGCGGTACCCGTGACGCAGCAGCAGGTCGACGAAAACACCGTTACCCGCGGTGAGCGTACCGCTAAAGGTGCCGTCGTAGATGTGACCCGCACCGCACGAGGGGCTGCGGTCCTGAAGGATGCACGCGGCTATCTCTTCCGGCCCGCCCGCCTGCTCGCACATATCGAGCGCACGTTGGGCACCCAGGCGAAATTCGCGATCAACCGAGATGCCCTCGCAGGTACGAACCTCGCCGTTCACAATCTCGGACGGCTTGCGCGGCGTGGGCAGACCCCCAAAGACCTCAGGACACACCAAGAGGACCTCGGTCCCCGTGAGCTCGCATGCCTCGACCAGCTCGCGATGGTAGTTGTCGAGCCCGTTATACTTGCAGCTCTCGCCCATTAAACAGGCGCTCACCACGATCTTCATATACAACACTCCCCACGCAAAACGCCCCATTTGAGATGGGCACTCAAATGGGGCGATTGACACTGCGCAACCAGTATTACTGCTGCTTTGGCATCAGCGGATTCTCGCGCGTGAGGAGATTCATAAACTCCTCGCCCGTGATCGTCTCCTTCTTGTACAGGTAACGAGCCAGCTCGTGGAGCTTAAACTTGTTCTCCTTCAGGATCTGCAGGGCGCGGTCGTGCGCATCCTCGATCAGCTTGACGACAATCGCGTCCACGCGCTCGGCCGTACCGGGGGCGCAGGTGAGCGACGTGTCCTGGTTGAGGTACGCATTCTGAACGGTACCGAGCGCCATCATGCCAAACTCGTCGGACATACCAAAGCGCGTCACCATGTTACGGGCGAGCTTGGTGGCCTGCTCGATATCGTTGGCGGCGCCGGTCGTCATCTCGCCAAAGATAAGCTCCTCGGCGGCACGTCCGCCGCAATAGACGGCGAGCTTGTCCAGCACCTCCTGGCGCGTGGTCAGGAAGCGCTCATCCTCCTCGACCTGCATGGTGTAGCCCAGAGCACCGCTCGTGCGCGGCACGATGGTGATCTTGGTGACCGGCGCAGAGCCCTTCTGGCGAGCGGCAACGATGGCATGGCCGATCTCGTGATAAGAAACGACCTGCTTCTCGTGGTCGGACAGCACCGTGGACTTGCGCTGCTGACCGGCGATGACGACCTCCACCGACTCCTCAAAATCGTCCTGCGTGGCGCGCTTGCGACCCTCGCGAACGGCACGCAGGGCACCCTCGTTGATGATGTTGGCCAGGTCGGCGCCCGAGGCACCGGGCGTGGCGCGGGCAATCGCGGTCAGGTCGATCGGCGGCTGCGTCTTCACGCTCTTGGCATGCAACTCAAGAATGTTCTTACGGCCGGTCAGGTCGGGCAGCTCAACGGGGATACGGCGGTCAAAACGGCCGGGGCGCAACAGGGCCGGATCAAGGCTGTCGGGACGGTTGGTAGCAGCGAGAACGACAATACCCTTGTGGTTATCGAAGCCGTCCATCTCGGTCAGCAGCTGGTTGAGCGTCTGCTCGCGCTCGTCGTTGCCACTAAAGCCGCCGCCATCGCGCTTCTTGCCGATGGTATCAATCTCGTCGATGAACACGATACACGGGGCCTTTTCCTTGGCCTGCTTAAACAAATCGCGAACCTTGGCGGCACCGCGGCCGACAAACATCTCGACGAACTCAGAACCAGAAATACTAAAGAACGGCACGCCCGCCTCGCCGGCAACGGCCTTGGCGAGCAGGGTCTTACCGGTGCCCGGAGGGCCAACAAGGAGAGCACCGCGCGGCAGCTTGGCGCCGATCTCCTCGTAGCGCTGCGGCTTCTCCAGAAAGTCGACGACCTCCTTGAGGGATTCCTTGGCCTCTTCCTGGCCGGCGACATCCTTAAAGGTCACGCCCACGTCCTTGGAGGCGATCACGCGCGCGCCGGACTTACCCAGTCCACCGCCGCCAAAGCCACCGCCGCCAAAGTTCATCGACGGACCGTCATCGCCCATAGCCTTCTTCATGCGGCGGTTGAGCCACCAACCGATGAGGAAGAAGATGGCTATGGGAAGAATGAGGGTGAGCAAGTAGTAGGTCATCAGGCCCGAGTTCTTATCGGAAACGACCGACTCAAGCGAGGCGCCAGATTCAAGCACGCGATCGGTAAAGCCCGCGTCATTCGGCACACCGGTCGTCTTGTAGGCGATGTTCTCGTCCTCGCCCTTCTTGGTGTAATAAATCGTGTAATCGTCCGTGTTGTACTCGACCTTGTCGACACTCTTCTTATCGAGCGCTTTGACAAACGTCGAGTAATCGGTCTTCGTAATCTGCTGCGTGTGACCGATGTTGGGGAACAGAACGGTCGAGAGCACGAGGTAGACGACGAAGGCGATGAGCACGTAGAGGATCATATTCCGTCTACGTTTGTTGTCATCCATCTCCATCTGCTTGAACTCCATCTACTGGGGTTGATAATGCTTTCTAGAATACCCAACCCAGACGGCGATAAACCGACGCCGGGCACGAAAGGACAGAGATGGCATCACTGGAAGTCGGCAAGGTTCAAATCTATACAGGCGACGGCAAGGGCAAGACGACGGCTGCGCTGGGCCTCGCGCTGCGCGCCACGGGCTATGGACTTAACGTGCTCATGCTTCAGTTTGCCAAGAAGCTGCACTGTGCCGAACATGACGCAGCACCTCGATTGGGGCTACGCATCGTACAAGCCGACCGCGACACGCCCGAAACCTGTGCCGCACAGATCATGGAGCTCGCATGCGAGCAGATTAGCCAGGTCGACGTGCTGATCTTGGATGAGCTGGGAGAAGCCATGCGACGGGGCTTTGTGACGCGCGAAGATGTCGAAGCGTTAATCGCAATGAAGCCCGCCACCACGGAGCTCGTGCTCACCGGCCGTGGCTTGCTGCCCCTCGCCGACCTTGCCGACCTGGTAACCGAAATGCGCCCCGTCAAACACTACTTCGACGAAGGCCTCCTAGCCCGCCAAGGCATCGAATACTAATCCGGCACTTAGGGACGTTCCTTTTCTGCCGGCAGCTGGGGACACTCCTGCGCCGTCACCTATCCATAACCTAAATCATCTTCCAACCTGCCGTACCAGAAACAACAGACGTACGACCGATGCCAACGACCCTCACTATTTGATTAATCGTGAGACCCGCTCTTCTCATTTTGCAGAGAATGGGCTTTCGCTCAGATGGCTTCATGGAAGCAAGCTCGGGAAGTGATATAGGGGCGGCAACGCTTTTGGCGACCTCAAGAGCCTCATCATCCAGAATGCGTGGCCGAGGCTCAGCATCGTAGGGCGCTTGGTCAATTCGATCCGCAAGATAGTGCCGATACTCAAGAGATCCACCCACGAGATCCAAAACAATCCCGGGGTCGCAAAATCCAAATCCATCATAGCCGTAAGCGTATGCTCGGTAACTGGACCAACGATATGTATCAACGGCAGAAATACCCGCCTTGACCGGATTCATATGAATATAGTCGGCAAGTGAAATTGCTTGCACGTCATTCTCGACCGGAATATTAGTAAATCTATCTTGGAACAAGTGCCCAACTCAGTCTGTTTTGCGATTGAAATACATCGCATACGACGTAAGAACGCCGCTCATGCACGAAGATATCTTCCCATGAGGATCGTCGACCATAAGGTGAAAATGATTCAACATGAGGCACCATGCGGTAACGCCAACGCCATTACCGACAAGTTTATCCTCGAACAGTGTAAGCATCCGATAGCGATCTTCATCGTCTTCGAAGATGCAGATGCCGCCATTTCCGCGTGCGATTATATGGTTATAGCCTGTTAACGAAATGACTCTACCAGCTCTTGGCATATCGCCCTCCCATCACAAACCCACCGGGCAACATCTGATAGGCGCGGACGATCCAATTTGCTAAGCCCGTTTTGACAGTTTACAGGGCACGGCAGACAGAGTATCCGAAAAAGGCGAAATTACTTTACAAGGAGTGTCCCAAAGTGCCGGCAGAAAAGGAACGTCCCCAAGTGCCGGCTAGGCAGTGGCGCGACCTAGCCAGTTGCCGCTGTGGTGGTAAATGGTGAACATTATGGCGGTGATGAGCCAGGTTACGGGGTAGACCAGCAGCAGGTGCCCAAGCGACGGATCGAACGGCATAATCGCAAACACCCAGATCACCCTGAGCACGACGGTGCCAAAAATCGTGAGCAGCATGGGCTGCAAGCTCACGCCGGCGCCGCGAATGGATCCCGACGCGTTCTCGATAATCGAGAAAATCGCGTAGAACGGCGCGATAAAATGAAGAATCGTCGTTGTGTACGCCGAAATCGAAGCATCGTCGACAAACAGGCGCGACAACGGACCCGAGAACACCAGCAGCACAGCAGACAGGCCACCAATGAGCATAAACGACAGCACGAGCGACGTATGGTAGCCCTTTCGCATGCGCTCGTAGTTGCGCGCGCCAAAGTTCTGTGCCGAGAACGTGGTAATCGACACGCCAAGCGCCTCGGTAACCATCCAGACAATGCCATCCAGGCGGCCCGAAAGACCCCAAGCCGTGGTGACATCGGCACCAAACGAGTTGACCGACACCTGAATCAAAACGTTGGAAATCGAATACGCAGCAGACTGAAAGCCAAGCGGCAGACCACACGAAATCATGCTCTTACAAATACCAGGATCAATGCCGAGTTTGGACAGTGAAAGCCGCCACGCACCCGGTGCGTGCATCATACGAATCACGATCATCGTGGCATTGGAGCAAATGGTCAGCGCCACCGCGATGCCGCAGCCCAGAGCCTCCATATGCAGTACGGCAACGAAGATGACATCCAGCACCGCATTAACAAGGCAGCCGGAAGCGATGATCACAGCAGGCCCGCGCGTGTCGCCCACGGCGCGCAGCAATGCCGTTCCCATATTGAGCAGCAGCGCCGCAACCATGGCGGCAAAATAGCAACGAGCATAGGCCACGCCCTCGGCCAATAATTCATGCGGCGTGTTCATAAGCACCAGCATGGGCTCAACGAACACTATGCCAAGAATCGAGAAAACGATACCGCCCACCAGCGCGAGCGTCATGGCCGTATGGACCGATCGGCTCAGGCGCCCGTCATCGTGCTGACCAAAAAACTGGCCCGTAATGACCGCGCAGCCGGCGCCGACGCCAACGCAAAAGCCAATGCAGAGCTCGGTGAGCACCATTGTGGCCTGGATGCCGCCCAACGCGAGCTTGCCGCCAAACTGACCGACGATATAGGTACCGATAAGCGTGTAGGCCTGCTGAAAAAACGAACTAAAAAAGATGGGAACGCACAGAGAAAGCAGCTGCTGCCAAATAACACCCTGCGTTACATCGATAGCCGTAGATTTCTTAGCCACACGCCCTCCCCACTAGCGTACGTCATACAACAAAACGGCAATTTAAGACCAAAGCCAATACCAGCTTAGCACCGACCGATATCGGCCGAAACGCCCCAAACCAGAGCCCGGTGCGAAATATCTGCCTAGTGATACAGCCCCGGCTGGTAGTGATACTCGTTGCTCACGTGCGGGCACAGCTGCCAAAAGGCGACGGCACTCGCCGCGGCCACGTTGAGCGAATCAACCCCGTGCGCCATCGGAATGCGCACGGCTCGGTCGCAGCCAGCAATGGTCTTGGCGCCTAAGCCAGCACCCTCGGTGCCCATAAAGATTGCCAGGCGGTCAATCTCCTGCAGCGCGGGATCGTCCAACGACACCGAATCATCCGTCAACGCCATGGCGGCACACGAAAACCCGGCATCGTGTAACGCCGCCAGCCCATCATGCGGCCATACGCGCGCCTCGCTGCCAATGCGCGTCCAGGGCACCTGGAACACCGTACCCATGCTCACGCGGGCCGAGCGACGATACAGCGGGTCACAGCACGTAGGACTCACCAAAATGCCATCGACGTTCAGCGCAGCCGCCGAGCGGAAAATCGCGCCGACGTTGGTGTGGTCGACAATGCCCTCGAGCACGCACACGCGCACCGGGCGCTCCCCCGCCGCCTCGACGACGCCACCCAAGAACTCGGCTACCGGAATCTGACGCGGGCGACGGAACGCCGCGAGCGCACCGCGCGTCACGTTAAAGCCCGTCAGCTGCTCCATAAGCTCCATCGAGGCCACGAACACGGGAACCGGGCTCGCACCTTCGCGTACCGCCAGGCGCTCAAACAGCGGCATCATCTGGTCGAGCCAGCGTTCGCCCAAAAGAAAGCTCACCGGCTCGTATCCGGCACGCACTGCGCGCTCGATAACCTTGGCACTCTCGGCGATAAAAATGCCCTTCTGCGGCTCCAGCACGCAGCGAAGCTCACGCTCGGTCAGTCGCACGTAGGCATCGAGCCGCTCGTCCTCGAGCGAATCGATTCGCAGCACCTCAACGGCATCAGTCATAGCAGCCAGCCCGCACCCTTCTTTACAGCACCTATACAAATATCGGGGCAACGCCATGCGCTGCCCCGCCACTCATTTCAACCCGATAATACCGAAGGGATAATCGGGTTTACGCCTCAACGCGACGATACGTCACGAACTCATAATCGAGACCCTCGTCACCCTCGCCCGCGGCAATCGTGGCAACACCGCCACGCCTCGCAATCTCCCACGCGGGATCGGCATCCAGATCGGGAAAGTACGTATCCACGTCATGCACGCAATGGTTATGCGTAACCTCGGCCTCGACGCAATACGGCAAGAACTGTCGATACACCTCGCCGCCGCCAATCACCCACGCAATGGGCTCATCGGCCACGGCGGCCAAGGCCTCGTCGACGCCATGCACCACGTCGACACCCTCGGCAGCAAAGCTCTCGTCGCGGGTGAGCACGATATTGCGGCGATTCTTGAGCGGTCGTCCGCCGGGAAAACTCAGAAGTGTCTTGCGTCCCATAATGACCGGGCAACCTTTGGTGCACGCTACAAAATGGCGCATATCGGAGCGATTGGACACGACCATGTCACCCTCGCAGCCAATGCCCCAGTCATCGCACACAGCGACAATGGCAGAAAGCTTACACGTCATGCGCGTCACCTACACCGCAATGGGGATGTTCTTGACCTGCGGGCCGTGCTCATAGCCCTCAACAATCAGATCATCGGTCGTAAACGCGTAGAAATCATGCACATCGGGGTTGAGCGTTACCTTGGGAGCCGCAAACTGCGGGCGCTCGATAAGCTCGCGGACGATATCGACATGACGGTCGTAAATATGGGCATCGGCGATCACGTGCAGCAACTCGCCGGGAATCATATCGACCGACTGCGCAACCATCATCAGCAGAATGGCATACTGGCACACATTCCAGTTGTTCGCGGCCAAAATGTCCTGGCTACGCTGGTTGAGAATCATGTTGAGCGTCGGTTTGTCATCCTGCGGGCGCTGCGTCACGTTATACGTCACGCTGTAGGCGCACGGATACAGGTGCATCTCGGACAGATCGCTAAACACATAGGTGTTCGTCATAATGCGGCGGCTGTACGGCGTGTTCTTAAGGTCGTACAGCACGCGGTCCATCTGGTCAAAGTCACCCTCGGCATAATGGCTCTTCTGGCCAATCTGATACCCGTAGGCCTTGCCGATGGAACCGGTCTCGTCGGCCCACTCATCCCAGATATGGCTGTTGAGGTCATGCACGTTATTGGACTTCTTCTGATAGATCCATAGGATCTCGTCCATGGCAGATTTGAGGGCCGTACGACGCAGGGTAAGAGCCGGAAACTCCTCACGCAGGTCGTAGCGGGCCGTGACACCAAAGTTTTTAATGGTATAGGCAGGGGTGCCATCCTCCCACACCGGGCGGACCTTTTGGCCCTCGGTGGTGGTGCCATGGTCCAGAATATCGCGGCACATGGTTACAAACTGTTGATCAGCTTTGCTCATTGACCCTCCTGTCAGTCGCCTACAAGCGAGATTCATTATAGCCCAGGCGCACGCAGCCCCACAGCCCAAACATAAGCCCTCATTTTCTGACATATGCCAGAAATTCCTTGCGCAAATCTGCGCGTTCGCTATTCTATTGTTGACATATGTCAGATAAGGAGTGCACATGGCAGGAAGACGCGAGAAAATACGCCGCGTCGGGATTATCCCCGAATACCGCGGCTTTATCCCTGACGGCCTGGCGAGCGGCGATGCCATCGACATGACGGTCGACGAACTCGAGGCGCTGCGCCTGTGCGACCTGGAAGGCCTTAACCAAGAGGCAGTCGCACAGCAGATGGGCATTGCCCGCGCCACGGTGGCGGCAATCTGCAGCCGCGCGCATCGCAAGGTGGCAAACGCGCTGGTCAATGGACGGGCAATCGTCATCGAGGGCGGCAATATCGCGTACTCCCCCATCACCACAGTGACGGCCGTATGGCCAGCAAAGGAGGTCGACACCATGAGGGTGGCAACCACGTACGACAACGGCAACATCTTTATGCACTTTGGCCGCAGCGAGCAGTTCAAGATCTACGACATTCAAGACGGCAAGGTGCTCAACGAGCAGGTCGTGGGCACCGGCGGCACCGGCCACGGTGCCCTTGCGGGCCTGCTCGCCAACGGCGGCGTGGACACGCTCATCTGCGGCGGCATCGGCGGCGGCGCTATCAATGCGCTTGCCCAAGCCGGCATCACGGTATACGCAGGTGCCCAGGGCAGCTGCGACGCTTGCGTCGAGGCCCTTATCGCCGGCACGCTCGCACAGAACGGCGAGGCCACGTGCGGCTGCCACGGCCACGACCACGCCCATGCCCACGAACATAGTGAGTCCTGCAGCTGCCACGGCCATCACGAGCACGAGGGTCACGAGGGCTGCGGCTGTCACTAACGGCACGGCACCGCGAGCTCAAGGCGCGACGCTAAGCGCAACCCAACAATCAAAGCCAACAACAAAGGCCACCCGGTAGCTTCCGAGTGGCCTTTGCCATATCAAGCTGGAATTACAGCTCTATTTCTTATTACGCATCTGCGCTTCCATCTGGCGCAGCAGCTCCATATCGGACTTGGGACCGCCCGTACCCAGGCCGCCCATGCCGCCCAGACCCATAGCGTCCAGGCCGGGGATATTGGGCATGCGCATCCTCTTGCCCTTTTTGCCCTTTTTGCCCTTCTTGCCGCCGGCCTGTGCCTGATTGGCCATCGTGCGCATGCGGCCCATCATCTTATTCATCTCGCCCCACTGCTTCATAAGGCTGTTGACCTCGGTGGGGGTTACGCCGGCGCCCTTGGCGATACGCGCGCGACGCTGGCCGTTGATGATGGAGGGACGCAGGCGCTCCTCCTTGGTCATCGACATGATGATGGCCTCATTCTTATCGAAGATACCCTCGTCCAGGTTGCCGCCCATCTGGTTGAGCGCGCGCTGGCCGCCGGGAAGCATACCCAGAATGCCCTTCATGCCGCCCATCTTCTTGACGGCCTTCATCTGGTCGAGCATATCGTTCATGGTGAAGCCCTCGCGCAGCATACGCTCGGCAGCCTCAAGCTGCTCTGCATCGGCTGCCTCCTGGGCCTTCTCGATGATGCCGACGACGTCGCCCATGCCCAGAATGCGCTTGGCCATGCGATCGGGATAGAACGGCTCCAGCGAATCAGGCTTCTCGCCCATGCTCACAAACTTGATGGGTTTGCCGGTCACCTGACGCACCGAAAGTGCGCCACCGCCACGGGCGTCGCCGTCGAGCTTGGAGATGATCACGCCGTCAAAGTCAGTGCGCTCTGCGAAGGTCGAGACGACGTTGACGATATCCTGGCCGGTCATGGCATCGACGACCATCAGCACCTGGTCGGGCTTGACGGCCTTCTTGATGTCGACGGCCTCCTGCATCATCTGCTCGTCGATCTGAAGACGACCGGCGGTATCGACAATGACCACGTCGCGCAGGTGGTCGACGGCCTCCTGGATGGCACCCTTGGCAATGTCGACCGGGTGCGCGCCGTCACCGCGGAAGACCGGCACGCCGATCTCGCCACCGAGCGTGGCCAGCTGGTCGGCAGCGGCGGGACGGTAGACGTCGCACGCGGCGAGCAGCGGCGAGCGGCCCTGCTTCTTGAGCAGGTAGGCCAGCTTTACGGCCGCCGTGGTCTTACCGGAGCCCTGCAGGCCCACGAGCATGATGACATTGGGAATGCGGTTGCTAAAGACGAGCTTGCTCTCGGTTGAGCCAAGCATCTCGGTGAGCTCGTCGAGCACGATCTTGACGACGTTTTGCGCCGGCGACAGCGACTCCATGACCTCGGCGGTCATGCAGCGCTCCTTGGTCTTGGCGACGAACTCCTTGACGACCTTAAAGTTAACGTCGGCCTCGAGCAGGGCCATGCGAATATCGCGCATGGCCGAAGTAATATCGGCCTCGGTCAGCTTACCCTTGCCGCGCAGGCGGTCAAATGTGTCGTTGAGGCGATCGCTCAGGGAATCAAACACTAGTCACTCCTTAATTGGACTCGCCCACCAGGGCGCGGCAGAAATCTTTGGCGTTAAACTCCTGCAGGTCATCAACCTGCTCGCCCACGCCGATGCGCAGGATCGGGAGCTTGAGCTTCTCGGCCACGGCCATGGCGATACCGCCCTTAGCCGTGCCGTCGAGCTTAGTCATGATAATACCGTCCAGGCCCAGCGCCTCGTTAAACTCGAGCGCCTGGTTCAGACCGTTCTGACCAGTGGCGGCATCGATCACAAGCACGACCGAGACCGGCATGGGACCGGCGGCCATATTGGCGGCGCGCTTACGAGTCACATTGACCACCTTAGCGAGCTCGCGCATGAGCTCGGGGCTCGTGTGCAGACGACCGGCGGTATCGATGAGCACCAGGTCGCTGCCGCGCTTATCGGCCTCGTCGAGCACGTCATAGCACACGCTCGCCGGATCGGAACCGCGGTCACGCTTGATAACCGGTACGCCGGCACGCTGACCCCACACATCGAGCTGCTCGATAGCGGCGGCGCGGAAGGTGTCGGCCGAACCGATGACCACGTTCTTGCCGCGGGCGGCCATGGCGCTCGCAATCTTGCCGACCGTGGTGGTCTTGCCGGCGCCGTTGATACCGACAAACAGCACGCAGCTCGGCGCTGTCTCTTATACACATCTGACGCTGCCGACGAAGCTAGAAGTGTAGA
>CABSNL010000062.1 GCA_902479095.1 uncultured Collinsella sp. | reverse complement strand
TACACTTCTAGCTTCGTCGGCAGCGTCAGATGTGTATAAGAGACAGGCTCTTTGTGCCTAAGCTCATGTTCAACGCTGACGGCATGACGCTTGACGAGTATCATCGTGACGATTTACTCGCAAGCCTTACCAGTCGCGGCGCCGAGGTTCATGTGGTGTCGACCATGCCGCATGAGCTGCTCGATACCCTGGAGCACATCCTTGGCATTGTGCCTGCCGACTCTAACACTTCCACTGACCCTACCCATTAAAGGAGTGCAGATGAAACCTATCGTCGCCGTCGTCGGACGCCCCAACGTGGGCAAGTCCACGCTCGTTAACCGCCTGGCCCAGACCTCGGACGCCATCGTCCATGAGTCCCGCGGCGTCACGCGCGACCGCTCGTACCACACGGCCGATTGGAACGGCCGCGAGTTCACCATCGTCGACACGGGCGGCATCGAACCGCTCAAGAGCGATGACGTCTTCGCCACGTCCATTCGCGACCAGGCCCTCGCCGCCGCCGAGGAAGCCGCCGTCATCCTGTTTGTGGTCGACGGCCGCACCGGCGTCACCGAGGAGGACGAGTCGGTCGCTCGCATGCTCAAGCGCTGCGACAAGCCGGTCTTTCTGCTGGTGAACAAGCTCGACAACCCCGATCGCGAGAACGACAGCATCTGGGAGTTCTATTCGCTCGGCATCGGTGAGCCCACGCCGCTCTCGGCCCTGCACGGCCACGGCACGGGCGACCTGCTCGACGACATCGTGGCCCTGTTGCCCGAGGAGGAGGACGAGATCGCCGACGAGTTCCCCGACGCGCTGAACGTCGCCATCATCGGCCGCCCCAACGCCGGTAAGTCCTCGTTGTTCAACCGCATCCTGGGCGCCGACCGCTCTATCGTGTCCAACATCGCCGGCACGACGCGCGACGCCATCGACACCGTCGTGGAGCGCAACGGTAAGCACTACCGCATGGTCGATACCGCGGGCATCCGCAAGAAGAGCACTGTGTACGAGAACATCGAGTACTACTCCATGGTCCGCGGCCTGCGTGCCATCGACCGCGCCGACGTGGCGCTGCTCGTCGTCGATGCCTCCGTGGGCGTCACTGAGCAGGACCAGAAGGTCATGGGTCTTGCCATCGAGCGCGGCTGCGCCATCGTGGTGCTGCTCAACAAGTGGGATCTGCTCGACGACGACCGTAAGCGCGAGGCCTGCATGGAGACCATCGACCGCCGTCTGGGCGTTATGGCTCCCTGGGCCCAGTACCTGCGCATCTCTGCCCTGACCGGCCGCAGCGTCGAGAAGATCTGGGCAATGGTCGACGCCGCCGAAAAGACGCGCTCGCAAAAGATCAGCACCTCGCGCCTCAACACGTTCCTCACCGACCTGCGCGAGTTCGGTCATACCGTGGTGGACGGCAAGCGCCGCCTGCGCATGCACTACGTGACTCAGACGGGCGTCAACCCGCCGACGTTCACGTTCTTCGTCAACCACAGCGACTTGGTCAACGACACCTACCAGCGCTATGTGGAGAACCGCATGCGCTCGAGCTTCGACTTTGCCGGCACGCCCATTCGACTCTTCTTTAGAAAGAAGGAGCAAAAGGATGCATAATCCGATTCTGCTGACCGCCGTCTGCGCCGTGGTCTCGTTCTTTATCGGAGCAATTCCGTTTGGCCTGATCTTGGGCCGCGTGTTCAACCACACGGACATTCGCAAGGCGGGCTCCGGCAACATCGGCACCACCAACGCGCTGCGCGTGGCCGGCCCCAAGGTGGCCGCGCTCACGCTGCTGCTCGACTGCCTTAAGGGTGCCATCTGCGTCCTTATCGCGCGTCCGCTTATCGCCGACTTAGGCTATGGCTTCCCCGTGAGCATTATGGCCCCCGGCGCCGCCGGCGACTGGATGCTCGGCGTCATCTGCCTGGCAGCTGTGTGGGGCCATATCTTCTCGCCCTACCTCAATTTCCATGGCGGCAAGGGTATCGCGGTTGGTCTGGGCGTCATCCTCGCCTGGTACTGGCCTATTGGCCTGTCGTTGCTGGGCATGTTTATCGTGGCCGTCGCCATCACCAAGTTTGTGTCGGTGGGCTCGCTTGCCGCTGCCATCGGTCTTCCCATCGCTGCCTGCGCGGTCTTTCCGTACAGCAGCCTGGGACTTAAGTTTTGCATGGCGATGATCGGCATCACCGTGGTGTGGGCCCATCGTGCGAACATCAAAAAGCTCATGACCGGTAAGGAATCCAAGCTCTCGTTTACCAAGCGCGTCACCGAGCCCGACGATAAGTAGGAGAGAGTCATGAATGTTGCGCTGATTGGCTCCGGCTCCTGGGGAACCGCCGTCGCCGGCCTTGCCGCCGCGCGAGCCGAGCGCGTGACCATGTGGGCCCACAGCGAGCAGACGGCCGCCGGCATCAATGGCGAGCACCGCAACCCCCGGTATTTGGTGGGCTACGAGCTGCCCGGCAACGTCGTCGCCACCACGGACCTGGTACAGGCGCTCGACGGCGCCGAGGCCATCATCTTCGCCGTTCCTTCGACGCACCTTCGCAGCGTGTGCCACCAGGCCGCGCCCTTTATCGCAGCCAATACCCCGGTGCTCTGCCTCACCAAGGGCATTGAGCCCGAGTCCGGCCTGCTCATGAGCGAGGTCATCGCCAGCGAGATCGGCAACGAGGCGCGCGTGGCGGCGCTCTCGGGCCCCAACCATGCCGAGGAGATCTGCCGCGGCGGGCTTTCTGCCGCCGTCATCGCCAGCAAAGATCCGCAGATAGGGGAGACCTTTAAGGACCTGCTCCTGTCCACGGCCTTCCGCATCTATCTGTCGCAAGACATGACCGGTGTCGAGGTCTGCGGCGCCATGAAAAATGTCATCGCCATCGTGTGCGGCATCTCCGCCGGCACCGGTGCCGGCGACAACACGCTCGCCCTCATCATGACGCGCGGCCTGGCCGAGATTAGCCGTCTGGTGCATGCCCGCGGCGGTCAAGCTATGACCTGCATGGGACTTGCCGGCATGGGTGACCTCATTGCCACCTGCACCTCGGAGCATTCGCGCAACCGCACCTTTGGCTACGAGTTTGCCCACGGCGTGTCGCTCGACGAGTATCAGACGCGCACGCATATGGTTGTCGAGGGCGCCGTCGCGGCCCGCAGCGTGAGCGAGCTTGCCCGTTCACTGGGCGTAGACATTCCGCTCACCTTTGCCGTGGAGCAAACGCTCTACAACGGTGTTACTTTGGATAGGGCACTCGAGATTCTTACCGACCGCGTACCCTCCCAAGAGTTCTACGGACTCACCGACTAGCGCAGAAAGGCTTCTACCATGGGTTCCATTAAAATCGCTCCGTCTGTCCTTTCGGCCGACATGGCCAACCTCAAGGGCGAACTCGACAAGATCGCCGGTGCCGACTACGTGCACTTCGACGTCATGGACGGCCACTTTACCGGCAACCTCACCTTTGGCGTTGACATCCTTAAGGCCGTCAAGCGCTCCACCGATGTACCGGTCGACGCGCACCTGATGGTATCGAACCCCGACGAGACGGTCGATTGGTACGCCGACGCCGGCGCCGACATGATCACCGTGCACTACGAGGCTTCCACGCACCTGCACCGCACGCTCACGCATCTGCAGCAGCGCGGCGTCAAGGCCGGCGTTGTGCTCAACCCCGCCACGCCCGTTTGTGTGCTCGAAAGCATCATCGACGTTGTCGACATGGTACTGCTCATGAGCGTGAACCCCGGCTTTGGCGGCCAGAGCTTTATCCCCGGTACCATCGCCAAGCTACACGAGCTCAAAGCCATGTGCGAGCGTCACGGCGTTTCACCCCTCATCGAGGTCGACGGCGGTATTTCTTCCAAGAACATCGCCGAGGTCGTCAAGGCTGGCGCCAACGTGCTCGTGGCCGGCTCCGCCGTATTTAAGTCCGAAGATCCCGCTGCCGAGGTTGCGCTGCTGCAGAAGCTGGGCAACGAGGCTGCACAGGAGGCATAAACCCTTATGACCGCAGGTCAAAACCGCATACCCGTGAATCTTGACTATGCCGCCTCGACGCCCATGCGCGCCGAGGCGCTCCTTGCGCAGCGCGAGTACGACGACAGCGAGCTTGCCGGCGTCAACCCCAACTCGCTGCACTCGCTCGGCCGCAAGGCCGCCGCGCGCCTGGAGGCTGCCCGTCGCGAGATCGCCCATAGCTTTGGCGCACGCGTCCGCCCGTCCGAGATTGTTCTGACCAACGGCGGCACCGAAGCCAACCAGCTGGCGCTGCTCGGTCTTGCCGAGGGCGCTCGTCAGCGCGATCGCAAGCGCGATCGTGTAATCGTTTCGGCCATCGAGCACGATTCGATTCTGGACAACCTGCCGCTGCTGCGTGCCGCCGGCTTTACCGTCGACCTGGTGCAGCCCTGCCGCGCGGGCTACATTGAGCCTGCCACGCTGAGCGACTTGCTGAGCGACGACGTGTCGCTCGTGAGCATTATGGTCGCCAACAACGAGACCGGCGTGGTGCAGCCCATCCGCGAGCTTGCCGCGGCCGCGCATACCGTGGGCGCCCTGTTCCACACCGATGCCATCCAGGGGTATCTGCACATTCCGCTCGATGCCGCCGAGTTGGGCGTCGATGCCATGTCCGTCGCTGCCCATAAGATTGGCGGTCCTGTGGCATCCGGCGCGCTCTACGTTAAGACCCGCACGCCACTGCGCCCCCGCATCTTTGGCGGCGGACAGGAAGCCGGACGTCGCGCCGGCACGCAGGACCTGCGCACGCAGCTAGCCTTTGCCGCTGCTGCCCGCACGCTGGTGCCCCAAGTGGCTCAGGAGCGCGAAAAACTGCAAGCCCTTTCCGACAAACTCTACGCCACGCTTACGGCCCATCCACGCATTCATGCCACCATGGGCGACTACGAGCAGGTCGACCGTCTGCCGGGTATGGTTTCGATCTACGTCGACGGCATGGACTCCGAGGAGCTCATCGTCAAGCTCGACGCCGCCGGCTTTGGGGTTTCGGCCGGCTCTGCCTGCTCGAGCGGCAGCATGGACCCGAGCCACGTTTTGAGCGCGATGGGCATCGGTCGCGAGCAGGCATTGGGAGCACTGCGCATTTCCTTTGATGACCGCGTGAATCCGAGCGATCTGGACGAGTTCGCCCGGACGCTGCTCTCGATCGTGGGTGCCGCATGATCGTCGCCGAGCTTGAGCGCGCGCTGCTGGCACGCTATCCCAAGGCGGACGCCGAGGGCTGGGATCACGTAGGACTCTCCGTTGGCGATCCGGCCGCGGAGATCACCGGCGTTGCCTGCGCACTCGATGCGACCGTGGCTAACGTTCGCCGCGCCCAAGAAGCCGGCGCCAACGTGCTGCTGACGCATCATCCCATATACATCAAGGCACCCGAGGCCTTTTGTCCGGCGGATGCCACACGACCCCAGTGCAGCGCGGCCCTCTACGAGGCTGCCCGCTGCGGCGTGAGCATTATTTCGCTCCACACCAATCTGGACCGCTCGCACGAGGCGCGTGCCTGCCTAAGTGAGCTGCTGGACGCCGTGCCCGTGAGCTCGCTGGAGCACGTAGACGACCCCGAGTCGACCGGCCTTGGCGCGCTTGCGACGCTCAACGACCCGTGCACGCTGCGCGATCTTGCCGCCCGTGCTGCCATGGCCTTCGGAAGCGACCCGCGTGTATGGGGCGATGCCGAGCGCTCGTGCCGCACCGTCGCCATTCTGGGCGGCTCCCTCGGTGACTTTGGCGAACTTGCCATCGCCGCCGGTGCGGATGTTGTCGTGACGGGCGAGGCAGGCTATCACGTGGCGCAGGACCTTGCCTTGCGTGGGCTACCGGTGATCTTGCTCGGCCACGACCGCTCCGAGGAGCCGTTCGTTGATATATTGATGAACTCTGCAGTTGACGCCGGGGTCGACCCCCGTCATGCGATTAAAATACTGAACCCTTGCCAATGGTGGACTGTGACAAAAGGAGAGAACTTATGAGCGCCGGCGCTACGCTACTCAAGCTGCAACAGATCGATTTGGAGCTCGCCCGCAACAAGAGTGAACTTGCCAATATGCCGGAGCTCAAGGAGCTCGCTTCCAAGCGCAAGACCTATGTGAAGCTCAAGTCCGAGATGACCAAGCTCTACGCCCAGCGCAAGGATCTGGACATTGAGCTCGACGATCTCAACACCACCGAGATTCAGACCAATAACGCCATCGAAGCTGCCAAGAAGCGCCACGTCGACGGCTCCGACTACCGCGAGGTTCAGGACCTGGAAAACGAGCTCGCCACCCTGGCCAAGCGTCTGGACAAGATTGAGCACACCCGCAAGGACGTCGTTGTCGCCCATAAGGAGGCGCTCGACCGCGAGGCCCGCGCGCAGGCAATCATCGCCAAGTTCGAGGAGGGCGTGAAGGCCGATACCAAGGCCGCCCGCGCCAAGGCTGCCGACCTGCAGGCTCAGATTGACGCCGCCGCTAAGGAGCGCACCGCGCTTGCTGCCACGCTGCCGGCCGACGTTCTCACCGACTACGAGCGTCTGCTCAAGCAGTTCCGCGGCCTGGCCGTCGAGACCATCCAGGGCAACATCCCCACGGTCTGCCACACCGCGCTGCAGGCATCGTCCATGAGCGACCTGAACCACGACGGTAGGTCAATTACGCACTGCCCGTACTGCCACCGCCTCCTGGTGCTCCCGAGCAAGGAAGCTTAAACGATGGCGGCACCCAACAATTCAATGCAACTTGAGGGAAAAACGATCCTGCTGGGCATTACCGGCGGGATCGCCGCCTATAAGTCGTGCAATATCGTGCGCCTGCTGCAAAAGCGCGGCGCGCGCGTCAAGGTCGTTATGAGCGAGCATGCCACCGAGTTTGTGGGGCCGCTTACCTTCCGCGCACTCACCAATGAGCCGGTCGCGGTGGGCCTATTCGACGATCCCTCCGACCCCATCCACCACATTTCGCTGGCGCAGGAGCCCGATCTGGTGGTCGTGGCGCCCGCGACGGCCAATATCATCGCCAAGATGGCCAACGGCGTCGCCGATGACCTCATCTCCACCACGCTGCTTGCGACGCCGCGACCCATCGTGATCGCACCCGCTATGAACAACGGCATGTGGAAGGCGCCGGCGACGCAGGCCAACATGGCCACGCTGCTCGAGCGCGGTGTCCATGTGGTGGGTCCGGGCAGCGGCTACCTTGCCTGCGGCGACGTGGACACGGGACGCATGAGCGAGCCCGAGGACATCGTAGAGGCTGTCTGTGAGGTGTTCAACCCCGCGCCACAGGACCTGGCAGGTAAGCGCATCGTAATTACCGCCGGTCCCACGCACGAGCCGATCGACCCCGTGCGATTCATTGGCAACCGCTCTTCGGGCAAGATGGGCATCGCCCTGGCGGGGGAGGCCGCACGCCGCGGCGCTGCGGTCACGCTCGTGTTGGGACCGACATCACTCGATGTGCCCCGCGGCGTGGAGTGCGTGCGTGTGCAGACCGCCGCAGAGATGCTCCAGGCGGCCCTGAGCGCCTTCCAGACGGCGGATGCGGCAATTTGTGCGGCCGCCGTCGCCGACTACACCCCCGCGGCCCCTGCGGACCATAAGCTCAAAAAGGCCAACGAGCGCCTGGATCGCATCGAACTGGTCGAGACGGTCGATATTTTGGCCGAGCTCTCGCGCCAGAAGGGCGAGCGATGCGTGATCGGATTTGCGGCCGAGACCGATAACGTTGTCGAGTACGCAGAGCGCAAATTGGCCCGCAAGGGGTGCGATGTAATAATCGCCAACGATGTCTCACGCACCGATTCGGGCTTTGGGACCGACACCAACAAGGCCTGGATTGTGAGCACAACGGGTACGCAAGAACTTCCCGTACTAACAAAACCCCAGCTCGCAGATACAATTTTGGACTTGCTTCAAAATTTGTAAAAAAGTTCTTGCACAAGTCTAAAGTTTCGGGTTAATATACTCCCTGTTGCGAGCGAGAGCAGAGCAACAAACAAAAGCTTCGGGACGTGGCGCAGCTTGGTAGCGCACTTGACTGGGGGTCAAGGGGTCGCTGGTTCGAATCCAGTCGTCCCGACCAGAAGTTTGCAGGTCAGGCACCTAGTGCCTGACCTTTTTTTTTAATCACCATGATTATTTTGCTTAAAGCAACAACGTTCCCGCTCGATGTAATCACCGAATCAAAACGTGTACATCAGCCACCAAAATCGACATTTTTCGACATGTTTGGAGGCTGATGTACACGAATGCGAAATCCCCGCCGCCTAAAAGCGCCCTCCACATGTCTGGACTCTCTATGCTTACGCTGGATAGACATCGCCGGAACGGGTATAGTATCGAAAGTTTTGTCGTTAACCAGCGGGGGAGTCCTGTGGGCATCAAAAAGAAGATCAAAAAGGAGCTTATCGGCACTTCCGATTACCCGTCGAATAAGATCTTTACGATCTCCAATTTCATCACCTTTACGCGCCTGATCCTCACCCTGGTATTTCTGTACCTGTTTGTGACGGATAACAACCGCGTCATCGCCATCGTTATCTACGCCGTTGCCGCCTCCACCGACTGGATGGACGGTCAGATCGCCCGCATGACTAAGACGGTCTCGTGGCTCGGCAAGGTCATGGATCCCATTTGTGACCGTGCGCTGCTGTTCACCGGCGTGCTGGGACTGGTGGTTCGCGGAGAGCTGCCCATCTGGGTCTGCGTGCTCATTATTGGCCGCGACATCTATTTGGGCATCGGCACGCTTATCGTGCGCCATTATCACCGTCGCCCCATCGATGTCGTCTTCCCCGGAAAGATTGCCACGGCGCTGCTCATGACCGGCTTCTCGCTCATGCTACTCGGGTTCCCCGTTATTGACGGCCTGCATCTTTTGCCTTCAGCCCTTACGGCCTTCCCGGGCCTCAACGGAAGCTCGGTGCCCCTCGGCATCTTCTTTGTGTACGGCGGCGTGATCTTCTCCATGCTCACGGCTGTCATCTACTCCATTAAGGGCGGAGCGGCCATTAAACAAGCTCTCACGCATCCCGAGGACGAGGACATCGACTTTCTGAACCCTGAAATCGAAGACTGATTCGTTGGGGTATGATTACGTACGGTTCATTATTTGCGGCACGTCCGCGATAAGTTAGGGGTTGTCATGGACAACATGGTTAACAATATGCCTCAGAATGATAAGACTGCTGACGCTACCTGCGTATTCCGCGTGCCTTCAAGCGACGTCACCGTTCCCGACCTCATGGCCAACGTGCGCATCACCGCCCCCGTTCTGTCCATCGTCAAGGGTCCGCAGACGGGTGCCGCTTTTGAGCTCGAGGACGACGTGACCACCATCGGCCGCGATCCCGCGAACGGCATCTTCCTCAATGACATGACTGTTTCGCGCAGTCATGCGCGCATTATTCGCGAGGGCCTCGGCGCTCGCATCGAGGACTTGGGCTCGCTCAATGGCACCTGGGTCGACGGTGCCATCGTCAATGCAGCCCCGCTGCACGACGGTTCTTCCGTCCAGATCGGTACGTTTACGCTCATCTACCACGAGAGCACGCCGGAGCGCATCGAAACCGGTGAGTAGGGCATGGCCGAACGCAACTATCTGAGTATCGGCCAAGTCGTCAACCTACTTCGAGGCGCATACCCCGATCTTTCGAACTCAAAAATTAGATTTCTAGAGGATGAGGGGCTCATTACCCCTCATCGTACGCCTAAGGGATACCGTCAGTACTCCAAGGAGGACGTTGATCGCTTGGAAGTCATTCTGCACTTGCAGAAGACTCGCTACATGCCGCTCAACGTGATTAAGCAGCGGTTGGAAAACGCCACGGACCTGTCAACGCTCGCCTACGAGGTGGGCTTGCTGTCCGATGTTCCGCTCAAGACGGAGCCCAAGGAGACTAAGCAAAAGCTGCATCCCATCGAGACCATTCCCGATATGCTGGGCGTCGAGATTTCGTTTATCCGCTCGCTCGCCGAGAACGACCTCATTCGCATCATCAAGAGTCCACAGAATCGTGAACTCGTCGATGGTCGCGATTTTCCGATCATCCGCTACTGCTCCGAGCTGTCACGCTTCCATATCGAGCCGCGCAACCTGCGCCAGTACGTGTCTTCCGCCAACCGCGAGTCCTCGATGTTTGAGCAGGTGCTCGTGAGCATGCTCGGAATGGATACCTCCGATGACGAGCGCGACGCCAAGCTCGAGCGTGCGTTTAAGAAGCTTCACGACCTGACGGAGGGCGTGCACACCGCGCTGCTCAAGAACCGCGTTTTTGAGTCGCTCAACGCCGTGGTCGAGGACGCCGATATCGATGCACTCGATGAAGAAATCACTCGCTCCGAGTCCACCAAGGCCAAAAACGAAGAAACAGCCGCGCCGGCTTCGCACGAGGATTCTCTCGTAAAGCCGCTCAAGGTTGTCGCTCCTTCGCAATCCGGCACCGCCACCGCGGGCAAATAACCGCTGCCGAAATTTCGGCAACCCATTGAAAGGTCATGTAATGTACGACTTCGAATCTCAAATCGTCGACATCCCCGACTATCCCGAGCCCGGAGTCATCTTTAAAGACATCACGCCGCTCTTTGGCAATCCCGAGGCGCTCAAAGCCATGACCGATGCCCTCGCCGAGCACTTTGCCGGCATGGGAATCACCAAGGTCGTGGGTCCCGAGGCTCGCGGCTTTATGGTTGGCGTACCGGTGGCTGTAGCCCTTGGCGCTGGCTTTGTTCCCGCACGTAAACCGGGTAAGCTGCCGCGCGAGACCGTAAGCCAGAGCTACGAGCTCGAGTACGGCACCGATTCAATTGAGATTCATGCCGACGCTATCAGCTCTAAAGATACCGTGTTGATTCTGGACGACTTGGTCGCGACGGGCGGAACCGTCGAGGCAACAGGTAAACTGGTGCGAGATATGGGCGCAAAGCTTGTCGGCTACGGTTGTATCCTTGAGCTTGCGTTTCTCAACCCGCGCGAGAAGCTCACGCCGTCTGATGACGATGTGGAGCTCTTTAGCCTGGTGACGGTGGACTAGCCGTTACCCTTAGTTACTGGAAAGGAAGCTACATGCGCACAGCAAACACGCACAAAAACATGGCACGCTGCGCTGCTACGGCAACCCTCGCTTGTGTTTTGGGCTTGGGCCTCGCGGCTCCTGCCTACGCCGATACCGCATCCGACCTTGCCGCTGCTCGTACGAAGCTCGAGCAGATCGGTACCCAAACCCAGCAGATTTACGATGAGCTCGCCACGCAGACGCAGGCGCTCGATCAGACTGCCGGCGAGATCACGCAAAAGCAGCAGGAGATCGCCGATGGTCAGGCCAAGCTCTCGACCTATGTCGCCGGCGAGTACAAAACCGGCGGTCTGAGCCTACTTCAGGTTCTGACGGGTGTCGATGACCTGAGCGATATGCTCAACCGCCTGTTCTACTACGGCAAAGTTTCCGATAAGCAGGCTCAGACCATCCAAGAGGTCAAGGAGCTTAAGCAGCAGCTCACCGATAAGCAGGCCGAGCAGGAGAAGAACGTCGCCGCCACGCAAAAGAAGGTCGACGAGCTTAACGCCCAGCAGGCTGAAGCCCAGAACGTCGTAAACTCTCTGGATTCACAGCTGCAGGCCGAGCTTGCCGCCGAGGCCGAGGCCAACGCCGCACTGCAGGCTGGCATCAACGCCAGCACCGCCGAGAAGGCCACGGTGAGCAACGAGACTGCCGGTACGACCGAGAACCTGTCTCTTATACACATCTCCGAGCCCACGAGACCGAGGCTGA